>DASQDP010000146.1:0-21834 GCA_035634095.1 Nocardioidaceae bacterium | reverse complement strand
GTTCGGCTTCACCCGCCGGCTGGCGCGCGAGGAGGCGCTGCTGGTCGGCGGCTCGTCGGGGATGGCCGCCTTCGCCGCGGTGCAGCTCGCGCACGAGCTGACCGAGGACGGCCGCAACGACGCGGTCATCGTGGTGCTGCTGCCCGACTCCGGCCGCGGCTACCTGGCCAAGGTGTTCAACGACCAGTGGCTCAGCCAGTACGGCTTCCTGCCGCCCACCAGCACGCAGACCCTCGGCGAGGTGCTGAGGGGCAAGACCGGCCGGATCCCTGACCTCGTGCACACCCACCCCAGCGAGACGATCGCGGAGGCCGTCCACATCCTGCAGGAGTACGGCGTCTCGCAGATGCCCGTCGTGCGCGCCGAGCCGCCGATCGTCGAAGTCGAGGTGGCCGGCCGCGTCTCAGAGCGCAACCTGCTCGACGCGCTCTTCTCCTGCACCCCTCCGACGGAGGATCCCGTCGCGCAGCACATGGACGAGCCGCTGCCGACGGTCGGGTCGAGCGAGTCGGTGGGCGCGGCGGTGGCGAAGCTGGAGAAGGCGGACGCGCTGCTCGTGCAGGAGGAGGGCGCGCCGGTCGGGGTGGTCACCCGCCAGGACCTGCTGGCCTACCTGGCCGCCCGCTAGCCGGGCCGGCGCTCCGAGGGGCGGAAGCCGGGCCTCGGCGGGAGCCGGCTGGACGCCCCGTTCAGCGGACCTGGCGGGCGAGCGCGGACGCGTCCGCCACCTGCGGGTGCAGGATGCCGGCCAGCGCCTCCACCCCGTCCACCAGCCGCGGTCCCGGGCGTGCGAAGGAGGCGTTGGCGTCCACGGCCCACACCGGCACGCCGTCGGGGAGCGCCCCGGAGCGGACCACGTCCTCGGCCAGGCCGACCGAGCGGTCGAGCCCGTAGCCGCAGGGCGCGCACACCACCACCTCCGGCGCCGCCTCGCGCACCGAGCCCCAGTCCACCCGGAACGACTTCTCACCCGCCGTCCCCAGGACGCTGACCCCGCCGGCGAGCTCCACCATCTCCGGCACCCAGTGACCCGGCGCGAACGGCGGGTCGGTCCACTCCAGGACCAGCGTCCTCCGCCGAGGACGGAAGGCGGTGCGGCGTACGACGTCCGCGAGCCGCCGTCGCAGCCACCGCAGCAGGTCCTCGGCGGCCGCCTCGGTGCCGGTGGCCTTGCCGAGTGTGGACACGGAGGCGAGCACCTCCTCCAGCGTGTGCGGGTCGATCGTGAGCACCTCGGCGGTGCACCCCAGGTGGGCCAGTGCGTCGTCGACCACCGAGACGTCGACGGCGCACACCGCGCACAGGTCCTGGGTCACCACGAGGTCGGCGTCCAGCCCGGCGAGCGCGCCCTCGTCGAGGTGGTAGAGGTCCTCCCCGCGGCGCAGCGCGTCGGCGACGAACGCGTCGATCTCCGCGGGTGCCAACCCCTCGGGCATCGCGGACGTCGACACGATCGCCCGCTCCCGCGCCTCGGCGGGGTGGTCGCACTCGAACGTCACGCCGACCACCTGGTCGCCGGCCCCGAGGTCGAACAGGATCTCGGTGGTCGAGGGCAGCAGCGAGACGATGCGCATCCCTCGATCGTAGGCGCCCGGCGGTGCCCGCCCGGGGGTGCATCTAGGGTCGGGGCCGTGGAGGACCCGACGGTGTGGACCCTCGTGCTGCTCGCGCTGGCGGGGCTCTTCGCGGGCTTCGTGGACGCCGTGGTCGGCGGTGGTGGGCTCGTGCAGCTGCCGGCGCTGGTCCTGGCGTTCCCGGGTGCGACTCCGGTGCAGGTGCTGGCCACCAACAAGCTGGCCGGCACCTGCGGCACGTCGGTGAGCTCGCTGACCTACTACCGCCGGGTGCGTCCGGACCCTCGGACGTTCCTGCCGCTGATGGCGGTGGCGTTCCTGGGCTCCGCCGCCGGGGCGGTCGCGGCGTCGTACCTGCCGAAGGCGGCGTTCAACCCGATCATCCTGGTGGCCCTGGTCGTGGTGGGCGCCTACGTGCTGCTCAGCCCGGACCTCGGCGAGGTCACCGAGCTGCGCTGGACCGGGCACCGGCATCTGGGCGCGGCCATGCTCACCGGGCTGGTCATCGGCTTCTACGACGGCGCACTGGGTCCGGGAACCGGCTCGTTCTTCGTGTTCGTCCTGGTCGGGCTGCTCGGCTACAACTTCCTCGACGCCTCGGCCAAGGCGAGACTGGCCAACTGGGCGACCAACGTCGCCGCCCTGCTGGTCTTCGCGAGCCAGGGGGCGGTGGTGTGGCGCGTCGGGCTGCTGGTCGGCGTGTGCAACCTCCTGGGCAGCTACCTCGGGGCGCGCACCGCGGTGTCGCGGGGCAGCCGATTCGTGCGGGTGTTCTTCATCCTGGTGGTGGGCGCGTTCATCCTGCGGATCGGCTACGACGTGGTGGCCGGCCTGGGCTGAGCTCCCGCTAGCCTGTGGCCCATGTCCCTCCCGGTCGACCTCGACGAGCTGGACGACGCGCGGCAACGACTTCCTGCCGGTGGGCAGACATGAGCGTCCGCTGGGTCTCCGCCTTCGTCGACGTGCCGGCCGACCGGCTCGACGCGAGCGCGGAGTTCTGGGCCGCGGTCACCGGCTCGGTGGTGGGAGAGCCGGTCGGTGACCGTGGGGAGTTCCTGCCGCTGGAGCCGCCCACGGGCCACCCCTGCCTCTGGCTGCAGCGGATCCAGGACGGACCGGTCGGCGTGCACCCCGACCTCTACGTCGCGGACCCGGACGCGGAGGCGTCGCGCGCGACGGGTCTCGGTGCCACCGTGACCGACCGCCAGGACGGGCTGGTGGTCGCCACCTCGCCTGGCGGGCTGGCGTTCTGCCTCGTGCGGCACCGCGACCAGGTCACCCGACCGGAGGCCGTGGGGCCTGCCGGTGCCCGCAGCGCCGTGGACCAGGTCTGCCTGGACATCCCCGCCGACCGCTACGACCTGGAGTGCGACTTCTGGTCCGCCCTGACCGGCTGGGCACGCACGGGCCAGGAGAAGCCCGACGAGTTCAACCGGCTGGTGCGTCCCGGCGGCATCCCCTACGCGTTCCTGCTCCAGCGGCTCGACGACCAGCAGCCGGCCGTCACCGCCCACCTGGACCTGGCCTGCGAGGACCGTGATGCGGTGACCGCCCGGCACCTCGCCCTCGGCGCCGACGAGGTGCGGCGTACGGCGGAGTGGACGGTGCTGCGGGACCCGGCGGGAGTGGTGCACTGCACGACGGACCGGCCACCCGGAGCCGTCTGAGGTGCACATCCGCGACGCGCTCGACGAGGACTGGCCACAGATCTGGCCGGTGTTCTCCGAGACGGTGCAGGCGGGGGAGACCTACGCCTACGACCCGGGGCTCACCTCGGATCAGGCGAGGCCGCTCTGGATGACGCGCCGACCCGGCGCCACGGTGGTCGCGGTGCAGGGCGAGGAGCTGCTCGGGACCGCCACGATGGGCCGGAACCGCGAGGGGCGCGGTGCCACATCGGCACCGCCAGCTTCCTGGTCGCCGGCCACGCACGGGGACGCGGCGTGGGACGGGCGCTGGCGACGTACGTCGTGGAGTGGCACCGCGCCCACGGCTTCCGCGGCATCCAGTTCAACGCCGTCGTGGAGACCAACACCGTGGCGGTCGCGCTGTGGCGCTCACTCGGCTTCCAGGTGGTGGGCACCGTGCCGGGCGCGTTCCACCATCCCGAGCACGGCTACGTCGGCCTGCACGTGATGTTCCTGCCGCTGGCGTGAGCCGGTCCGCCGGCCTGGGGCTCACTCAGTAGGCGCCGTCCCTGGTCATCACGGCGCGGAAGGTGCGGATCGCGATCGACGCGTCGGCCGCAGCCGACCAGTTGTCGACGTACTCCAGGTCGAAGCCGATCGACTCGTCCCAGCGCAGCCGGGATCGCCCGCTGACCTGCCACAGTCCGGTCATCCCGGGCTTCACCGCCAGCCGGCGCCGGGCCACGAAGTCGTACATCGCCACCTCGACCGGGAGAGCGGGCCGCGGGCCGATCAGGGACATCTGCCCCTTGAGCACGTTGACCAGCTGCGGCAGCTCGTCGAGAGAGGTGCGGCGCAGCACCTCGCCGACCCGAGTGACGCGCGGGTCGTCCTGGAGCTTGAACAGCGGCTTGTCAGCGCCGTGCATGCTGAGCTCCTGCAGGCCGCCCAGCTCCTCCTCCGCGCCCAGGCGCATGGTGCGGAACTTGTACATCGTGAAGGTCGCGCCGCCCTCGCGGACGCGGGTCTGGCGAAAGATCGCCGGCCCCGCCGACTCGGCCCTGATCGCGACGCCGATGGCCAGCAGCGCCGGCGCCGCCAGCACCAGCAGCACCAGCGCGACGAGGCGGTCCAGGATCCCCTTCAGCAGGGCTCGTACGCCGCGGGGGTTTGCGGATCCGACCTTGATCATCAGGCGGCCGTCCTGGGACACGACGTCGACCCGGTGCGGGGCGATGCCGTCCAGCTCGGTGCTGATCACCATGTCGATGCCGGTGCCCTCCAGCAGCCAGGACAGCTCGCGCAGCTGCGGCTGCCCCCAGCTCCGGCCGGGGATCACCGTGACCCGCTCGGCTCCGGTCTCCAGGGCGGTCCTCACCACACGCTCCACCAGGCCGTGCGGGCCCCTCCGGTCGTCGTACGCCGTGCGCTGCTCGGTCTCGGGTGGGCGCTCGGCGACGAGCGGGTCCTGGGCTGGGTCGGCGCTCGGCCGCTCGGCCCGCGTGACGACGAGGATCTCCCGCGAGGTTGCGCTGGTCCGCCGGCGCGTCGCGGCTCGTTCCAGCGCCTGCTTGTCACCGACCAGCAGTCGGCTCTGCCCTCGAGTGCCGTAGCGGGCGGCGGGCCCCGGGAGGCGGGCGAGAAGCCGGACCGGCAGCAGGGCGAGCACGAGGACGAGTGAACCGAGCAGGACCTCCTGTCCTGCCGGCCGGGTCGCCAGCACGGCGACCAGGGCGCAGGCGGCTCCGCTGAGGACGAGCGCCGCCTTGACGAGAGGGCGGACGGCGACCAGGGAGCGAGCGCTGTCGGCGGTGCAGCTGTGCGCGGCCAGTGCCAGGAACACCGAGAGCGCCATCGCCGCCGCGAGCGGTCGACCGCCGCCCAGCACGGCACCGGCGACCGTCAGCGCCGAGGCGAGGTCGACCGCGACCAGTCGCCGGCGCAGCGACCGGATCTGGGTCCGTCGTCGCCTCAGCCTCTCGTCGACATCCGGGGACCGCGCCTCGGTCCGAGTGCCGCGCCACCCCGGCAACCAGCTCGCCAGGCCCTGCTCGAGGGGGGTGACCGCCATGCACGCTCCTGGACAGACTGTCGTCGCTGGTGTTCCGCCTCGGTCCGCCGCCCGGTTGCGGGCGGCGCGACCTCTCCAGGGAGCATCGGCGCGCCCGCCGGGGTCACTTGAGGGGAGTCGCGAAAGCGGCCTCTCGCCCAGCCGCCGGACCTGCGCCCACAATGGCTGGATGTCGTCGCTGCTCCGGCTCATCAGGCCTACGACCGCGGACCACCGCGTCACCACGCTCGAGCTCTTCTTCGACCTCGTGTTCGTCTTCGCCATCACCCAGGTCACGGCGCTGATGGCAGACGAGCTCGGCTGGCGCGGAGCGGTCCGGGGGCTGGTGCTGCTCGCCCTGCTGTGGTGGGCCTGGTGCAGCTACGCCTGGCTGGGCAACCAGGCCCAGGCCGACGAGGGTGTCGTGCGGCTGGCGGTGGTGGCGGCGATGACGGTCATGTTCGTGGTCGCCCTGTGCATCCCCGAGGCATGGAGCGACAGCGGCGGCGGCCTCCAGGCGCCAGTGGTGCTGGCGGTCGGCATCGCGCTCGTGCGCGTCCTCCACCTCGCCGTGTACGCCGTCGCGGCGGCGGGGGACACCGCGCTGCGCCGACAGCTGCGGAGGACCGCGGTGCCGGTGGCCGTGGCCGCGGTGCTGCTGGTGACCGGGGCGCTCCTGGGTGGGGCCGCCCAGACCGCGCTGTGGGTCGTGGCGCTGGTGGTGGACTACACCGGCATCTACCTGTCCGGAGCGGACTGGCGGCTGCCGGCCCCCGGGCACTTCGCCGAGCGCCACGGCCTCATCCTCATCATCGGTCTCGGTGAGTCCATGATCGCGCTCGGGGTCGGCGTCGCCGGCAACCCCGTGACGGTCGCGCTGCTGGTGGCAGCCTTCCTCGGCCTCACGGTCAGCGTCTCGCTGTGGTGGTCCTACTTCGACGTCGTCGGGCTGGTCGCCGAGCGGGTGCTGCACTCCACGCAGGGACAGGAGCGCGTACGGCTCGCCCGCGACTCCTACACCTACCTGCACTTCCCCATGCTGGCCGGCGTCATCTACCTGGCCCTCGGCATGAAGAAGGTGGCCGAGTACGTCGCCGACACCAGCCATCACGAGCTGTCCGACCCGCTGCCCGCCGCCGCCCTGTGGCCGATGTTCGGGGGAGTCGCGGTCTACCTGCTCGCGCACCTCGCCTTCCGGCTGCGCAACGTCGGCTCGGTCAACCGGCCGCGTGCCGTCGTCGCCGTAGCCCTCCTCGCGCTCCCGGTGCTGGCCGGTGGGCTGCCGGCCCTGGCCACCCTGGCGCTGCTCGCGGGCGTCCTGGCCGGACTGACCGCCTTCGAGGCGCTGTACTACCGGGAGGCACGCGACCAGGTCCGCCACACCGCCTGACAGGCGCCGCGGCTCAGGTCGGGAGGACGAGCAGGTCCTCGTGGTGCACCGTGACCGACAACCGACCGCCGGCGGCCTCGTCGAGTCGGCGACGGGCGTACGACGGAGCGACCTCGGCCAGATCGGGACGCTGCTCGCAGGCGGCCGCCCACCAGCCCTCGAACCAGGCCGAGACCAGCCCGGTCTGGTCCGGGCCGAGCCGCCACGGGCTGGGCCGGACGACCACGTCGCGACCACGGCGCCGGAAGCCGTCGGCCGCGGCCTGCACGGCGTCGGGACCCAGCAGCTGACCACCGCCCCGATCGCGACGCTGGTGCGCGTCGAACGCGTCCCCCACCATGAGGTCGACGGGGTCGGGGGGGTCGAGGTCCACACGACCGGTGACCGTCAGGGTGAGCAGCACCGGGCAGCCCGGGGCCACGCAGGACGCCACCAGCCGGTCCAGCTCCACGGCGGTCAGCATGTCCAGGAGCGCGGACGCGGTCACCAGCGCGGCACCCGCCAGCCGACCCCGGTCGAGCCTGGTGATGTCGAGCCGGTGCGTTCGGATGCTGACGTCGGCCCCGTCCGCGGCCCGCTGCGGTGCGTTCCCCGCGGCGAGCGGCAGCAGCTCGGCGTCCCGGTCGTACAGCGCCCAGCGCTGGGGTCCGGGCAGCTGCGGCGCGAGCCACCGGGCCATCGACCCCGTGCCGCAGCCGAGGTCGTGGACCTCCAGTGCGCCGGTCGGCCTGAGGCCCGCCCTGATCTGCTCGACCAGCCCGACGTCCCGGGCGGCGGCGTCCGCAGGCTCCCGCAGCGTCAGCCAGT
Organism: Nocardioidaceae bacterium; assembly: GCA_035634095.1. GTDB lineage: Bacteria > Actinomycetota > Actinomycetes > Propionibacteriales > Nocardioidaceae > Nocardioides_B. The sequence goes on along the minus strand of DASQDP010000146.1, from coordinate 14,385 downwards.
CGGAGCCGGCCCGGACCGGTTCGGTCGTCATCTCGCTCTCCGCAGTCGACCCGCTGTAGTGAACCGAAGGGTAGCAACGCTCGTACCCGTGGTGGTGAGCAGACGCGACGACCGGGCCCTGCTCGACGAGGCGTTTCGGCCGGCGCGGGTTGCGGCCTTCCCACCCGGCGAGTTCGTCGGGCAGGAGAGCTTCATGCGTGCCTCGGAGATCCGTCGGCTGGCAGTCGACGCCGGCGTCGGGCCGGGCGTCTCCGTGCTGGACCTGTGCTGCGGCGTCGCCGGGCCCGGACGGTTCCTCACCTCGACGCTGGGCTGCTCCTACCTCGGGGTCGACGCCTGTGAGAGCGCCGTGGACATCGCTCGTGAGCGGGCCACCGGCCTCCCCTGCCGCTTCCAGGTGGGAAGGGTCCCACCGGTCCCGCGGGGTCCCTTCGACGTGGTGCTCCTGCTGGAGACGTTCCTGGCCTTCCCCGACAAGGAAGCGCTGTTGCGCCAGATCTGCGCCCGGCTGCCGGTCGGCGGGCGCTTCGTCTTCACCCTCGAGGCGGGCGACCCTCTGTCCGGCGCGGAAGCAGCCGCCATGCCGGAGGCGGACACCGTCTGGCTGGTGCCGGTCGCTGAGCTGACCGCCTGCCTGGATCGGGTGGGCCTGGTCGTCCGCCGGCAGGAAGACGTGAGCCGCGACCACCTGGAGGTGGTCGCGTCGCTGATCGCCGCCTTCGGGACGCACGGGTCGCAGATCGCTGCGCGTGCCGGGCAGCCGGCACTGGACCGGCTGGCCGCGTCCCACCGTCTGTGGGACGACTGGCTCCGGACGGGGCGGGTCCGCAAGCTCGCGTTCGTGACGGAGAAGGACGGGATCCCGGTCTGAGCCGGCGCTCACCCCGACAGCGTCAGCAGCACCGAACCGTCGGGCGCCCGGACCTCCACCGAGGCGATGTCGGCACGGCTCGAAGCGGTCGCGGCCGACAGGCGCATCGTCCTGCCGGCGACCGGACGCCAGCTCCCCACCTGCTCGCTGTGCCCGTCGCGGGTCCGCACGAACAGGATGTAGTCCATCGCGGCGGGCAGCCTGCCGTCCCGCGAGCCGGGGCGGTAGGTGCAGGCAAGGTCGAGCCGCGTCCCCCAGGTGACGCGCTCCAGCGCCACCCTCGCCTGCACGGGCACGTCTCCGACAGGAGCCATGCTGTGCGACACCACTCGCGCGCCGGTCGAGCCGCGAGCGTCGGCGTCGGGTGCCGTGGCCGAGCTGTCGCTGATCTGGGACAGCACGACCGGGACCGCCAGCCCGGCCACGACGGCGGCGCCGGTGGCGGTGGCGACGGTGACTCGTCTCCGGGTGCGGCGTACCGCCCGCGCGAGGGCCGGCACCAGCGTGCCCGGCACCGGTGGGTCGGCATCCGGCCGCTCCACGACCCCTGGTGGGACCCGGCCGAGCAACCCGGGCAGCCCCGCCAGCTCCCGAACGGCGCGGGTGCAGCGGCGGCAACCGGACAGGTGCCGCTCGAACTCGAGCCTGTCGCCGGGCGACAGTGCGCCGAGGACGTACGCGGCGTCGTCGTGGGCGAGCGGACAGCTCACGCGCCCACCCCCAGCTCCTCCAGGGCCAGCCTCAGAGCCCGCAGGGCGTAGTGCGTGCGCGACTTCACCGTCCCTGGCGGCACACCCAGCCGGCGCGCTGCCTCCGAGACCGAGCGGCCACGGTAGTAGCACTCGAGGAGGACCGCGCGGTGGTCCACGGACAGGCCGCTCAGCGCCTCGGCCACCACCCACGACATGAGCAGCTGGTCGCTGCGGTCGTCGGCGTCCCCCGGATCCGGCACGTCGGCGACCAGGGTCTCCCGGCGGGAGCGCGGGCTCCGCCACTCGTCGACCACGATGTTGCGGGCAACGGTGAACAGCCATGCCCGGAGCGCGGGGGAGGAGCCCTCCAGGACGGCGCGGTGACGCCAGGCGCGCAGCATGGCCTCCTGGACCACGTCCTCCGCCCGGCCGCGGTCGCCGTCCACCAGTCGCAGACAGAACCGCCACAGTGCCACGGCGTGCTCGTCGTGCAGCTGCTGCATCAGCGCGACCTCGCTGTCCGGCATCCCACTCCTCTCGCCTGTTCGACGTTGCCGGCACCGCGTCGGTTCAACGCAGCGGCCCCGAGCTCCAGTCTGGCGGATTGAACCGACCGCCCGCCTGCTCCGTTGAGCAGGCCAAGGAAGGCTTCACCGAGCAGGCACGCGGTCACCCGTGCGTCCACGCCCGGTGGGATGGGGTGGTGCGATGACGTGCGAGGCGCGGGCGTTCTGGCTGCGGGAGCCTGGCGTCGGCGAGATCCGCCCTGCCGTCCTGCCCACCCCCGGCCCGGACGAGGTGCTGGTGCGCACGCTGCGCTCCGCGATCAGCCGAGGCACCGAGGGGCTGGTCTTCGGCGGCCACGTCCCGCCCAGCCAGTACGACGCGATGCGGGCGCCGTTCCAGGAGGGCGACTTCCCGGGGCCGGTGAAGTACGGGTACCTCAACGTGGGCCGCGTCGAGGAGGGACCGCAGCACCTGGTGGGTCGCACGGTTTTCTGCCTGCACCCCCACCAGACGGCCTACGTGGTGCCCGCTTCGGCAGTGACCGTCGTGCCCCCCGACGTGCCGGAGCGGCGGGCCGTGCTCACCGGACTGGTCGAGACGGCTGTCAACGCGCTCTGGGATGCGGCTCCGCTCGTCGGCGACCGGCTCGCGGTCGTGGGAGCCGGCAGCGTGGGCTGCTGTGTCGCACGACTGCTCGCGCGCATCCCGGCGACACGGGTGACGCTGGTCGACGTCGATCCCGGCCGCGCCGCGCTGGCGTCAGCGCTGGACGTCGAGTTCGCGCTCCCCGACCAGGCCCCGGACGGGCAGGACCTGGTCTTCCACACCAGCGCCACCTCGTCGGGGCTCCAGCAGTCCCTGGACATGCTCGCTCCGGAGGGCACGGTCGTCGAGCTCAGCTGGTACGGCGACCAGGTGACCACGGTGTCCCTCGGCGGGGGCTTCCACTCGGGCCGCCTCGCCCTCCGCGCCAGCCAGGTCGGCACGGTGGCACCCGTGCGGCGTGGCCGGCGCACTCCGGCCGACCGGCTCTCGGTGGCCCTCGACCTGCTCCGCGACCCTGCCTTCGACGGTCTCCTGACGGGCGAGTCCTGCTTCGCGGACCTTCCGGACGTCATGTCCGTGCTGGCGCGCGGGGACCTGCCGGGGCTGTGCCACACCCTGACCTACCCCAGCGACGGCGGGAGCCGGTGACATGTTCAGCGTGACGGTCCGCGACCACATGATGGTGGCGCACAGCTTCCGCGGCGAGGTCTTCGGCCCGGCGCAGCGCCTTCACGGCGCCACCTTCCTGGTCGACGCGACGTTCCGCGGGCCGGAGCTCGACGCCGACGGGATCCTCGTGGACATCGGTCAGGCCACGGAGCAGCTGCACGAGGCGGTCGCTGCGCTCAGCTACCGCAACCTCGATGACGAGCCGGTCTTCGCCGGCGTCAACACCACGACCGAGGTGCTGGCCCGGCACGTCGCCGACCGGCTCGCGGAGCGGGTGCGCGACGGCGTCCTCGCGTCGGCGGGCGCCGTGACCAGCATCGTGGTGACCCTGCACGAGTCCCACGTCGCGTGGGCGAGCTACGAGCGCTCGCCGTGATCCTGCAGCGGACGGTGCACATGGTGGTCCCGGACGGTGTCGAGGACCCCTCCCGACCGAGCGGAGGCAACACCTACGACCGACGGCTGCGGGAGTCCCTCCCCGGCGCCGGCTGGTCGGTGCAGCTGAGACCGGTCGGCGGAACCTGGCCGTGCGCGGACTCCGACTCCCACCGGGCCCTCGACCAGCTGCTCGCAGCCCTGCCCGACGGGTCGGTCGTGCTCGTCGACGGGCTGGTCGCCTCAGCGGCGCCCGAGGCCCTCGTCCCGGCGTCGCGGCGTCTGCGGCTCGTGGTCCTCGTGCACATGCCCTTGGGTCAGGCGGGCGCCCACGACGAGGTGCTCGGGCGTGAGCGCGCGGTCATGGGCGCGGCGGCGGCCGTGGTCACCACCAGTGACTGGTCGTCTCGCTGGCTGCGAGGCACGTACGGCGTGCACGCGTCCCGCGTGCACGTCGTCCAGCCCGGCGTCGACCCCGCGCCGCCGGCGGCCGGCACCAGCACCGGCGAACGCCTGCTGTGCGTGGGGGCGGTGGTCCCCGGCAAGGGGCACGACGTCCTGGTAGGGGCACTGGCTCGGCTCGCGGAGCAGGCCCCGGCACTGGCCTGGCGGTGCGAGTGTGTCGGTGCCCTCGACCTGGCCCCGGCGTTCGTCGCACAGGTGCGCGAGGAAGTCCGGGCGGTGGGCCTCGTCGACCGGGTCGTCCTGACCGGTCCCCGCACGGGCCACCAGCTGGACTCGGCGTACGCCGCCGCCGACGTGCTGGTCCTGGCCAGCCGCGGCGAGACCTACGGGATGGTGGTCACCGAGGCGCTGGCGCGAGCCATCCCGGTGGTGGTCACCGACGTGGGCGGGGTCCCGGAGGCGCTCGGAGCCCTTGCGGACGGGAGCCGGCCGGGACTGCTGGTGCCGGCGGACGACGCCGGGGCACTGGCGGACGCACTGTGCCGCTGGCTGTGCGAGGCGGACCTGCGCCGCGACCTGCGGGCTGTGGCCGGTCGGCGGCGAGCAAGCCTCACCGACTGGGCGCAGACCGCCCTTCGCGTGGCGCGGGTGCTGGACGAGGTGGCCGCGTGACCACGGGGACGGTCTGGGGGTGGCTCCGACTGGGGGGCGGGGCCGCGGTCCTGGCGGCGGTCCTGTGGCACACCGGGCTGGACCCGTTCGTCGGGGGCCTGACAGCGCTGGACCCGTGGGTGCTGCTGCTCGCCACTGCTCTCGCCGTGCCGGCCACCGCCGCGTGCGCCTGGCGCTGGCTGCTCGTCGCCCGCGGTCTGGGCGTCGACATGCGGATGGGGCCGGCGTTGGCCGCGTGCTACCGCGCCCAGTTCCTCAACACCACCCTGCCCGGCGGCATCCTCGGCGACGTGCACCGAGGGGTGCGGCACGGGCGGCAGACCGGCAGCGCAGGACGCGGACTGCGCGGTGTCGCGTGGGAGCGCCTCGCCGGCCAGGCCGTGCAGGCGGTGATCGCGCTCGTGGTCCTGTTGCTGCTCCCCTCACCGGTGCGCTCGACGATGCCGGTGGTGGTGGCGCTGCTCGCCGTCGGCCTCGGAGTCGCAGCACTGGTGCTCCCTCGGCTCCGCCGCCGTCCGAGAACCGCGGGGGTCGACCGTCTCCTCGGCGCGGTCGCCGACGACGTGCGGCTCGGGCTGCTGTCGCGCGGGGCCTGGCCGGGCGTGGTGCTGGCGTCCGCGGTGGCGGTCGCCCTCCACCTGACGACGTACCTCGTCGCGGCGCGCGCGGTCGGCCTGTCGGCCGCACCGGCGACCCTGCTCCCGCTGGCGGTGCTGGTGCTGCTGGCCGCCGGGCTGCCGCTCAACGTCGCGGGGTGGGGACCGCGCGAGGGCATGGCCGCGTGGGCGTTCGCGGCCGCGGGGCTGGGCGCGGACCAGGGCGTCGCCGTCGCGGTGGCCTACGGAGCGATGGTGACCGTCGCCAACCTCCCAGGGGCGGTCGTCCTCGTCGTGACCACGGGTGCACGGCGCGACGGGCGGCCGACCGACCCGGCCCGCAGGCCGCCGACGCCGCTCGCCGGGGAAGGCACGGTCCATGGCTGAGCACCCCTACGTCCTGCTGAGCTGCGGGATGTCCCTCGACGGCTACCTCGACGCCGGCACCCGGCAGCGGCTGGTGCTGTCGAACGACGCCGACCTGCAGCGGGTCGACTCGGTCCGGGCCGGGTGCGACGCGATCCTCGTGGGCGCCGCCACGGTGCGCAACGACAACCCGCGACTCCTCGTGCGGGACCCGGGGCTGCGACGGCGACGCTGCGAGGAGGGACGCCCCGAGACCCCCGTGAAGGTCACGCTGACCGGACGCGCGGACCTCGACCCCGGCAGCGCCTTCTTCACCGAGGGTCGCACCGACAAGCTCGTGTACTGCGCGACCGCGTCCCTGCCCGCCGCGCGGAGCCGGCTGGGCCGGGTGGCGACCGTCATCGACGGCGGCCAGCCGGTCGACGTCCGCAGGATGGTGCAGGACCTCGGGGACCGCGGTGTCCTGCGGCTGATGGTCGAGGGCGGCGGTCGGGTGCACACCCAGATGCTCACCGCCGACCTCGCCGACGAGCTGCAGCTCGTGGTCGCTCCCTTCTTCGTCGGCACCTCGCGAGCCGCCCGGTTCGTGGGGGAGGGCGCCTTCCCCTGGCACCCGGGCCGCCGAGCCCACCTGGCCGAGACCCGACAGCTCGGCGACGTGGTACTGCTGCGCTACGCGTTGTCGCCCCGCTTCGTCGATGCATCGTGAGAGAGAAGGAGAGCCTCGTGGCGTCACCCATCAGCTCTGCCACCGTCCGTGGACAGGTCCGACTGCCCCTGCGACTGGGCGACGGCTACACCGCTGACGCGCGGGTGTTCAGCTTCTCCGGGCTGCGCGACGGGCGCGAACATGTCGCCCTCGGGCTCGGGAAGTACGCATCGCTGGGCACCACCCGGACCGTCGGCACCCCCCTCGTGCGGGTGCACAGCGAGTGCCTGACCGGCGACGTCCTCGGCAGCCAGCGCTGCGATTGCGGCCCCCAGCTGAGGGAGGCGGTGGAACGCGTCACCGACGCGGGGGGCTACCTGCTGTACCTGCGGCAGGAGGGGCGCGGCATCGGCCTCTACAACAAGCTGGACGCCTACGCCCTCCAGGACTCCGGCCTGGACACCTACCAGGCCAACGTCGCCCTCGGCTTCGCCAGCGACGAGCGGGACTACACGGTCGCGGCGCAGATGCTGCGGGCGGTCGGCGTCGATCGGATCGACCTGCTGACCAACAACCCGGACAAGGTCGCGCAGCTCGAGCAGGCGGGGATCCAGGTCGACCGGCGCCTGCCCACCGGGCGCCACGTGTCGCCGGTCAACGGTCGCTACCTGGCGGCGAAGGCTCTGCGCGAGGCGCAGCGGGAGGACGAGCTGCTGGACCGGGCGCAGGCGGCCGGCGGACGGTGCCTCGAGTGAAGGCGTCGAAGAAGCGGTCGCGGAACGAGTCCATCCGCCACACCGGCGCCCGGCCGTCCGGGCGCAGGCCGGGCTGCCAGCCCCAGCCGGTGATGCGTTCGCTCACCGCCGGGTCGCCGGCGATCAGGGTCACCGGGACGTCTCGGCTGGCCCGGTGCCCGGTCACGACCGTGCCGGGCTGGTGGTCGCCCAGCACCACCAGGACGGTGTCCTCGTCGCCATGGCGCTGCAGGAAGGAGAACACCGCGCGCAGCGAGTAGCGGACGGACCGGGCGTAGGCGGCCTTCACGTCGTCGGTGTCCGCCCACAGCTCCCGGACCGGGATCTCGACCTCGTCCGCCATCTGCTCGAACACCGACCCGTCCCCCAGGGCGTCCCACGGGACCATGCGGGGGACCTTCGCCCACGGCTCGTGGCTCGAGGCGAGGTCGATCTCCGCCATCAGCGGGCGGCCCCCGGAGCGCCGGAGCTCGAGCCGTCCCACGGCCTCGAGGGCGAACTGGTCAGGCATCTTCGAGAAGCCGAAGCGGGGACCGCGGTAGCCGACGTCCCAGCGCCCGTAGACCTTGTCCAGCCGGTAGAACCGCTTCCCCTCCGGCCACGGGTCGCCCGCAGAGGGGAGGAAGGCGGCGGTGCGCCAGCCCGCCCGGGCGAACGCTCGGCTGAGCGTGAGCCGCTGGCCGGAGAGCAGCTCGTCGTAGCGTCGCTGGCTGTCCACCCACAGTCCTGACTGCAGGGTCCCGTGGGCCAGCCAGCTGAGGCCGCCGAAGGTGGACGAGGTCAGGTACGCGCTCGAGGAGGAGAACCCCTTGGCCGCCAGGCGCCGCGTCTCGGCGTCCAGCATCGCACGGAGCCGCCTCGCCTCCGGGGGACCCTCGAGCGCCACCCGGCCGTAGCTCTCCACGAAGACGACCAGCACGTCCTTGCCGCGCAGGCCGTTGAGGAGGTTGCCGCCCGGGGTGGTGCGGAAGCGGTCCGTCCGCACTGCTGCGTCGAACTGCCGTTGCGCCTCGGCGTTTCGCGCGAGGTCCCGCGCGTGGTCCACCGCCAGGCGGCCCGCACTCAGCGACGCCAACGGCACCCCCGCCGTCACCTGCAGGCCCAGTGCGGCGGACGTGGCATACACGACGGTCAGAGCCGCGAGGGCTCGCACGGAGCCCCGTCGGTGTCGGGCCAGGAGCGCGGTGCCACGGCCGACGGCGACCGGCAGGCCGATCGCGAGCACCACGAGGAGCACCGCGATGACGGCGACGGCGGCGACCGCGGCGGCACGCCCCACCGAGTCGCTCAGGATCGCGATGGCCGGTCCGAGGTAGCCGCGGTCGTTGGCCAGGTCGAAGGGGCGGTCGAATGCCGCGAAGAAGCCCATGTCCAGCAGCTTGAGCAGCGTCACCGCGAACAGGACCAGTCCGACGGGGACTGCCATCACCCGTCGTGCACGGTCCGGCAGCGCGAGCGCCAGGCCGACGAGGACCAGCCCCTCGACCGGGATGCGCAGGAACGCCGAGGGCCCCAGCAGGTAGGTCTGGTTCGGTGCGACCAGGACGACCCACACCACCAGCAGGCCGACTGCGCTCCCCATCGGCAGCCGGGAGCGCCTCGGGGCCGCCGCCACCGGGCCGTCGAGCGTCTCGGGCTCGGTCTCCGTGGGCTCTGCGGGCGCTGCGGTCCGGGCGGGTCGCCGACGCCACAGCCATGCCACGTCGCGGCCGAAGGTCTCGGCGAGCAGCGCTGCCGCGCCCAGCAGGAGGAGGAGGCTGACGAGTCGAGGGAGCACGTCGGCCGTCACGGTCACCAGGACGGTGCCCACCGACGCGGTGACCACCTTGCGCCAGTACCGGAAGGGGAGCAGCTCGCCGCGCATCCACGGCCGCCACCACCCGGCTGCCCCGAACACGTAGCGCACCGCGCCCATCGCGACGACCCACCAACCGAAGCCCGACGCGACGTGCACCGCCAGCACGGTGATGAGGAAGGCGTCGACCTCGCCGTCGAAGCGGCTGCCGAACGGCGTCGTCGAGCGCGTCCACCGGGCCACCCGGCCGTCGACGGCGTCGAGAGCCAGCGCGACGGTGGCCAGCGCGACCAGCTCGGGTCCCGCGGGCGACCCGACCAGGGAGTCGGTGACCAGAGCTGCGACGCCGCACGTCAGGACGGCGCGGACCAGGGTCACGACGTCGGCCGGCCCCAGGTGCGGACTGCCGAGACGGCGCATTCCGCCCCTCAGGCAGAGGCTCATCACCACGCCGCCGCCGAGTCCGGCGGCCCACCCCCAGGCGTCGAGACCGACCAGCACGTGCAGCGCCGCGAGCAGGACGCCCACCCCGCCGAGCCCCACGGCCGGGGCCGCATGCTGCGACCGCACCGCACCTCCTTGATCTCGGGTACGCCTCTTGTACGGGTGGCGGCACGGGATCGGTTCACCTCGCAACGCCTCGGATCGCATAGGTTGCGCCCGTGATGGACTTGACTGCGGCAGCACTGATGACCGAGGCAGCGCTGCACCGCGCCCGGAGTGTCGGTGCGCTGGTCTCTGCGGCGGTGGTCGACGCGGGAGGGCACCTGGTCCACTTCCAGCGCATGGACAGCGCCGAGATCGCCGGCCCCACCCTCGCCGTGGACAAGGCGTTCACCGCGGTCGCGCACAGGATCGAGACGGCCCTGCTCGGGCCGCTGACCGCGCCCGGTGGTCCCCTGTGGGGACTGCACTCGAACGGCGGCGGACGCTACGTCGTCTTCGCCGGAGGACTGCCCTGCTGGTACGACGGGGTGGTGGTCGGCGGAGTCGGAGTCAGCGGAGGCACAGCGGACGAGGACGCCGCCTGCGCTCGGAGCGCCCTGGCGGTGTTCGAGGACCTCGCCGCGAAGAGGTCCCGCGGCTAGGGTGCACGGATGGGTGCTCAGCCGGTCGGCCGGATCCGCTTCATGGACCAGCAGCGGGTCAACCTCGACGGCTTCGCCCACGAGGACGTCGCCCTCGGCCTCAAGGCGACGGACAGCCCTGACGATCCGTCGCCGTCGCTGGTGGTGCGTGACGGACGGGTCGTCGAGATGGACGGCCGCGCCGCTGCTGACTTCGACACGCTGGACGCGATGATCGCAGCCCACGGCGTCGACCTGGCGGTCGCGGAGGAGGCGATGGCCCTCGACGACGTGGCCTTCGCCCGCCTGTTCGTCGACGTCGACACGTCGCGCGCCGAGGTCGTCCGCCTCTGCGCAGGGACCACCCCCGCGAAGCTGGCGCGGGTCGTCGGGCTGCTGCGTCCGGCCGAGCTCGTCATCGCGATGACCAAGATGCGGGCGCGCCGCACGCCGAGCAACCAGGCGCACGTCACCAACCGGCTCGACGACCCGCTGCTCCTCGCGGCCGACGCGGCGACGGCGGCGGCGTTCGGGTTCCGGGAGATCGAGACGACGGTCCCGGTGCTCGCCGACGCCCCGTCGAACGCGGTGGCGGTGACGGTCGGTGCCGCTGTCGCGTCGGCCGGCGTCCTCGTGCAGTGCTCGGTCGAGGAGGCCATGGAGCTGGAGATGGGCATCCGCGGCCTGGTGTCGTACGCCGAGACGGTGAGCCTCTACGGGACTGAGTCGGTCTTCGTCGACGGCGACGACACCCCGTACAGCAAGGCGATCCTCGCGGCGGCGTACGCCAGCCGGGGGGTGAAGATGCGCGTCTCGTCGGGGGCGGGCGCCGAGGTCCTCATGGGGGGTGCCGAGCGCTGCTCGATGCTCTACCTGGAGTCCCGCTGCGTCTCGCTCGCCCGCGCGCTGGGGGTGCAGGGGGTGCAGAACGGCGGCATCGACGGTGCCAGCGTCGCCGGCGCCGTGCCGTCCGGGGTGCGCGAGCTGATGGCCGAGAACCTCATGGTGATGGCGCGGAACCTCGAGGCGTGCACCGGCAACGACGCCTTGATGTCGGAGTCCGACGTGCGGCGGACGTCGCGCACCCTCCCGATCCTGCTGGCGGGCAGCGACTACGTGTGCAGCGGCTTCGGCAGCATCCAGCGGTACGACAACATGTTCGGGCCGTCGCAGTGGAACGCCGAGGACATCGACGACTGGCTGGCGATGCAGCGTGACTGGGGGGTCGACGGCGGGCTCAGGACCGCTGATGCGACCGAGATCGGCCGGCTGCGACGCGAGGCCGCCGAGGCGTGCCGGGACGTCTACCGCTACCTCGGACTCGCCGACTTCACCGACGAGCACGTCGAGCTGGCGATCGACGCCGTCGGCTCGAAGGACCTCGGTGACCCGGACCCGATGGTGGTGCTGAGCGCGGCACAGGCCATCCGCGGATCGGGCATCGGGTCGCTGGAGGTCGCCACGGCCCTGCAGGAGTGCGGGTACGACGAGCCGGCGCGTCGCGTCCTCGACATGCTGGCTGCCCGGGTGCACGGGGACCACCTGCAGACCGCGGCGATCTTCGACGAGTCGATGCAGGTGCTCAGCCTGGTCACGGACCCCAACGACTACGCCGGGCCCGGCACGGGCTACCAGCCGTCTCCCGAGCGGCAGGCGGAGATCGACTCCATCCGCCAGGCGCGCGGCGTCGAGGACCTCCGCGAGGACCAGGCGCTGTGGGCCGGGAGCTTCCTCGTGCCCGTCGGCGAGGCTGCCCAGGGCAGCGACCCGCGGGAGGTCGTCATCGGGGTCTCGCCCGGGGTGGGACGCACGGTCTGGAGGACCCTGTCCGGTCTCCCCGTCGCCGAGGTGCTTCGCGAGCTCCTCGCCGGGCTCGAGGAGGAAGGGTGCCGGGCGCGGGTGGTGCGGGTGAACAGCACGCTCGACCTCGGCATGGTCGGGCTGGTCGCGGCGCGCCTCTCGGGATCCGGGATCGGGATCGGCCTGCAGGGGAAGGGGACCGCCCTGATCCACCGGCGGGACCTCGCCCCCCTCGCGAACCTCGAGCTCTACAGCATGGCGCCGATCATCACCCCCGCGCTCTACCGGCTGCTCGGCAGCAACGCGGGCCGTCACGCGAAGGGCGCAACTCCGGTGCCGGCGCGCAACCCCTACACCGACGAGGCCATCGAGGCCCGCTACCACACCAGCGTCATCGCGCTGGTCGCGCTGGAGCGCGCCTGCGTCGACGCCACGATCGGCAACGAGGACCTGGAGGTCCGCTGGTGACCACTGCGTTCTCCGGCAGGGACTCCGCGGACCTCACGGTGGACCGGCTGACCCGCAGCGAGCTGCAGGCCGACGACGTCCGCATCCATCCCGACACGCTCGCCCGTCAGGCTGCCGTGGCCGAGCGTCACCACAACGCGCAGCTGGCGGCGAACCTGCGACGGGCCGCGGAGCTGGCCCTGATGTCGGAGGAGGACGTGCTGGGCCTCTATGACACCCTGCGCCCGCACCGGGCATCGGCCGAGGAGCTCGAAGCCCTCGCGGGGCGGCTCGACGCGGTGCCGGCCCCCTTGACCGCCGCACTGGTCCGCGAGGCCGCCGAGGTGTACGCACGGCGTGGCCTGCTGAGGTGACCGTCGTCGTCGGCATCGACGTCGGCAACGCCACGACCGAGGTCGTGATCGGCCGGTGGACACCACAGGGAGTTCGGCACGTGACGGCGGGACGCACCCCGACTCGTCGCGCGAAGGGCTCGCCCGAGAGCCTGCGGGCGGCCGCCGGGCTGGTGCGCCGGCTCGAGCGCGACCACGCCCTGCGAGCCGACCGGGCCTTCGTCGCGCCCCTGCGGCCGGTGCGCACCGTGAGCGGCACGCTGTCCGAGGCGCCGCCGGACACCGGGCGGCTGTGGGTGGCCGCCGCCGGAGCCCGGACCGTCGGGGGCACGGGGTTCGGGGTGGGGCGGCCCGTCCTGCTGGGCGAGGGCGGGAACGGCCGGGAGCCGCTGGTCGTGGTCGTCCCGCGCGGCACCGGGTTCGCCGCGGTCGCCGAGCAGCTCGGTCCGCTGGTCGGCGCAGGACGGGTCGCCGCCGTGCTGGTCGAGGACGACGAGGGCGTGCTGGTCGCGAACCGGCTGGCGGGGAGCGTTCCGGTGGTCGACGAGTTCGACGGGCGACCGGTGCTGGCGGCGGACCTGGTGGCCGTCGAGGTGGTCCCCGGAGGGCGGCTGCTGCGGTCCCTCACGGACCCGTTGCGGCTCGCCGACGCCTTCGGGCTCGCGGAGGCCGAGCTCGCCGACGCGGCCCGGGTGGCGGCGACGCTCTTCGACACCGGCAACGCCGTCGTCGCGCTGTCGGGCGTCCCGGCCCGCGACCCGCACGAGGACGGGGTCGTCGAGCTGGCCGACGGGGGACCGGTGTCGTTCCTGACCGGACATCTCCGGCTCCGGGAGGCCGGCGTGGGGGCGGCGACCGGGTACGCGCTCCCACCGGACCGGACCGTGACCCCGGTGGACGACCTGTGGACGGTGGACCTGGGGGTCATCGCGGAGGCGGTGCAGGCGCGGCGCGCGGCGGTCAGGTCCCGGCCCGTGGCGCTGGCGGCCCTGAGCGCGTCGGTCCTGGACGTCGACCCTGCCGAGGAGCTGGCCGCCCTGCTGGGCATTCCGGTGCACACCATCGCCTCGGAGGCGCGGGCCGCGCGCGCCGGGGCACTCAGCACCCCCGGGGCGGGCAGCTCGTCGGTGGTCGTCGACCTCGGCGGCGGGACCGTCGACGCCGTGTCACGGTCGGCCGCGGTGGTGGCCGCCGGGGCGGGCGACCTGCTCCGCGCGTCCGTGGCGATCCTGACCGACGCCACGCCGGCCGCCGCCGAATGGGTGAAGCGGGGGCCGGCGCACCGGGTCGAGGCGCCCCAGCTGCTGCTGTCCGAGGACGGCGGCCGGGACTTCCTCGAGAGCCCGGCGTCCCCGGACTCGATCGGGTCCCTCGTCGTGCCGGGTCCGGCCGGCATGCTGGCCTTCTCACGCACCCTGGCGCCGGGTGAGTGGCGGGCCCTGCGGGTCCGCCTCAAGGTCGATCTCGTCGGGGGGAACGTCGCGCGCGCGTTGCGCAGCCTGGGGGAGGAGCCGACCACCGTGGTCGTGGTCGGCGGACTGGCCGGCGACGACGAGCTTCTCGCGGCGGTCGCCGGCGCACTGCCGCCCGGCACCGCGGTCGGCCGGGGTCAGGTCGCCGGGGAGCTCGGGCACCGGTACGCGGTGGCGTTCGGCCTGGTCCGCCTGGGGACCGCAGACGCCTAGTTGGCTGTAGGGCGTGTCAAGCACGGGTGGGCGCAGGGTGGTCTGCGTCGGCAGGCGTCTGTCGGCGTTGTGGGGCGGCTGTGAGGGTGCGGGGCTGGGGTGGCGGTGGCGGTGCGCTCACACTGACGTATGCGA
>DASQDP010000145.1:0-71663 GCA_035634095.1 Nocardioidaceae bacterium | reverse complement strand
GCCCATCCGGTACGTGTAGGCCTCGACGAGCGTCGGCCCCTGCCCGTCGCGGGCGCGCTGCAGGGCCGCCTGCGCCACGGCGTACGACGCCAGCACGTCGTTCCCGTCGACCCGGACGCCCGGGAAGCCGAAGCCCAGGGCTCGCTGGTAGAGCGGGATCCGGGTCTGGCGCTCGATCGGCTCGGAGATGGCCCACTGGTTGTTCTGGCAGAAGAAGACCACCGGGGCGTTGTAGGAGGCGGCGAAGATGAAGGCTTCGTTGACGTCGCCCTGGCTGCTGGCGCCGTCCCCGAAGTAGGCGACCACGGCGGCGTCCCGGTCCGGGTCGCCGGTGCCGACGGCGCCGTCGCGCTGAAGGCCCATCGCGTAGCCGGTGGCGTGCAGGGTCTGTGCGCCGATCACGATCGTGTAGATCCCGAAGCCGTGCTCGTCGGGATCCCAGCTGCCCTGGTCGACCCCGCGGAACAGGGAGAGCAGCCGCAGCGGGTCGACCCCACGGCACCAGGCGACGCCGTGCTCGCGATAGGTGGGGAAGACGAAGTCCTGCGGGCGCAGCGCCCGGCCGGAGCCGATCTGGGCCGCCTCCTGCCCCAGCAGCTGCGCCCAGATCCCGAGCTCGCCGTGGCGCTGGAGCGCGGTGGCCTCGGTGTCCACACGGCGGGCGAGAAGCATGTCGCGGTAGAACCCGCGGATCGTGTCTGCCTCTGCCTCGGCCGACAGGTCGGCGCCGAAGGAGAACTCCGGGTGCTCGACGCGCTCGCCCTCGGGGCTGAGCAGCTGGACCAGCTCGGGTCCGCCGCCGCTCTGCTGCGGGCCGAACACCTCACCGAGGTCGGGTCCGAAGCCGGACGGGTTCGCCATGCGCACTCCTTGCTCTCGCGGGCGTCGGGGTCGCCGTCGCCCTCGTGGGGGAGCGCACGAGCCGCTGTCGGGTGCGCGCGGGGGTGGTGCGGCGCCGTCCGCGATCGTGCTGTGACCGGCACCACACCGGTCCACGGCTCCCACGGTACCGGCCGGGACCCGCAGCCGTCTCTCAGTCGCTTGTCGCGATCGCCTCGGGCGATCGGCTTGGGGCGCCCGGATCACGTGACCGGATCTGGCGGCGACTTGGTGCTCTTCGGCTCGGTTGCCTCCGGCCGCTAGGTTTCCTGGGGTGGACTTCCGTCGCGCCCGCGCCGCCGCTCGTGGTTCGGGGGACCGGGTGGTCGCTGCCAGCACCGTCGTCGACGCCCCACCGTCCGTCGTCTTCGCGATCCTGTGCGACCCGCGCCAGCACCCGCGCATCGACGGGTCGGGGTCGGTGCGGAGGGTGGTCACCGGCCCGGCTCGGCTGGCCGCCACGGGGGATCGCTTCGCCGTCTCGATGCGCCTCTTCGCCGTGCCGTACCGGATCTGGAACACCGTGGTGGAGCACCAGCCGGACCGGCGCATCGCCTGGCGGCACTTCGGGGCGCACCGCTGGCGCTACGAGCTCGAGCAGACGGTCGACGGCAGAACCCGCGTCACCGAGACCTGGGACGCGTCGCGGTACCGGCCGGCGGTCTTCCGGGTGCTGGCGCTGGCCGGCTTCCCGGCCCGCAACCGGCGCGGTATCGACGGCACGCTCGAGCGGCTCAAGGCTGCTGCGGAGGCCGACGCCGGATGACCCTCACGCCTGGACGGCACGACGCCAGGACGGCATGAGGCCACGACGGCACGACGGAACGGCGCCACGTGCAGGGCGGTCGTCGTGGGGCTCGCAGCGCCTGGGGGGCGACCGCCGCAAGCCCCACGACGGGAAGCAGGTCGCTCCGGCAAGTGTCGGGCCCGGGCGGGGGTGTCTCGGGCCTCCCGACGCGGAGCAGGACCGGCTCCCCTCCAGAGTAGGTCGCGACCGTGGCGCACCGGTAGCGGGGGTTCCCGGGCTGTGCATACGTGGTCGTCTCAGTGCCGGAACGCCTCCGTCACGGACAGCAGCACGTCGTTGGCCGCCGGCTCGCCGATGCTGACCCGGACGCCCTCGCCGGGGAACGGGCGCACCATCACCCCGGCCCGCTCCGCAGCGGCCGCGAAGTCACCGGTGCGCTCACCCAGCCCCAGCCAGACGAAGTTGCCCTGGGCCTCCGGGACGGTCCAGCCCTGCGCGTCCAGCGCCTCCACCACCCGCACCCGCTCTGCGACGACCTCCTCGACCCGCTCGAAGAGCTCGGCCTCGCGCTCGAGCGAGGCGACCGCAGCCGCCTGCGCCACCGAGGACACCCCGAAGGGCAGCGAGCAGGCGCGGGTGGCCGCCGCGATCTCCTCGTCGGCGACGAGGTAGCCGACCCGGAAGCCGGCCAGCCCGTAGGCCTTGGCGAAGGTCCGCATGGCCACCACGTTGGGCCGCTCGGCCTGCAGCGCCACCCCGTCGAACGGGCTCCCGGAGGCGACGGAGGGCCGGACGAACTCCCGGTAGGCCTCGTCGAGGACGACCACGACGTGCGGGGGGACCCGGTCCAGGAAGGCCTCGAGCTCGGCGCGCCCCACCGCCGTACCGGTGGGGTTGTTCGGGCTGCAGACGACGACGACCCTGGTGCGGGACGTGACGGCCGCAGCCATCGCCTCGAGGTCGTGCCGCGCGCCCGCGTCCAGGGGCACCGGCACGGACACGGCGCCCGTGACGGCGACGGCGATGGGGTAGGCCTCGAACGAGCGCCACGCATACACCACCTCGTCGCCGGGCTCGCAGAGCGCCTGAAGCAGGTGGTAGAGCACAGCCACCGAGCCGGTGCCGGCCGCCAGCCGGCCCGTCGGGACGCCGAGCCTCGCGGCCAGCGCCGCGTACAGCGCTGTGCAGCCCATGTCCGGATAGCGGTTCATCCGGCCGGCCGCCTCCACCGCGGCCTCGAGGACCCCGGGCAGCGGCGGGAACGGGTTCTCGTTGGAGGAGAGCTTGTACGTCGTGACGCCGTCCCGCGGTGCCGGCGGGCGACCCGGGACGTACGCCGGCAGCGACCGCACCGCCGCCCGCACCACCGGACGTCCAGCCGGACGCCCAGCCGGACCCGCAGCCGGACCCGCAGCCGGACTCTCAGCCGGACCCGCAGCCGGCCGACCCGGCGTGGGAACGGGCGGCGAGCTCATGCCCGGAACCCTAGCCGCCGGCTGCCCTCCGAGCCTGCGGTGACCACGGCTCAGCGCGGCAGCAGCACCTCGCCGCCCGGCACCCGGGGCAGGTCCCGGCCACGGAGCACGTCCAGCGGGTTGGTGAGGCACCGCGCCGACCCCCCGCCCTTGTGGAGCTCGCCGAGGTCGAGGAGCACGACCTCGAACCCCCAGTCCTCGAGCTGGGTGCGCACCCGCGGCGGGCAGGCGGGCATCAGCACCGTGCGGCCCACCACGACCGAGTTGGCGCAGAAGGTCAGCGCCTCCTGCTCCGAGAGCATCAGCGGCTCGGGGACCAGGGCCAGCGCAGCGGCGGCCGACTCGTCGTCGAAGGCGGAGGGGCACACCATGGCGCGGGTGGCGTCGAGCGGGCAGAACGCGAGATCGAGGTGGTACATGCCGGGGTGGGTGATCCGGAGCCCGCGCACCCGCACCTCCAGGTCGGTCGCGAGGTGCTTGAGGGCCAGCTCCTCGGTCCGGGGCCCGCAACCCACGACGAGGGCGTCCCCGAAGGCGAACGCGTCGCCGGCCTCGAGGTGGGCGCCCACCCCGTCGCGGCCGACGTACGACGTCGTGAAGCCGTGCTCGGCGAACCACGGCGCCGCGGAAAGCGCCTCATGGCGACGCTCGGGGTGGCGCATGTGCGACATGACCACGCGCGGGCCGGTCTCGTCGCCGACGACCAGGCCGAGGTTCATCGCGTAGACCATGTCCGGCGAGTCCGGGCGCCCGTCGAGCACCTCGACCCTGGCGCCGGCACGGGCGAGCGCCGCGCGTAGCCCCTGCCACTGCGCCTGCGCTCGCCCCCGGTCCGGCTGCACGGCGGGGTCCATGTAGGGGTTGATCGCGTAGTCGACCCGGAAGTGGTCGGGCCGCACCATCAGGTAGTGCCTGCCCCACGCCAACGCCGATCCCATGACCACTCCTTGTACGATTGTCTGACAATCCGACGCCAGCGTAGCCGTGCTGGCCGCCGTCGGCAAAGCAGGTGTCGGCGCCCCGGGCGACCCACTGAAGGCCGGCACGGCACCTCGAGGCGCGGCGGCCGGCGGCCATCGCGCCGCCCGCGGGGACGTGACACGCTGGTCGGCGTGCGGGGACTGCGATGAGCTCCTTCGAGACGCTCCGGCTGGCCCACTCCTCGACCGTCGACAGGGTGGCCGAGGAGCTGCGCCGCGCGCTGTGCGACGGCGAGGTGGAGGCGGGAACCCCCTTGCGTGAGATCGCCCTCGCCGAGGCGATGGGCGTCGCACGCTCCACGATCCGCGAGGCGCTCGCCGTGCTCGTCGCCGAAGGCCTCGCGACCCGCGAGCCGAACCGGGGCGTCCACGTCACCGAGCTCGACCCCGACGCCGTGCACGACGTGTGCACCGCCCGTGCGGTCCTGGAGCTGGCCGGCCTGCGACGCTGGCACCAGGCCGACGAGGCCGACCGCGAGAGCTGCCGGGAGGCGCTGCGCTCCTTCGCCGAGGCCGCCGAGTCGGACGCCAGCCCCGCCGAGCTGACCGCCGCACACCTGTCCATCCACGCCGCCCTCGTGGCCCTCACCGGATCGGCGCGACTGGGAGCGCTGGCGGAGTCGCTGACCGCCGAGATCCGGCTGGCGCTGGCGAAGGTGGACCGGATCCGCCGGAACGCGGGTGAGCAGGTGCAGTCACACCGGGCGCTGCTCGAGCTGCTGGACGCCGGTGACCTCGAGGGAGCCGCCCGTGAGCTGACGCACCACCTCGAGCATGCCGAGGCCTCGATGCTCACCGCTCTCGACCTGGCCTCGCAGTCCGGCCGGAGGCAGCCATGAGGGTGCTGGCCAGGGTGGTCGTCAACGCGCTGGCCCTGGCCGCTGCCACCTGGCTGCTGTCCGGGATAACCCTCACCGGTGCCACCGCCACCGACCGCCTCGTCAGCCTGGCGCTGGTGGCGGTCCTGTTCGGCGCGGTCAACGCCGTGGTGCGTCCTGTGGTGAAGCTGCTGTCGCTGCCGGTCCTGCTGCTCAGCCTCGGGCTGCTGGTCTTCGTGATCAACGCCCTGATGCTCCTGCTCACCAGCTGGCTGGCCGGCCGCTTCGGGCTTCGTTTCCACGTCGACGGGTTCTGGACGGCCGTGCTGGGCGGGCTGGTCGTGATGGTGGCGACCTGGCTCCTCGAGCTGGTGCTGCCCGACGGCCGCTGACCCGCGCGACCGCCGTACGGTTCTCAGGCGCGACTCAGACAGGGCTGGCACAGTGGAGAGGTGAGCACGGGCACCGAGCAGCACCCGCGGGTCCTCGTCGTCGACGACGACCGGGCGGTGCGCGAGTCGCTGCGCCGGTCCCTGGAGTTCAACGGCTACGCGGTGACCCTGGCCGGTGACGGCGCCGAGGCGCTCGCCAGCATCGCCGGCCACATCCCCGACGCGCTGGTCATCGACGTGATGATGCCCCGACTGGACGGCATCGAGACCACCCGTGCCCTGCGCACCGCGGGCAACGACCTCCCGATCCTGGTACTGACCGCCCGGGACTCGGTCGGTGACCGGGTGGAGGGCCTCGACGCGGGCGCCGACGACTACCTCACCAAGCCCTTCGCCCTCGAGGAGCTGCTCGCGCGGCTCCGCGCGCTGCTGCGCCGGGTGGCCGTGCCGCCGGGCGCCGACGGTGTCGACGGCGAGGTCCTGTCCTTCTCCGACCTCACCCTGAACCTGGCCACCCGTGAGGTACGCCGAGGCGCGCGCGGCATCGAGCTGACCCGCACGGAGTTCACGCTGCTGGAGATGTTCCTGCGCCGTCCTCGCCGGGTGCTCGACCGCTCGTTCATCCTCGAGGAGGTATGGGGCTACGACTTCCCCACGACGGCCAACTCCCTCGAGGTCTACGTCGGCTACCTGCGCCGCAAGACCGAGGCGGACGGTGAGCCCAGGCTGCTGCACACCGTGCGCGGCGTCGGGTACGTGCTGAAGGAGTCGTGATCCCGGGTGGACGCCGCCGGAGCAGGCTCGTCACCCCGAGCCGGTGAGGACACGGTGGCCGGCGGACCCACCGACGGCTTCCGGGACCGGCTCCGCTACCGCCGTTCCCTGGCGAGCCGGGTCATCGTGCTCACCACCCTGGCCGTCGGGCTCTCCGTCGCGCTGGTCGCGCTGGCGGCGTACCTCACGGTCCGGCACCAGATGCAGACCTCGATGGACGACTCGCTGCAGCGCCGCGCCGCCGTGCTGGCGCAGTACACCCCCACGCCGAACGCGCTCGGCAACATCCCGGAGATGATGAAGGGCGCCACCGACACCACGTTCGGCTACGTCGCCGAGAGCGGCTGGACGGCGATGAGCCAGGAGTCCGGCAGGAGGAGCCCCCGGCTCGGCGCTCCGGAGCTGGCGGTCGCCGCCGGCCGCAGCAAGTACTCGTGCCGCACCGTGAGCAGCGACGGGCGCGCGTACCGGGTGGCGACCGTGCCGTCGGTGCAGGACGGGGTGGCGGTGGTCGTCGCGCAGTCGCTGGAGGCCAACGAGAACACGCTGGAGAAGCTGGGTCTGCTGATGATCCTCTTCGGCGGGGCCGGGGTGCTCGCCGCGGGGCTCGCCGGCTGGGTGGTGGCCCGCAACGGACTGCGCCCGGTGCGCCGGCTCACCGACGCAGCGGAGGAGATCGCCCGCACCGAGCAGCTGGACCCGATCGAGGTGCAGGGCAACGACGAGATAGCCCGGCTCGCTCGTGCCTTCAACAGCATGCTGGGTGCCCTGGCCGCCTCGCGGGACCGGCAACGACAGCTGGTCGCGGACGCCGGGCACGAGCTGCGCACGCCCCTGACCTCCCTGCGCACCAACCTCGACCTCCTCACCCAGGCCGACCGGGAGGGCGGCCTCTCCGCCTCCTCCCGCCAGGAGCTGCTCGACGACGTGCGCTTCCAGATCGAGGAGCTGACCACCCTGATCGGGGACCTCACCGAGCTCGCCCGCGAGCAGTCCGCCCAGGTTCTGCTGGAGGAGGTCGACCTCGCGGAGATCACCGAGCGCGCGGTGCAGCGCGCCCGGAGGAGGGCCAGCGGCCTGCACTTCGAGCTGCACGCGCAGCCCTGGTGGGTCGTCGGTGAGCCCGCAGCGCTGGAGAGGGCTGCCCTCAACCTGCTGGACAACGCCGCCAAGTGGAGCCCGCCGCTGGGGGTGGTGACGGTGACGCTGAGCGCGGGGACGCTGCTGGTGGCCGACCAGGGCCACGGCATCGCGGATGAGGACCTCGCGCACGTCTTCGACAGGTTCTACCGCTCGGCAGACGCGCGCACCCTGCCGGGCTCGGGGCTCGGCCTGTCCATCGTGCGGCAGGTCGCCGAGCGGCACGGAGGCTCGGTGCGCGCCGGCCGCTCCGACGACGGCGGGGCCGCCTTCCGGTTCACGGTGCCGGGCTCCCCGGAGCCGCTCGGCACAGTCACGGGACAGTCCCAGCGCACTCTCAGTGCCGGTTAAGTCCGGGTGGGCATCCTCGGAGCATGTGGTTCCGATCCCGCACCCAGCCCACCGCCCAGCCCACCGGTCAGCCGACGGGCCGGTCCACCGCCCAGCCCACCCTCCCGTCCACGGGCCAGCCGACCGACGACCCATGGCGGGGGGCCCTCCCCGGCGGTTCCGGCCCCGGGCCGGTCGAGGACACCTCGGTGCTGCCGCCGTACGACGCAGCGGCGCGGAAGGACACCGCTACCTTCGGCGACTTCGGCTTCTCCGAGGCCCCTGCCGACAGTGACCGGCCCCGGGCGACAGAACGCTCCGGCCGCCCGGCGAAGGCGGTGGTCGCGGGCATCCTGGCGGCGGCGCTCGGACTGGGAGCCGTCGCCGGTGTCGCGGGTGCTGCCGGCTACGACGCGGTCGACGACGAGGCATCCACGTCGTCCACCTCGGGCGGCACCACCTCCACCGTGGTGGACCGTGGGAACGCCGCGCCGGACGCAGACTCCGTGGAGCAGGTCGCCGCGTCCGTGCTGCCGTCGGTGGTCAAGATCAACGTCGCGGGCACCGACGGACAGGGCTCCGGTTCCGGTGTGGTGATCAGCTCTGACGGCGAGATCCTGACCAACGAACACGTCGCGTCGGTGGCCGAGCAGGGCGGCGCCATGACCGTCAACTTCAACGACGGCACCACGAAGCGGGCGCGGATCGTGGGCACCGACCCGGTGACCGACCTCGCCGTGATCAGGGCCGAGGGAGTGTCCGGGCTGCAGCCCGCCACCATCGGCAGGTCCGGCGACATCGCGGTCGGCGAGAACGTGGTGGCCATCGGGTCGCCGTTCGGGCTCGAAGCCACCGTCACCAGCGGCATCGTCAGCGCGCTGAACCGTCCGGTCTCCGTGGGCGGCTCGGAGGGGTCCACTCCCGGTGAACAGCCGCAGGACACGACGTACCCCGCGATCCAGACCGACGCCGCGATCAACCCGGGCAACTCCGGGGGTCCGCTGGTGGACCTGAACGGAGACGTGGTGGGCATCAACTCCTCGATCCGGACCGCCTCGTCCGGGGGGCTCGACGCCTCCCCCGGCGGCTCCATCGGCCTCGGGTTCGCCATCCCGATCGACAACGTCTGGCCGATCGTGCAGCAGCTGCGTTCCGGGGAGACCCCGACGCACGCGCGGATGGGCGTCTCCGTGGTGAGCGCGTCGAGCGACGACGGGCTGCTGACCGGCGCCGGGGTGGGTGAGGTCGAGGCCGGCTCGGCGGCAGCCCGCGCGGGGATCCGCAGGGGCGATGTCATCACCAAGGTGGATGACGTCATCATCACCGACTCGCAGTCCCTGGTGGCGATCATCCGCGGTCAGCGTCCGGGGCAGAAGGTCAGCCTCACCGTGGTCGCCGACGGCGCGAGCGGCGGGGACCGGAGCCGCACCGTCACCGTGACGCTGGACAGCGACGCCGACACCGCCAGCGGCTGAGAGAGCCTCAGGTGGCCGGCCCGGTGACTGCGGAGCGCAGGTGCGCGGCCTTCCACCGGGTCTCGGCGTACTCCTCGGTGGCCTCGGAACGCACGGTGATCCCGCCGCCTGTCCCGAGCGAGTAGCGCCAGGCCGCCGGGTCGTCCGGCGCGGGCGTGGCGACCAGGGACCGGATCACCACACCCAGGTCGGCCCGGCCGTCGGCGCCCACCCAGCCGAAGGCGCCCGCGTAGACGCCCCGAGGCGAGCGCTCCACCGCGTCGATGATCTGCATGGTGCGCAGCTTCGGGGCGCCGGTCATCGACCCGGCGGGGAACAGCGCCCGCAACGCCTCCACCGTCCCGAGTCCGGAGCGGAGCCGGCCGCGGACGGTAGAGACGAGCTGGTGCACCGCTGCATAGGACTCCACCTCCATCAGCACCGGGACGGTGACCGTCCCGGGGTCGCACACCAGGGACAGGTCGTTGCGGAGCAGGTCCACGATCATCAGGTTCTCGGCGCGGTACCTCGGGTGCCCGGAGAGCTCGGCGCGGTGCCGGGCGTCCTGCTCCGGCGTCCCGCCGCGCGGGGTGGTGCCCTTGATCGGCTTGGTCTCCAGCCAGCCGTCGCGGTCGACGGTGGCGAACCGCTCCGGGCTGGAGCTGAGCAGCCGCACGCCGGGGTGCTGCAGGAACCCTGCGTACGGCGCGGGGCTCGCCGCGCGCAGGCGGAGGTAGGCCGAGACCGGGTCCACCGGTGAGGTCAGGGACTCCCGGTAGGTCAGGTTCACCTCGTAGCTGTTGCCCCGGCGCAGCTCGGTCTGCACCCGGTCGAAGGCGGCGAGGTAGCCCGGGTCGGGCAGGTGCGGACGGTCGCGCGCGGGTCCGGGGCCGGGTGCGGCGACGCGGCTGGGGCGGGTCCGGGACGGTCGCCCGGATACGGCCGGGCTCCGGGCGCCCAGGGCACCGCCCGGCACGTCGTGGTCCACGAAGACCGGGTCCCGCACCCGCATCCACACCGCATCCGGCACGTCGGGGTCGCCGGGAGCGGCCGGCAGGTCGGGCCGCGACGCGTAGCCGAAGTACCCGACCCAGCTGACCCTGCGGTCGCCGGCGTCCCGCGCGACGTGCTCGGCCAGCACCAGGAAGGGGTCGTCGCCCACCACGTCGGTGCGGCCGTGCTGGTGCCGGGTGACCTTCCGGGACGTGGCGGAGTACGTCAAGGACACGTCCTCCGCGCGCAGCCCTCCGAGGATCGAGCGCCGTCCGGACCACGTCCGCGAACCCCCGCCGTCCAGCCAGAACATCCGCTCGTGAGCCCCGGCCAGCTGCACGAACAGCTCGACCGGGTCCGTGCTCACGACGTGCTCACGACGTGCTCACGACAGGTGCCTCGCTGGGTTGCTCACCGGGTGTCCAGAAAGTTCCGCACCAGCTTCTCGCCGTGCTCGGTCAGGATCGACTCCGGGTGGAACTGCACACCCTGCAACGGCCTCGAGCGGTGTGCGACCCCCATCACCACCGGACCCTCGGAGCCGTCGCACCACGCCGTCTGCCGCAGCACGGCGGGCAGCGTGCGCACGGCGAGCGAGTGGTAGCGGACCGCCTTGAACGGCGAGGGCAGTCCGAGGAAGACCCCCCGGCCGTCGTGCTCCACGAGCGCGACCTCGCCGTGTGCGGGCTCGGCCTGGCCGACCTCACCGCCGTACACGGACACCAGTCCCTGCATCCCGAGGCACACCCCGAGCACCGGGACCTCTGCGTGCAGCAGCACCTCACGTCCCACCGAGAAGTCGCGGAGGTCGTCCGGGGTCCCGGGCCCCGGCGACAGCACGATGTGCGTGTACCTCCCACCCAGCAGGGCGCCGGCCTCGACCTCGTCGTGCTGCACCACCTCCGGGAGGCCACCGGTCACAGCAGCGACGAGGTGCACGAGGTTCCAGGTGTAGGAGTCGTGGTGGTCCACCACCACGACCTCCGGACGAGCCGCGGTCATAGCAGGAGGTCGCGCACCAGGTCGTGGATGAGGTCGTAGCCGTGCTCGGTGAGGATCGACTCGGCGTGGAACTGGATGCCGCGGTAGTGCGGTCCGGTGACCAGGTGCACGTCGGAGGACACCGGGTCCGCGAACAGCTCGACGCCGTCCGGAGCGCTGCCGCCGGCGCGTGCGACGAACGTGTTGTAGAACCCGACGTTCTCCTCCCGGCCGTCGAGGTCGACGCGGGACTGCGTGCCCTGGAAGACGATGTCCTTGTACGCGAGGTCGATCCCGAGCCGGTCGCACAGCACCTGGTGGCCCAGGCACACCGAGAGGAACGGCTGCCGCTTCTCCAGCAGGCCGTCCACCGCTGCCCGGAACGACGCGATCTTCGGGCTGTCACCGTCGCGGGGGTCCCCGGGGCCGGGTCCCACGATGACCAGGTCGTAGCCCTCGAGGGCCTCGGCCGTGAAGTCCTCGTGGCGTACGACGGACGAGGTCATGCCCATCACCGCGAGGACGTGACGCAACATGTTGACGAAGTCGTCCTCACCGTCCAGAATCACCGCGGTCTTGCCCTTGAGCTCCGGCGCCGGAGGCGAACCGCCCTGGTCGGTGAGCCAGAACCGGCTCAGCCGCTGGTTGCGCAGGCCCAGGGCGATCACCACGTCCTCGTCGCGGATCAGGTCGTCGAGCCCGGCCGCCGCCGCCGTCGCCTGCTCCACCAGGCCGAACGCGGCGAGGATCCCGCCGGCCTTGGCGTGCGTCTCGGCCACCTCGTGCGCCGGCTCGGAGTCGCGCACCAGGGTCGCACCCGCGGTCACCCGCAGGCGGCCGTCGAGGTCCACGTCGGCGGTGCGGATCACGATCGGCGAGTCCGCCGTGGGCCGCCCGGCCGGGTCGCGTCCGAGCAGGGCCAGGGCCGCGCCGTAGTAGCCGCGCCCCTCGCGCTCGTACTTCTTGATCAACCGGCAGGCGTTCTGCACCGGTGAGCCGGTCACCGTCGCGGCGTACATGGTGTCGCGCAGCACCTCACGGACGTCGCGGTCGGTGCGGCCGGCGAGGAGGTACTCGGTGTGCACGAGGTGCGTCATCGGCTTGAGGAACGGGCCCAGCACCAGGCCGCCCTCGCTGCAGATGTCGCACATCATCTTCAGCTCCTCGTCGACGACCATGAAGAGCTCGTAGATCTCCTTCTCGTCGGACAGGAACTCCAGCAGCCTCTGCTTGCGCTCCACGGGGTCGTCGAGCCCCCGGAGCCGGAAGGTGCCGCTGATCGGGTTCATCCGGACGTCGCCACCGTGCACGGAGACGTGCCGCTCCGGGCTGGCGCCGACGAGGTAGCGGTCGCCGGTGAAGAAGCAGTAGGTCCAGTAGGCGCCGCGCTCGCGATGGAGCAGCCGCCCGAGCACGGTCAGCGCCTTGGTCGCGCCCCAGTCCCGCAGCCGAGCGCGGTAGTGCCGTCCGACCACCAGGTTCGCACCCTCGCCCCTGCCGATCTCCTGGTCGATGATCGACTCGACGACACCGGCGTACTCCTCGTCGGTGGTGTCGAAGCCGCCCCGGTCCGCGAACTCGACCTCCTCGTCGGGGAGCGCGTCGAGCAGGTCCGCGAGCGGCACCTCGATCTCGGTGACGATGTCGACGACGGTCAGCGGGGCGCCGTCGTCGTGCGCCTCGAAGCCGCGCTCGGCGACCTGCCGGAACGGGACGGCGACCAGCCGGTCGAACCGACGACCTTCGGGTGGCGGCCCGTCCTCGAGGGGGACGTCGACCAGCCGCTGCACCTCGGTGCGCGACCCGCCCACCAGCGTGACCGTCGCCGCGTCCCGGAGCCGGACCACGGCCCAGGCCTCGTGCCCCTGCACCGCCTCGAGCGCCTCCGACGCGGTGCCCGCCGTGCTCTCCGCCGCGGAGGCACGCGTCGCCGGGTCGGGCGGGCGGGGGTCCATAGCGCGCGACTCTACCCACCGGCTGCGCGGGCGAGGCCCGAACTCGTGGTCGCTGCTAGGTGCTGACGGTGACCATCCGCTGCGTGGCCCGGGTGAGCACGACGTACAGCGTGCTGCGACCGGTCACCGACTCGGCCTCGATCTCGTCCGGCGCCACGACCACGATGCCGTCGAACTCCAGCCCCTTCGTCTCCAGCCCGGTGAGCACCGCCAAACGCGACAGGCTGCCGCCGGAGGCGTGCTGCGACAGGTGCGACCAGCCGTCGAGCCACGACTGCACCTGGGTGCGGCGGGCGGTCGGCACGACGATGCCGACGGTGCCCTCGACGGCGTCCAGAAGCTCGGTGACGGCGTCCCGCACCCCCGCACGCAGGTCGAGCACCGTGCGCTGCTCGGGCTCGGCGCCCGTGGCGCGGACTGCGTTGGGCAGGTCCGCCGCGAGCCCCACGCGCTCGGCGTAGCGAGCGGCGAAGTCGTAGATCTCCTTGCTGTTGCGGTAGTTCGTGGACAGGTGGAACGAGTGCCGGGCCTTGTCGCCCAGCGCCTCCTCGCGCGCCCGGGCCGCGTCGTCGGGCACCGGCCACGACGACTGAGCCGGGTCCCCGACCACCGTCCAGGTCGCGGACCGGCCGCGCCGGCCCAGCATCCGCCACTGCATCGGCGTGAGGTCCTGGGCCTCGTCGACCAGCACGTGCGCGTAGAAGTCGTCCTCGGTCCGTGTGGAGGGCCGGGGACCGGTCGGGACGTCGCGGTCCGCGACGGTGGTCAGCTCGGGCACGTTCTCGTCGAAGAGGTGGGCCAGCGGGTCTGGGTCGTCGTCGCGGTCACCGCGCCGGGGCTCCGGGACGTCTCCGAGCAGGAACCGCAGCTCGTCGAGGAGCGGCACGTCCTCCACCGACCAGTCGTCGGGTGCCACCCGGTAGGCCGCCGGCTCCCGCACCGGCCCCCACGACTCGGACAGCCGCGCCTGCTCCTCCCTGCCGAGCACCCCTTCGGCGACCTGACCCAGCAGCTCCGGGTCACGCAGCCAGCCGAGCACCTCGGTGGCGTCCAGAGGCGGCCACCAGGCGAGCACGAAGTCCACGAAGGCGGCGGTGCCGAGCAGCTCCTGGTTGAACTCGTCGCGGCCACGCTCCCGTCCCCGCTCGCCACGGACCTGGCGCCACAGCGCGTCCAGAAGCGTGGAGGCGACGCGCGGCACCTGCCGGTTGCGCCGTCCGGAGGACAGCAGCTGGCGCCGCAGCCGGCCCAGCTCGCGAGAGGTCAGCACCAGGTTGTCGTCGCGGTAGAACACCCGCAGCTCCCGAGGTGCGCCGGGCACCGCCTGCCGCGCCGTACGACGCATCAGCTCGGCCATCCGCGCAGCGCCCTTCACGTCCGCCACCGCCGGAAGGTCCCGCCGGAAGGAGCGGATGCCGTCGACCACCTCGCCGACCGACCGCAGGGCGACCGCGGTCTCCCCGAGCGACGGCAGCACCCGCTCGATGTAGCGCATGAACACCCCGGACGGCCCCACGACGAGGACGCCGCCGGTCTCGTAGCGTCGGCGGTCGGAGTAGAGCAGGTACGCCGCGCGGTGCAGCGCCACCACGGTCTTCCCGGTGCCTGGCCCACCCGAGATCAGCACGACGCCCTTGCTGGGCGCGCGGATCGCCTTGTCCTGCTCGGCCTGGATCGTCGCCACGATCGAGTGCATGGTGCGGTCGCGGGCCCGGGACAGCTGCGCCATCAGCGCCCCCTCCCCCACGATCGGGAGGCTGTCCGCCGCGACGCTGTCGGGGTCGAGCAGCTCGTCCTCGACGGCGACCACCGTCGCGCCCGCGCACCGCAGCACCCGTCGCCGCAGCAGCCCCTGCGGGTCCGCGGCGGTCGCCTGGTAGAACACCGCCGCAGCCGGCGCCCGCCAGTCGATCAGCAGCGAGTCGCGGTGCTCGTCGCGCAGGCCGATCCGGCCGATGTACCGCGGGCGCTCGCCCGGTGTCCGGGACGGGTCGAGGTCGAGCCGGCCGAAGACCAGTCCCTCGTGCGCGGCGTTGAGCGTGGCGATCCGCTTGGCCGCCTGGAACACCATGGCGTCGCGCTCCACGAGCCCGCCCTCGTGTCCCAGGTGCGCGCGTCCGTGCCCCTCCCTGGCGAGCGCCTGCGCGTTGCGGGTGGACCGGTCGAGCTGGTCGTAGACCCTGTCCACGAACGTCTGCTCAGCGGCGATCTCCCGCTGGACGAGGATGTCGTTGGACGGGGCGGTCCCCGGCGGGATCGGCTCGACGGACAAGCTTCGGCTCCTGGGCGGTCAGGACCATGCGGGCAGGCAGCGGGCGGGCAGGGATGCGGGCAAGGGCGCAACACTACCCGGCGGTCCGGACCTCGCGTCCGCGAACCCCGCTCAGGTCTGCGGCCACCGGTAGAGCGCCAGCCCCAGGCGCATGGACACGTCGGAGGCGGTCGCCCGCAGCTCGACGACGTGCGGCCGACGGGTCGACAGCAGCAGCCCCGACTGGAAGGAGCCGGCCTCGTCACGACGCACCACGTCGCCGTCGACGCGCACCACGACCTCGCCGTCCAGCGCCACCGGGCTCACCCAGGCCACGGCGTGCGGCTGCCGGCTGGCCGGGATCGACAGCCGGAGTCGCCGCTGCCCCGGGTCCGACTCCACGCTGCGGACGTACTCGTAGTCGACCTCGTTGACCCGCAGCACCGGGTCCAGCTGGTAGCCGGCCAGCAGTGGCGGCGGCTCCGGTTCCTCCCGGGCGGGGGGCCGCTCGAGCTGCGGTCCGGTCTCGGAGGTGCCGGAGCGGCCGTACCCGGACTGCACCGCCGCGAGCACGGCACCGGCGGCCAGGGCCGTGGCGGCGGCGGTCGAGGCGACCCGCCGCCGCCGGGACGACGAGGCACGACGGTCCAGCCGGGCGCGCAGCGAGGCGCCGGACAGCGGCCCCTGGGAGCCGGCCTCCCGTTCGAGGCTGCGACGCAGCTCGTCCTCGGACAGGCCGGCCGCGGCGAGCGCACGGGCCGCGTGCCTGCGCACCCCGGCCACGGTGACGTCCAGCAGGTCGGCGGTCTCCTCCTCGGACAGCCCCTCCCCGTAGCGCAGCACCACCACCGCGCGCCGACGCCGGACAGCCGGCACCCGCCAGCGCCGGGCCCAGCCCGCCACCAGCAGCCGGCGCACGTGCGGCTCGGGCGGCACGTCGAGGCGGTGCCACTCCGCCCACGCCCTGGTCAACGCCCGCTCCACCAGGTCCTCGGCCTCGCCCTGGTCACCCGTCAGCAGGTACGCCGTGCGCAGCAGCCGTGCCGAGCAGACGGCGACGAACTCGTCGAAGTCCGAGCGCGATCCCGGAGACGCGCTCACCCCGGGACCGCCTCGGGTCGGCGGCCACACACCGCCAGCGCCGAGCCCCCGGAGGAGACCGCGACGTCGAGCACTCCGGCGAGGCGCAGCGACCGGGTCACCCCGTCCACGACGCGGTCGGCCCCCGCAGGCCCGGCGCCGTAGACCAGATGCAGCCACCCGCCCGCCCGAACCAGCTCCAGCAGCACCTCGAGCTCGCGGACCGCCGGCCCGAGCCAGAAGACGTTGACGTCGACGGCGAAGGCGGCGTCGACGGAACCCGCCGGCCGCTCGAGGTCCGCGAGGCTCGACTCGACCACCTCGAGGCGACCGGCCTCGACGTGGACCGCGTTGCGCGCCGCCGTCCGTCGTACGGCGGTCGGGGACCGGTCGACGGCCAGCAGCCGGCCGCGCACCAGCCGCGCACCGAGGAGCTCCGCGGCGGCGCCCGGACCACACCCCACCTCGAGGAGCCGGGCGTCCGCCGGCGGGTCGAGGTGGTCCACGGCCCAGCGCACTCGATCCGGGACCACCGGCGCGCGGGCCACGGCTACCGGCGCCGGTCCAGGAAGGCCCGCATCGCCGTCTGCGCCTCCTGCGAGGCGAACAGCCGCGCGGAGAGGGCGGCGAGGTCGTCGCCGTGAGCGTCGATGCGCTCGGCGAGCGGCCGGCCGAGCAGCAGCTTGGTCTCCCGCAGGCCCTGGGGGCTGCCCTTGGCCAGGGCGGCGCAGATCTCGTCCACCTCCAGGTTCAGCTCGATCTCCGGGACGCTCCGGGTCACCAGCCCGGTGCGCACGGCGTCCCGCCCGGTGAACACCGCGCCCGTCAGGAAGGCCAGCGCCGCCTCGCGGTCGCTCATCCGCGGCAGCACGGTCAGCGAGATGGCGGCGGGGGTCAGCCCCAGCCGCACCTCGGTGAAGGCGAACGTGGCGTCGTGCGCGACGACCGCGATGTCGCTGGCGGCCACCAGACCGATCCCCCCGGCTCGGACACTGCCGTGCACCCGGGCCACGACCGGCTTGGGCAGGGTCGCGATCCGACGCTGCAGGTCGACGAGCATGCCGGCCGCCTGCTCCATGCCTCCACCACCCGGCGCGCTGGCCTCCGCCATGTCCGCGCCGCTGCAGAACGAGGGACCGTTGGCCCGGATCAGCACGACCCGGACGTCGTCGTCCTCCTCGGCGCGGGCGAGCGCGTCGTACAGCTCGGTGACCAGCCGGCGGGAGAGCGCGTTGCGGTTCGACGGGCTGTCCAGCACCAGGGCGGCGACGTGCTCCTCGACGCGGTAGCCCACCAGCTGGGGCGCATCAGACGAGGAGGTCCCGGGGGTCGGGGGGCGGTCGGTCATGGCAGCCACCGTAGCCGCCTCGCGGCACCCCCTCCCGGGCGTGACCGGACATGGCAGCGGCCCCGTGTCCGAGGACAGGGGCCGCTGGAGCCTGGTCACCTGGGGGGAGATGCCGGGCGGCGCGGGCGAGTGGGGGGTCTACCGCGCGTGTAGGGGGGCTACACCGTGATCATCGGCAGCACCGACGGCGACCTTGACACCTCGGCGCAACTTTTCTTCGGCGACTTCCGCCGGGTGCGAGCATGGGTCCATGTTCCGCGAGGCTGGCACCGCCGACCTGTCGGCGCTGACCGAGCTCGAACGCGAGAGCAACCTGGTGGCGTTGCGCCACATCTTTCCGCCGGAGCGCTTCCCCTTCCCTGACGACGCCGTGCTGGCCCGCTGGGCGCTGGTCCTCGAGGAGCCGGGAACCACGGTGCTGGTGCGGGACGCCCCCGAGCGCGACGGCCACCTCGACGTCCTGGCGGCGTACGACGACCGCAGCCTGCGCCACCTCGCCGTGCACCCGGACCGGTGGGGCACCGGGCTGGCCTCGCGGGCCGTCGGCACGGTGCTCGACGCGATGGCGGCCCGCGGCACGACGACCGCGGAGCTGTGGTGCCTGGAGCTCAACGACCGGGCCCGCCGACGCTACGAGCACCTCGGCTGGCGCGCCACCTCGGACCGCCGTCCGGCGCCGTGGCCGCCGCACCCGACAGAGCTGCGCTACGAGCGCGCCGTTCCGTCGGTCGGCTGACATGCCCGCTCCGGTGCCGGCCGCGGACGGCCTGCTCTCCCGCGGGACGCCGCAGGGCCGCTGGGTGCTCGCCGCAGCGGTGCTCGGCTCCGGCATGGCGCTGCTCGACAGCACGGTCGTCAACATCGCGCTGCGCGACATCGGCGGGGACCTGGGCGCCTCGATCGCGCAGCTGCAGTGGGTGGTCAACGCCTACCTGCTCGCCCTGGCGTCGCTGATCCTGGTGGGCGGCTCGCTCGGCGACCACTTCGGGCGGCGGCGGGTCTTCCTGCTCGGCGTCGCCTGGTTCGCCGCGGCGTCCCTGCTGTGCGGGGTCGCCCAGTCGCCCGGGCAGCTGATCGCGGCGCGGCTCGTGCAGGGTGTGGGCGCCGCCCTGCTCACGCCGGGCAGCCTGGCGATGATCCAGGGGTCGTTCCGCCGTACCGACCGCGCCTGGGTGATCGGGCAGTGGGCCGGCCTGGGCGGCATCGCCGCCGCCATCGGCCCGCTTCTCGGCGGCTGGATCGTCGACAACGTGAGCTGGCGCTGGATCTTCCTGATCAACCTCCCGGTCGCCGTCGTGGTTCTCGCCGTCGCGGCCCGCCACGTCCCGGAGTCCCGCGATCCCGAGGCGGCGCGCGGGTTCGACGTGGTCGGCGCGGCGCTCGGGGCCGTCGGGCTGGCGGGCGTGACGTTCGCCCTGATCGAGGCCGGCTCGTCCCGCACGGCGTACGTCATCGCCGCGGCCGCGGTCGGCGTCGTCGCGATGGTGCTCTTCGTGGTGGCCGAGCGCCGCGAGCGGGACCCCCTGGTGCCGATGCACCTGTTCCGGTCGCGGGTGTTCTCGGTGGCCAACCTGCTGACGCTGCTGGTCTACGGGGCCCTCGGCGCGATGCTGTTCTTCCTCGTCCTGCAGCTCCAGGTCGTGGCCGGCTGGTCGCCGCTCGAGGCGGGTCTGGCCACGCTGCCGCTGACCCTGGTGATGCTGCTGCTGTCGTCGCGCTCGGGCGCTCTCGCTGCCCGGATCGGTCCCCGCCTCCCGCTGTCCGTGGGTCCGCTGCTGTGCGGCGCCGGCACCCTGGTGCTCAGTCGGGTCGGTGCGGGCACCGGCTACGTCGCCGGCGTGCTGCCCGGCATGCTGGTGTTCTCCCTCGGCCTGGTGATGCTCGTCGCGCCGCTCACCTCCAGCGTGCTCGCGGCGTCGCCGGACCGGTTCGCCGGCATCGCCAGCGGCATCAACAATGCCGTCGCGAGGACCGGCTCGCTGCTCTCGGTCGCGGCGCTGCCGGCACTGGTCGGGGTGGGAGGCGAGGACTACCAGGAGCCGGCCGCCTTCGATGCCGGCTACGAGCAGGCGCAGCTGATCTGTGCGGGGCTGCTGTTCGCCGGCGGTCTGGTGAGCCTCGTCGGACTGCGGGGCACCCGACCCGACGCCGGATGACCTTCCGGACCGGCGGCGACTGGTCGCCCCTCCCGGGCAGTGGCCGCACCCCCGCTCGGTCAGCCCTGCTGCGGGGCGTTCTGCCACAACCCGACGAGGTTCCCCTCGCTGTCGGTGAAGTAGGCCGAGAAGCCCATGTCGCCGACGGTCTGCCGGTCGGTCACCCGACGGCCACCGGAGGCCTCGATCCTCTCGAGCGAGGCGTCGATGTCCTCGACGTCGAGGACGAGCACCGGGCTGGTCACGGGCTGCCCCCGCTCGAGCATCCCGCCGTTGACGAACCCCGGCTCGCTGGGCGGTCCCTCGTCGCTGGGGCCGGTGGTCGCCAGCACGTAGCTCATCTCCGGCATCGGCGTCATCGTCCAGCCGAACACCTCGGTGTAGAACGCGTTGGCCCGCTCCTGGTCGTCGAACGGGATCTCGAAGTGCACCACACGTCCGCTCATGCACGAGCTCCTTCCGCTTCGGGCCCCGGGCACGGCGCCGGGGCCGGACGACCCAGGACTACGCTTCTGGCCATGTCCGGGTCAAGCATCGACGACGTCCTGGCGGAGTCCCGGCGCACCCTCGAGCGCGTCGAGCCGGCGCAGCTGGAGACCGAGGTCGCCGGTGGTGCCCTGGTCGTCGACATCCGGCCGGTGGAGAACAGGGACGCCGAGGGTCTGCTGCCCGGCGCCCTGGTCGTCGACCGCAACGTCCTGGAGTGGCGGCTCGACCCCAGCTCACCGCACCGGATCCCCGAGTCCGACGACCCGGACCGCCGGGTCATTGTGGTCTGCAACGAGGGGTTCGCCTCGAGCCTGGCGGCCGAGACGCTGCAGCGGGTGGGGCTGCGGCGGGCCACCGACCTCGTCGGCGGCTACCGCGCCTGGCAGGAGTGGCGGTCCACCGACCGGTAGGGCCGGTCGGCCGGGTGCGGTCGACGATGCAGGCGTCGGGGCGGGCGCCAGGGTGCGCGAGGGTGGGCGTCGGGGCGGGCGTCAGGTCGCCGCCAGGATGGCGACCCCCGGCCCGGCGAGGTCGTCCAGCGCTCCCCGACGACCAGACACCGCGAGCAGCAGCGACAGTGCCGGGCCGCTCACGCGTGGACCGCTACCGATGTCCAGCTCGGCATCCCCTGCCACCAGCCGGACCCGCGCCACGAGCTCCTCGGCGCCGCCGAAGGAGGCCGGGGTGCGAGCCTGCAGCCGGAGGGCCCTGACGACGGCTTCCGGGGGGTACCGACGGGTCAGCCCCAGCGGACGACGGATGTCCTCGCCGTGCACGACCTCCTCGACGAGTCGGCTGTCCAGGGGCGCCGGAGGGGTCGACGTCCGCGACGCCACCCGCCTCAGCCGCTGCAACGTCTCCGGGGGCGAGCCGCCGCGCTGGCGTCGTACGCCGCGAGCGTTCTGCCGGTCGAAGTCGAACCGCGCACGAGCGAGCCCGGCCACGAAGCCGACGCGCGTCGTGCGAGCGGAGTCGACCAGATGGGCCACCACGTCGTGCACGGTCCACCCGGCACACAGCGACGGCTCGTCCCACTGGTCGAGGTGGAGACCCTGGAGGTCGGCGATCAGCGCTGCCCGCTCCGCGTGCACCATCGGCCACACGTCCACGCCGTCCTCCTCGTGTCGGTCCACGCGTCCGGCAGGTCAGACTCGCACCACCGCGGAAACTCACCGGGACACCGGGACGTCGGGCCGGCTGGACCGTCGCCGGCGCGTCGGTAGGCTCGCGGACGCACCACTGCCACGACGAACCGGGGGCGCCATGACCAGAGGAACGACCGCGGCACTGCTCGCTGCCGGCACACTGCTGCTCGGCGCCTGCGGGGGCCCGGACGAGGACAAGGCGGCCACGGCGATCGCCGGCTCCATCTCCCAGGCGCAGAAGTCCGGGGGCCCCACTCAGCTGGCCGTGACCGCCGAGGAGGCGGACTGCATCGGCAAAGGCTGGGTGGACAGGATAGGCACCGACAAGCTGCAGAAGTACGGCGTGCTCACCGAGGACCTGCGCGCCGAGAAGTTGCTCACCGAGGTCGACACCCTCTCGCGCCCCGACGCCAAGTCGGCGACGACCGTCCTCTTCGACTGTGCGGACGTCCCCGCGATCATGAAGAAGGTGGTGGCCAGGAGCGGGCGGGTGCCCAAGAAGATGCAGACCTGCATCAACTCGGCGCTCACCGAGAAGAACCTGCGGCCCTACCTGGAGAAGAACTTCGAGGGCAAGGCCGAGGAGGCCCAGAAGCGGCTGGCCGCGCCGATGACGAAGTGTGCCCTCGGCAACAAGGGCTGAGCCCGTGCCGGCGCGCGGCTGCCTCCTGCGCCGAGGAGCCGACCGTGGCGGTGCCGAGTGCGCGGGGCGTCAGACGGCGACGCTGCCGACCACCCGAGCCCGGGTCCCCGCGTCGTCCCAGGCAGCGGCGACCCTGCCGAGTCGCAGCCCCGACCAGGACAGGAAGAACACGGCGAGCAGCGGCGACCACCACCACGGCGCTCCGGACACGAGGTTGAACAGCAGCCCGGTGGTCGTCGTGCTGACCGCCAGCCACGACGAGTAGCCGACCATCACCAGCGGCGGTGCCGCCGTGGCCCGGGGGTTGCGCAGGTCGACGGCGTACGGCCGGCGCAGGGACCACCGCAGCGACGTGGTGACCACCTGGACGGTGACCACCACGGCCGCACACAGCACCGCGACGAGCTGCGAGAGAGTCGGGATGCCGGCACGCGTCGACGCCACCAGCAGGGTCACGGCCGACGCGGCCAGGATCAGCTCGGCCAGCACCAGGCCTCGGGCTGCGAGCGCCGTCCGGGGAGCGACGGGAAGGCTCTCGCGCCACACCGTCCCGCGCCCGTCCAGGCACCAGGCGTTGACCCCGAACAGCAGCGCCGCTCCTGACGCCACCAGGCCGGGGAAGATGCCGAGCATGTGCCACCCGAACCCGGCGAGCAGGGCCACGGCCGCGGGGAGCAGGGCAAGGACGGCCACCCCGCGCCGCATCGGCACCGAGCGGTAGATCCCGGCGCGGTCCGTGCGCAGCAAGGCAGCGAGGTCGGACGCCGGCAGGGGCCGCGCGGGACGCTCCGCGCTGTCCGCGCCACGCTCGTCGCGCGCCGGTCGACGCGCCACCCGGCCAGCTGTCCACCCGCCCAGGACGAGTCCGACCGCCGTCAGCACCAGCAACCCGGACAGCACCAGGCTCCACGGTCCCCAACGCCCCTCCGCGCCGGCCACGACCCCCTCCGCCACCCACCGGGCAGGGCCGCTGTCCAGCAGCGGAGCGACCGGGTCGGTGGTCAGGAGGGTGACGGCCGCCGCCGCCGTCAGCAGCAGCGTCCCGGTGCCCAGCAGCAGCAGCCCGTGCGCTCCCCGGCGCAGCCACTCCACGCCCCAGGCCAGCACCTGCGCCAGCGCCGTGGCGGCCACCAGCCAGGCCAGTACCGGCAACAGCGCGGCGGCGAGGGTGGACCGGGCGCCGACGGCGTAGGACGTCGCGGCGAGGACCGCCCAGGCCTGCAGCAGCCAGGTCAGGTTGAGGGGTGCGAGCAGCAGAGCGCCCAGGTGGTCGGTCGTGGCGCTGACCGGGAACGCCACCGCCTGCTCGCGAGGCAGCAGCTCGCGGCTACCGCTCGACGTCATCGAGACGACCACCGTGATGCCCAGCGACGCGAGGTACAGCACCGGGAGCACTGGCAGCAGGTCGTCACGCACAGCCGGCCGGTCCGGCAGGAGGGTGGGACCCAGCACGGCGGCCGAGGTGAGCAGCACCAGCGCGACCAGTCCCAGCCACGCGGCGGAGCGCGACCGCCCGCGCAGCGTGGCGACCCGGAGGCCGATCAGCGGCCCGAGGTCGGTGGTTGCTCGCAGCACCTCCGCGACCAGGCGCCGTGCCGCCGGCCCCGCCGGTTGCCCCGGGTCAGCCGAGGAGGGCGCGGTAGGCCCCGGCACCCGCCTCACCTCCCAGGTCGTGCGCGTCGACGTCGCCGACCGCGGCACCGTCCCGCAGCACCACGGCCCGGCCGCACGCCTCGACCGCGAGCTCACGCAGGTGCGTGGAGACCAGCACCGCGGCGCCGCGGGCCCGGGCATCGGCGACCACCTCCAGCGTGGCCTCGACGCCGAGGGGGTCCACCCCGTCGAAAGGCTCGTCGAGAAGCAGCACCCGGGGCCGGTGGAAAGCGGCGAGCAGCACCGACATCCGCCGGCCCATTCCGTGGCTGAACCCGGCCGTGACCCGGTGGGTCACCCCGGTGAGCTCGAACCGCTCGAGGAGCTCGGTCGCCCGCGCCTCCCAGCCGGGCGGCATCCGCCGCAGCCGGGCGGACAGCTGCAGGTGCTCCCACGGGGTGGCGCGGGGGACGAGACCTCCCACGTCGGGGCAGTAGCCGGTCACCCGCTTCACCGCGAGCGCCCGGGTGCGGGCGTCCTCGCCGCCGACCAGGACCCGCCCCTCCGTCGGCGGAACCACCCCGGCCACTACTCGCATCGTGGTCGACTTGCCGGCCCCGTTGCGTCCCAGCAGGGCGACCGAGGCGCCGGCGTGCACCCGGAGGTCGACCCCGCGGACCGCCTGCACGGTGCCGAACCGGACCAGCAGCCCTGCGACGTCCACGAGCGGCCGGTCCCCCGGAGCGCCGGGCCGGTGACCGGGCTCGTCAGCGGGGTCGTCACCGCCGCGGCCGGCGCGACGCGGAGTGGTCATTGGTCCATATTGCCGGGTATGTCTAGCCCGGGCAGCAGATGCGCTGCGTCCACCGACCGCAGCGCGGCGCATGACCGGGAGAACCGGCACTTCCCCTGGGACATCCCTTGTGCAGTGACGGTCCCCCAGCGTGGCCTGGCCGACCACCGCCGGTGCTCAGGCCGGGAAGCGGGCGCCCCGCTCCGCGAGGTGGACCAGGTACGCCGGCGGCTCGAACCGTCCGCCGTACGCCGCCGCCAGCTCGCGGGCCCTGGCCACGAAGCCGGTCAGACCGCGCGGGCCGGCGTGGCCGTCCGGGTCCTCGTAGCCCTGCATGTACTGCACCGCGCCGCCGTACAGCGGCGGGAAGCCGATGCCCATGATCGAGCCGATGTTCGCCGCGGCCGCGGACTCGATCACGCCCTCCTCGAAGCAGCGAGCGGTCTCCAGCGCCATCCGGAACAGGTAGCGCTGCTGGATGTCGCGCAGGGGGACCTGCGCACCGGGACGGGCGAAGTGCTCGCGCAGGCCTGGCCACAGCCGCTTGCGGCCCTGCTCGCCGGCAGCCGGGTAGTCGTAGAAGCCCGAGCCGGCGGCCTTGCCCCTCCGCCCGAACTCCCGCACCATCCGGTCGATCACGGCGGTGCCCGGCTGCTCCGGCAGCTCGACGCCGTCGCGGGCGGCGGCCGCCACGGCGGCCTCGCGGATCTTCAGCGACAGCGTCAGCGACACCTCG
The DNA here is from genome assembly GCA_035634095.1 of Nocardioidaceae bacterium. GTDB lineage: Bacteria > Actinomycetota > Actinomycetes > Propionibacteriales > Nocardioidaceae > Nocardioides_B. The sequence goes on along the minus strand of DASQDP010000145.1, from coordinate 46,510 downwards.
TCGAGCATGGCCAACGGCGGCGCCGGGAAGCCCGCCAGGGTCGCGGCCCGTTCAATGGTCTGCGGGTCCACCCCCTCCTCGAGCAGCGCGGCCGCCTCGGTGAGCAGGGTGCCGTAGACGCGAGAGGTGAAGAAGCCCCGGCTGTCGTTGACGACGATCGGCGTCTTGCGGAGCTGCTGGACCACGTCGACCGCTCGGGCGATCGTCTCCGGCGAGGTCTTCTCTCCCCTGATGATCTCCACCAGCGGCATCTTGTCGACCGGGGAGAAGAAGTGCAGGCCGACGAAGTCCTCGGGGCGGGTCACCCCCGCCGCGAGCTCGGTGATCGGGAGCGTCGACGTGTTCGAGGCCAGCAGGGCGCCGGGTACGACGGCCTGCGTCTCGGCGTACACCCTCGCCTTGAGGGCCGGGTCCTCGAAGACCGCTTCGATCACGGTGTCGCACCCGGCGAGGTCGGCGTAGTCGGCGGTGGCGGTGATCCGGGCCAGCACCTCGTCACGCTGCTCCTGGCTCAGCTTGCCGCGGGACACCTGGGTGTCGAGCACGGAGGCGCAGTGCGCCCTGCCCTTCTCGGCTGCCTCGACGCTGACGTCCTTGAGCACCACGTCGATGCCGGAGCGGGCCGCGGCGTAGGCGATCCCGGCGCCCATCATGCCGGCCCCGAGCACGCCGGTGCGGGCGGAGCGGAAGCTCTCCACGCCGTCGGGACGAAGGGACCCGGACTTGATCGCCTGCAGGTCGAAGAAGAAGGCCTGGATCATGTTGGTCGAGTTCTGGCCGGTGACGAGTGCGGTCAGGTAGCGCGACTCGATACGGGTGGCGGTGTCCACGTCGACCTGCGCACCCTCGACCGCTGCGGCCATGATGGCGCGCGGCGCTGGGTACGGCGCACCCTTCGCCTGCTTGCGCAGCGTCGCCGGGAAGGCCGGCAGGAAGGCCGCGAGCTGGGGGCTGGAGGGCGTGCCGCCGGGCAGCTTGTAGCCGGCGCGGTCCCACGGCTGGGTGGCCGCCTCCGGGTCGTCGCGGTGTGCCAGCACCCACGCCCTGGCCGCCGGCACCAGCTCGTCGCGGTCGGCCACCAGCTCGTCGACGAGGCCCTTGTCGAGCGCTGCCGCGGGCCGGAAGCGGGTGCCGGTCAGCAGCACCTCGGTGAGGCCGGTGTAGAGACCGAGCATCCGCACCACGCGGGTGACGCCCCCGGCGCCGGGCAGCAGTCCGAGGGTGACCTCGGGCAGCCCGATCTCGGTCCGCCGGTCGTCGACGGCGATCCGGTGGTGGCAGGCGAGCGCGATCTCCAGCCCACCGCCGAGCGCGCTGCCGTTGATGGCCGCGACGACCGGGCGGCCCAGCGTCTCGAGCCGGCGCAGCTGGGCCTTGATGGCCTCCGCCATCGCGAAGATGTCTGCCGCGTCCTCGGGCCCCGCCGCCGCCATCCGCGTGAGGTCGCCGCCGGCGAAGAACGACTTCTTGGCCGACGTGACCACGACGCCGGCGATGTCGTCCTTCTCCAGCTCGAGCCGCTCGACCGCGGCACCCATGGAGGCCACGTACGGCTCGTTCATCGTGTTCGCGCTCGACCCGGGGTCGTCGAGGGTGAGGACGACCACCGCGTCGGCGTCCCGCTGGTAGCGGACCGCAGCGCGGGGGTCGGTGGGGCTGGTGGTCACGGGGCTCCTGTTCTTCGATTCGTCTGCGGTCCCGGTGGGAGGCCTCGTGGCGCGATCGCAGACGAATCGGGGGCGGGGGCGGGGGCGGGGCGGGGGCGGGCGGTCAGACGCGTTCGACGACGGTGGCGATGCCCATGCCGCCGCCGACGCACAAGGTGGCCAGCCCGTAGCGCAGGTCGCGCCGCTCCAGCTCGTCGACGAGGGTGCCGAGGATCATCGCCCCGGTGGCGCCGAGCGGGTGGCCCATGGCGATCGCTCCGCCGTTGACGTTGACGCTGTCGTGCGGCAGGTCGAGGTCGCGCAGGTAGCGCATCGCGACCGCGGAGAACGCCTCGTTGATCTCGTAGAGGTCGATGTCGGAGGCGTCCAGGCCCGCCTTGGCCAGCGCCTTGCGGGAGGCGGGCGCCGGGCCTGTGAGCATGATGGTCGGGTCCGCCCCGGACACTGCGGCGGACACGATCCGGGCCCGCGGGCGCAGGCCGAGGTCAGCGCCGACCTGCTCGGTGCCGACCAGCACCAGCGCGGCGCCGTCCACGATGCCGGAGGAGTTGCCGGCGTGGTGCACGTGGTCGATCTCCTCGACCCAGTGGTACTTCTCCAGCGCCACCGAGTCGAAGCCCCCCTGGTCGCCGATGCCGGCGAACGACGGCTTCAGCCCCGCGAGCGTCTCCACGGTGGTGCCCGGCCGGATGAGCTCGTCACGGTCGAGGACCACCAGGCCGTTGGCGTCGGTCACCGGGACCAGGGAACGGTCGAAGTGGCCGTTCGCCTGCGCCTTGGCCGCCCGTGCCTGGGACTCCGCGGCGAACCCGTCCACGTCCTCGCGGCTGAAGCCCTCCAGCGTGGCGATCAGGTCGGCGCCGATCCCCTGGGGCACGAACGAGGTACGCAGGGCCGTGGCCGGGTCCATCGCCCAGGCGCCGCCGTCGGAGCCCATCGGCACCCGGGACATCGACTCGACGCCCCCGGCGACGATCAGGTCCTCGAAGCCGGAGCGCACCCTCATCGCCGCCTGGTTGACTGCCTCCAGGCCGGAGGCGCAGAACCTGTTGAGCTGCACTCCCGCGACGGTGTCGGGGTACCCGGCCGCGATCGCCGCCGCCTTGGCGATGTCGCCGCCCTGGTCCCCGATCGGCGTGACCACGCCGAGCACCACGTCGTCGACGCGAGCCGGGTCCAGCCCCGGGTTGCGCCTCTGCAGCTCCTCGAGCAGCCCGACCACCAGGTCGACCGGCTTCACCTCGTACAGGGTGCCGTCCTTCCTGCCCTTGCCCCGGGGGGTGCGGATCGCGTCGTACACGAACGCCTGGGTCTGCGGCTGCTCAGCCATGGGGTCTCCACGCTTTCCGGGGTCGAGGGCCTGGCGTCGATTGTGACACTCTTGCTGTCAGTATCCGATGCCCGTCGACCAGCCGGCCGAGAATCCTGCGTGATCCCGGTCGCCCTCACCCGCCGCGAGGACCGCATGCCCGAAGAGCCGGCCGAGGCCGACGCGGCTCCGGCCCGGGCAGCCGGGGGGCCTGGTCTGATGACCCTCGAGCAGCTCACGCGCCGCGTCGGGATGAGCGTCCGGAACGTCCGGTTCTACACCGCGCGTGGCCTGGTGCCGCCGCCGATCCGGCAGGGGCGCTCCGGCTACTACTCCGCCGACCACCTCGCGCGCCTCGAGCTGGTCACCGAGCTGCAGGCGCACGGCTTCACGCTGTCGGCGATCGAGCGGTACGTCGCCCGCATCCCGTCCGACGCCAGCCCGGAGACGATCGCGCTGCACCGCACCATGCTCGCGCCGTGGACGGCGCCCGCACCCGAGACCGTCTCCCGACGCGAGGTGGAGCGCCGGGCCGGACGCCGGCTGACCGACGGCGACCTGGAGACCCTGCAGGCACTCGGCGTGGTGCGGCCGGTCGAGCAGGGCCGGTTCTGCGTGGCGGGCGCCCACCTGTCGGTCGGGGTCGCTCTGCTGGACCTCGGCATGCCCCTCGACGCCGCGCTGGCCGCCCAGCGGATCTTCACCGAGCACGGGCGGCAGGTGGCCGAGGAGCTCACCGAGGTGTTCCGCACCCGGATGTGGCCGGCCTACCAGGACGGTGCTGTGGGCCCGGAGCAGCTGCGAGCGGTCGTGGAGCGGTTCAAGCCGGTGACCGTGCAGGCCCTGGTGACCGCCTACGAGTCGGCCGTTGACGACGCCAAGCGCGAGACCGTCGTCCGCCGTACCAGCTGACCGGCTGAGCCGGCCGGAGCTGGTCCTCAGGCGTGCGGCTCCCCCAGGTCCTCGTGCTCACGGTGACTCTCCGGCTCGATCTGGAAGGTCGCGTGGTCGACGGCGAAGTGCGTGGCGACGCAGCCGCTGAACTCGTCCAGCAGCTGCCCCACCCCTCGTTGGGCAAGGCACGCGTCGCTCACCGTGACGTGGGCGGAGAGCACCGGCATGCCGCTCGTGATCACCCATGCGTGCAGGTCGTGCACGTCCACCACTCCGGGCACCTCCAGCAGGTGCCGGCGCACGTCGTCGAGGTCGAGGTGCGCCGGCGTGGTCTCCAGCAGCACGGCCACCGCATCCCGGAGGAGCCGCACCGAGCGCGGCAGGATGAGCACGGCGATGAGCAGGGACGCGAGGGGATCGGCGCGGACGAACCCGGTGGTCGCGATGACGACCGCCGCGAGCACCACCAGCAGTGACCCGACCAGGTCGCCGAGGACCTCGAGGTACACCCCGCGCATGTTCAGCGAGGCGTCCTTTCGTGCTGCCACCAGCCCGAGGCTGACCGCGTTCGCGCCCAGACCGACGAGCGCGAAGACGAGCATCTGCCCGGTGTCCACGTGGGTGGGCCGCAAGAGCCGCTGCACACCGACCACCCCCAGGAAGCCGCACACGCCGAGCAGCACCACGGCGTTGACCAGCGCGGCGAGGATCTCCGCGCGGTGCAGCCCGAAGGTACGACGTGACGTGGCCGGTCGCGTCGCCACGAACGAGGCCGACAACGCCACCGCGACGGAGGCAGCATCGGTGACCAGGTGACCGGCGTCCGCGAGAAGGGCCAGCGACCCGCTGACCCAGGCGCCGACCAGCTCGACCCCGATCACCGCGACGGTGCAGGCCAGGACCGCGACGAGCCGCCTACGGTCGCCGGCGCGTCCCTGCACGTGGGCCCCGTGCCGGTGTCCGGCGTTCATGGCACCAGGGTAGGGCGTCGGAGGCTAGCGCTGGCCGCGAAGGCCGACGTACGCCAGGGCCACGCCGAGGCCCGCCACCAGCGGCCCGACCACCGCCCAGAAGCTCACGCCGGTCATGAAGCTGCCCTTGAGGTAGCCGAGGCCCTGGAAGGTCCACACCCCTCCGACCACCACCATCACCACGCCGATCGCGATCGGCACCGTCCTCGACATGCCCTCAGACTGGCACACCGATACCGAGCCCGGCTTCAATCGGCCTCCGCGACGACCGATCATTGCTGTGGGGACACACCGCCTGGGAGGAGCCTCTCGTGCTGCCGGCCGACGAGCAGACGCGGATCCGCAGTCTTGCGTCGGTCGCGCGCGCCCTGGGCCGGTCGGTGGCGCTCAACGACCTCCTGGAGATCGCCGCCGAGGCCGCCCGGACCGCCCTGCGCGCGGCCACCGTGTCGGTGAGCCGGCTCGATGCGGGCACCCTCCAGGTCCGCACCATCATCAACGTCGGCGACCTCGGCCCCCGCGAGGTCCGCTGGCCCGAGGACGAGACCTACCGGATCGAGGACTTCGACGGCCTCCGGCTCGTCCTCGACAGCCTGGAGACCTGGTCCTACAGCCTGGACGACCCGAGCATCCCCGACAGCGAGCGCGAGCTGCTGCTCGATCTCGGCAAGGCAGCGTCCCTGGGGGCGCCGCTCGTCGTGGACGGGCGGTTGTGGGGCGAGTTCTTCGCGACCCGGCACGTCGGCCAACCCGGCTTCGACGACGTGGACGCGGCGTACCTCGAGGCGCTGCTGGCCATCCTGGCCGGCGCCGTGTCCCGTGCTCTCGCGGAGGAGTCGCTCGAGAGGCTCGCCTACCTCGACCCGCTGACCGGCCTGCTGAACAGGCGAGCCCTCGACGAGCGCGCACCGAGGGCCTTCGAGGCGCGTCCCGGGCGGGACCGCACGGTCACCGCGGTCACCCTCGACGTCAACCGCCTCAAGGAGGTCAACGACACCTTCGGCCACGCGGTCGGCGACCAGCTCATCCGGGCGGTCGCCCGCGACCTCGAGGCCACCTTCGGGGGCCTGCACGACGCGCTCGTCGCCCGGGTCGGCGGCGACGAGTTCACCGTGCTGGTCAGCGACGTGGAGCTCGCCACGGTGCTGGCCCTGTGCGACGAGCTGTGCCGGCGCACCTGGGCCATCGGCTCGGGGGGCAGCATCTCTGCTGGGGCCGCCAGCACCAGGGTCCGTGGCGCTCCGACGACGGCGGAGGCGGGGGGCGGCCCCTCGGAGCCGGTGGTCACGCCGACGAAGCTCTTCGCCGCTGCCGACCGGGCGCAGTACGTCGCCAAGCGCGGCCGCCTCGCACGCACCGTGCTCGCCGGCGAGCTGGACGACGAGCCGGGCGACGGGCTGGGCGACGGGCTGGGCGACGGGCTGGGCGTGACGCTGGAGCGGCCCGGGCCCTGAGCGCCTTCGGCCGGCGCTGCGCCAGGATGGTCGCGTGATCGACGTACGGCGGGCGGCCGACCGCTTCACCACCACCACGGCCGGCGTGACGACGTGGCACTCGTTCTCCTTCGGGGCGCACTACGACCCCGGCAACGTGGGCTTCGCCGCGCTGGTCGCGCACAACGAGGAGCAGGTGGCGCCCCGGAAGGGCTACGACCTGCACCCGCACAGCGACCTGGAGATCGTGACCTGGGTGCTGGAGGGCAGCCTCGTGCACACCGACTCGACGGGCCGCACCGACGAGCTGCACCGGGGCGCCGTGCAGCTCTTGAGCGCCGGGTCGGGCATCCTGCACTCCGAGCGCAACGACGTGCCGGGCGCGCGGACGACCACGCGCTTCGTGCAGATGTGGCTGCGCCCCGACGAGCTGGGACGGAGGCCGTCGTACGCGCAGCGGGAGGTGCCCGCTGCCGGAGAGCTGGTGCCCCTGGTCTCCGGCATCCGAGGCGTCGACGCGGCGGTGCGGATCGGCACGGCGGGAGCCGCGCTGCACGTGGCTCGGCTCGCGCCCGGGGAGTCGGTGGACCTGCCGGAGGCGCCGAGGCTTCACGTGTTCGTGGCGCAGGGGGCGGTGCGGCTCCACGGCGCGGAGGTGCTGACGGAGGGAGATGCGGTGCGCTGCCACGACGAGGGCGGGGTCCTGGCGGTCGCAGACGGTGAGGCGGAGCTGCTGGTGTGGCAGCTGCCTGCGGATCCGCGGGCCCGTCCGCTCTGACGGGGAGCGTCAGCGGCCGAGGCCGGTGAGCACCTCGGCGCGAGGCAGCTCGCCCAGAAGGGCTCCGGGCAACAGCAGCTTCGACCCGCGCACGCCGCTGCCGATCACCGCCACCTCGATGTCCAGGCAGGCCGCGTCCACGAGCACCCGCCACCCCTCGGGCAGCCCGAGCGGGGTGATCCCGCCGTACTCCATGCCCGTCTCCGCCACGGCCCGGTCCATCTGCAGGAACGAGGCCTTCCGCACGTCGAGGCTGCGCTTGACCAGGTTGTTCACGTCCGCCCGCGTGTCGGCACGCACCACGCACGCCGCGACCCGCTCCTCGCCGTCGCGCCTGCCGGAGACCACGACGCAGTTCGCGCTGGCGGTGAGCGGTACGTCGTACGCCTCCGTCATCGCGGCGGTGTCCGCCAGCGCGGGGTCGATCTCCACCACACCGACCTCGGAGGCGGGCGGCCAGGCCGCGAGCGCCCGGGCCACCGGGTCGCCGAGCAGGTCGATGTGCTCTGCGGGGGACTCCGCGACGAGGGAGCCGAGGGTCGGCAGCGGCATCCGCCCACCGTAATCGGCCTCAGCAGGCGTCGATGGCCGGCCTTGCGTCCCGGCGCCGCTGATGAGCGGCCACGCTCAGCCGACTGCGCGCAGGAACCGCTCCAGGACCGGGCCCGCGGTCTGGGAACCGGACTCGCCGACGTCGACGAAGACCGCGGCCGCGAGGTCCCCGCGGACCGCGACCATCCAGGCGTGGGTGCGCAGCGGGGTGCCGGACCCGAACTCGGCGGTGCCCGTCTTGGCGAGGACCGGCGGCCCGGGGACCGAGGCCAGGAACGAGCCGCTGCCCTGCGTCACCACGCCGCGCATCAGCGTGCGCAGCTGCCGTGCCTCCGTCCCGGTCAGCGGTGTGCGCGGCTCCCCGCCGCCGCCTGTCTGCCCCTCCAGCAGACGCGGGACCACGGCACCACCCTTCGCTACCGAGGCGGCGACCGCGGCCATCGCCAGCGGCGAGGCGAGGACCCGTCCCTGGCCGATCATCGAGGCGGCGTGACCTGTCTGCGAGCCCGCCTCGGCACCGGTGCTGGGAACGGAGCCGAAGTACGCCGGGAAGCCGATGTCGTGGTCGACCCCGAGACCCAGCGACGCGGCAGCGTCGGCAAGGTCGGCCTGCGACACCGCGTCTTGCTCGTTGATGAAGGCGGTGTTGCAGGAGTACGCCACTGCCGCGCTCAGCGGGATCCGGCCGAGACGCTCGGTCGGGTAGTCGTCGTAGTTCTTGAACCTCTTACCGTTCACGACCGTCGTCGCGGGGCAGCTCACCAGGCTGGAGGGACCTGCCCCGGCACGCAGCAGCGCGAGGCTGGTGACCACCTTGAACGTCGACCCGGGCGCGTACTGACCGAGCGTCGCGGTCGAGTAGCCCTCCGAGCCGGGTCCGCTGGCCACGGCCAGCAGGTCCCCGGTCGAGGGGCGCACGGCGACCAGCGCACTGGCGGGGCGTACGTCGGACAGGGCCGTCTCCGCCGCTTGCTGCCGCGAGATGTCGAGGGTGGTGGTGAGCGGCTCGCCCGGGACCGCGTCGACGGTGTGCAGCGGCCGTTGGGCGCCCGATGGGTTCACGGCCTGCACCGTCAGGCCGGGGGTGCCGCGCAGCTGCTCGTCGTACCTCGCCTGCAGGCCGGACAGCCCGGCCTCGTCCCCGGGGCGGTAGGTGCCCTCCGAGGCCTCCACGATCTCCGCCGTCACCGGGCCGACCGTGCCGAGAACCGGGCGCGCGAAGTCCCGCGTCGGCGCCAGCGGCATCGTGTCGCTGACCACCCCGACGCCGCCGATCTTCCCGGCCCCGCGCCGCAGCGCCGAGCGGGCGTCCGCCGGGCGCAGGACCAGGGCCTCCACGAACGCCTCGGGTCCCGCGCTGCGGACCTGCGCGACGTAGTCCGCGGCATCGATGCCCAGCCGCGTGGCAAGGGTCCGCGCCGCGGCCGCCTGGCCGGCTGGGGGGGTCCTCGCCTTGTCCACGCCGAAGCGGAGCACGCGCCGCTCGGTGACCAGCTTCGCGCCTCCGGCGCCGAGGACGTCGCCCCGGTCGGGCGCGAGGGTGGTGCGGACCAACCGCTCGCCGTCCTCGAGCGAGGGGTGCAGCAGGCCCGGCTCCGGCCTCACCTGCCAGGCGTCGTCGTCGCCCTGCTCCAGCCGGGCGACCGTCCGGTACGTCCACGGCTGCTCGACGCCGGGCAGCCGCCAGCTCCAGGCGAGCCGTGCCGTGCTCGGTCCCCCGTCACTGCCCTCGTCGACCCGCTCGACCCGGACCTGTGGTGGCCCCGCGTCAAGGCCCGCCACGGTGCGCTGGTACTGCTCCTGGGCCTGCGCCGCGGTGCCCTCGGCGTACGCAACGGCGCCCACGTCGCCGGCGCTCAAGGCTGCGGCGAGGTCCTCGGCAGCGTCCTCGGCGCCCGGGCCGCCGAACACGCTGCACCCGGTCCCGGCCATCAGGATCGCGAGTGCCGTGCCGAGCAGGGCGGGTCCTGGACCGGTCGGGCGTCGCCCTCGACCCCGCGGCGGCTGGGGACGTCGCGGACGGGGGTGCCTCACGTCCCGATCGCATCATGCGTCGCACGAGGTGGTCAAAAACCGATGAGTTCCGGGCCGGACCTGAGTCGGTACGGGTGCGGCGGGACGGTCGTAGGGTGAGCCCACGACCAGGTCCCCGAGGCCGACCTCGAGGTCCAGCCACGAGGCTGAGCCCGGGACCCGCCGGAGACGAGGAGGGCGAGCATGGCCAGCTCGACGCAGGAGCAGGACGCACCGGTGGCACAGCGTGGGGTGGGGGTCGCGCCGGACGGCGAAGCCCAGGCGGGCGAGGCGGACTTCCCCCAGGTGGTCGACCCCTACCGACGCGAGCTGCTCGCGCACTGCTACCGGATGACCGGCTCCGTGCACGACGCCGAGGACCTGGTGCAGGAGACGTACCTGCGCGCGTGGCGCGCCTACCACGCGTTCGAGGGCCGGTCCTCGGTGCGCACCTGGCTCTACCGGATCGCCACGAACGTCTGCCTCACCGCCCTGGAGGGCAAGCAGCGGCGTCCCCTGCCCATGGGTCTCGGCGCCCCGGCCGGCGACGCCACCGCGCCCGTCCAGCAGAACGGCGAGATCCCCTGGCTGGAGCCGGTGCCGGACGCGATGCTGGAGGCGAACGACCCCGCCGCCCTGGTCTCCGAGCGCGACACCATCAGGCTGGCCTTCGTCGCGGCGCTGCAGCACCTGCCGGCGCGGCAGCGCGCGGTGCTGATCCTGCGAGACGTGCTGCGGTGGAGGGCCGCTGAGGTCGCCGAGGCCCTGGAGTCCACGACGGCCTCGGTCAACAGCGCGCTGCAGCGGGCGCACGCGACGCTGGACAAGGCGAACCTGTCCGCGGACACGGTCGGCGAGCCGACCCCCGAGCAGAAGGAGATGCTGGACCGCTACGTGCAGGCGTTCTGGGACAAGGACATCGAGGCCATCGTCTCCATGCTCACCAAGGACGCGATCTGGGAGATGCCGCCGTACACCGGGTGGTACCAGGGTGCGGAGAACATCGGCACGCTGATCGACACCCAGTGCCCGGGTGGACCCCGCGACATGCGGATGCTCCCCACCCGAGCCAACGGCCAGCCGGCGTTCGCCCTCTACATGCGGGGCGAGGACGACGTGTTCCGACCGTTCCACCTCCAGGTGCTCACCCTCGGCCCGGAGGGGGTCGAGCACGTCGGCGCGTTCTTCGGCGCCGACGTCTTCGCCACCTTCGGACTCCCGGACAGCCTGCCGTCCGACGTCGTACCGGACTGAGACCGGTATGTCGTCCGTCGGGTGGGCCGCGCCCGTCCCACCGGGTGCGCCGAACCTCGCGGGGCCGGCGCTGCTGGAGCGAGCGATCGGCTACACCCGCGCCTCCTTGCAGCTGGTCGCGCAGGCCGACCTGCGAGGGCGTACGCCGTGCCGGGACTGGGACCTGCTGAGCCTGCTGCACCACATGGACGACTCCCTGGCGGCCTTCACCGATGCCGCGGAGATCGGGTACGTCGACCTGTTGCCGCTGCCGGGGACCGTCGGGCCCGAGGGGGCCGCCTCCCCCGCTGACCGGTTGGGTGCGCCGACCGCCCCCACGACAGCGCCCATAGGCCGGACCGCAACGCCGGCCGAACCCACCTCGGCACCCACAGACGCGACTGCAACGCCGGCCGACGACGTGGCGCGGATGCTCATCGAACGCCTCAAGCAGCGCGCGTGCGCGGCGCTCGGAGCCTGGGCGTCGCCGCCGGTCGGCGCCATCGCCGTTGCGGACCGCGAGCTCCGCTCCGACCTGCTCGCCGCCGCCGGCGCCCTCGAGATCGCCGTGCACGGCTGGGACGTGGCGCGGGCCTGTGGCGTCGACCGTCCGCTGCCACCTGCGCTCGCCGTGGAGCTGCTGGACGTGGTGCCCGCGCTGGTCGGGCCCGAGGACCGCCCGCAGCGCTTCGCCGAGGCCATCGCCGTACCCCTGCATGCGCGGCCGAGCACCCGCCTGCTCGCCGCGGTGGGGCGGCGCGCGGTCTGAGGCCGGCGTTCGATGCCGGGCGGTTGCCACCTGCTGGACCACAACAGCCACCGACCGCAGCCCTCCACGACAGTTCCCGTCCACGTGGACAGGAACCGCCGACCCCGGGTCGAGCCGTACGACGACGTCTAGGCCGATGCGGGCTGGATCCCCGTGCACGCAGGTGGTTCCGCTCCGCCCGGCTGCCTCCAAGCGCTCCGACACGCGGGACGGATGGGGCCCGGCGGCTGGCAGGTCAACGACCGCTCACGCGACGCGTCCCCGGGCCAGCCCGACCAGCCGGTCCAGCACACGGGCGCCGTCCGTGCGCAGACCGTTGTGCTCGAGCTCGTTGGTGACCCACGTCCGCATGCGGGGGATCAGCGCGGCTGTCTGCTCGGACAGCGCCCGGTCCACGTACGGGTCCTCGGCGTAGACGGCCGCGGCGCACGGAACGTCGACGGAGCGCAGCGTGTCGGCGTCGTAGAGCGTCGGCCACTGGCGCTCGGCGAGCAGGTCAGCGGCGGCCCGCAGCGGCGCCAGCCCCGAGTCCTCGTCGACACAGGCACGGAAGAGGTGCTCACCGGTGAACAAGGTGTCGTCGTTCCGGAACCGCTCGGGGAGCATCCGCTCGGCGGACCACCGCGTCGAGCCGCCATCGGCGTAGCTGGCCTCGTGCACCACGGCGTACAGCGGGTTGCGTCCACTGAACGGCAGGGCGGCGGCGAGGTCGTGCTCGAACGCGGGTGACGCTGGGTCCCGCTCGAGGAGGTAGTGCACCTGCTCCGCGCCGTCACTCATCCCCAGGGCGCTGCCCACCGACCGCAGCCGCGCCGACGACACCGGGTCGCCGCCCGGAAGTCGTAGGTCGCCCGCTGCGGCGCGCTCGTGGAGGGCGCGCACCCGCTCCCGGTCCTGGGGGTAGCGCGCGTAGTAGCGCCGGTTGCGCTCCAGCATGGTCGCGTACGTCGCCCGGTAGACGTCGTCGATCGGCGTACGGACCGGCGGGAGTCCGCCGGTGAAGAGCACTTCGCGCAGCGACTCGGGAGCGGTCGAGAGGTAGTGCAGGGCGCAGAAGCCCCCGAACGACTGACCCAGCACGCTCCACCGCTCGACGCCGAGCTGTCGACGCAGCCGTTCGGCGTCGGCCACGATCGCGTCCGCGCGGAAGTGCGCGAGCCGCTCGGCCTGCTGTTCAGGGGTCAGCCCGGCCAGCACTCCGACCGGGGAGGAACGCCCCGTGCCGCGCTGGTCGAGCATCAGCACCCGGTAGTCGACCAGGGCCCGGTCCAACCAGCCCGGACTGGACGGCCCTCGGGTGGGTCGCGGCGCCTCCTGGCCAGGACCTCCCTGCAGGAAGAGCAGGAACGGACGCTCACGGCCCTCCGGGTCCGCCACCTCGCGGGCGAAGAGAGTGATCGACTCGCCGTCGGGGTCGGTCACGTCGAGCGGCACGGTGACCTCGTGCTCGACCAGGACGAGGCCGGGGACGTGCAGCGGGCGGGCACCGTCGTCGCTCATGGACGCGATCATGCCAGCGGCCACGGACAGCCCGGGGACTCAGGCGAATCTCCTGCGCTGACTTCGATCCCCGGCATACAGTCCGGCAACCGTTCTGCCGAACCTCTCGATGGCGCTCGATGGTCAGCCGGCCGCTGGACGCGGCCTCCCTCGAACCCGAGCCACCACCCGCAGCGGCCCCCCACCCTCACGCACGGGAGCAACCTTGCCTCGAACCACGCCCGCACGCATCGGCCTCGCCACCGCCCTCGTCTCCGGTCTCACCGCCGGCCTGCTGGCGACGTCCTCCACCACCACCTCCGCGGCACCGTCTCGGCGCGCGCCCCAACCCAGCCACTTCACGGTCAGCTCGTTCAACGTGCTGGGCGCCAACCACACGCCCCCCGGAGGGCGGCGTGCCTCAGGAGCCACCAGGATCGCCTGGGTCAACCAGTTGCTCAACCACCACCACGTCGACGTCGCAGGCTTCCAGGAGCTGCAGCCCTCCCAGTACACCCGCTTGAGGGCCATCACCAAGGGCAGCTGGGGCTTCTACCCCGGACTGGGCGGCCAGCGGAAGATCGACAGCGAGAACTCCATCGGCTGGCGCACCGACAAGTTCCGTCTGGTGCACGGCACCTTGGTGAACATCCCCTACTTCGACGGACGGCCACGGGCGATGCCACTGGTGCTGCTGAGGGACCAGCGGACCGGGATGCTGCTGTACGTCGCCAACTACCACAACCCGGCCGACACCAGGAAGCACCCCCACCAGGGCCGGTGGCGCCGCGCGGCGATGCGCATCGAGATCGCCCTGCAGAACCAGATCATGGGGCACGGCATCCCCCGGATCATGACCGGCGACATGAACGAGCGCGCGGAGTTCTTCTGCCATGTCACCGCAAGGACACCGCTCAAGGCGGCACGCCCCACCAGCATCCGCAGGAACGGCGTCTGCCAGGCGGGCAGGCCCCGCTCGGTGGACTGGATCCTCGGCAATCTGCGGGTCGACTTCAGCAACTACAAGGAGGACCGCGGCCCGCTCGTGGACAGGACCACCGACCACCCCATGATCGTCAGTGACGTCACCGTCAGTCCGAGCCGGATGCCGAGGGCGTGGCGGTACAGCCCGCCTCCGCCGGTGAGGCCCCGTGTCAGCCGTTGACGCCACCCCGCCGGCCCCTCCGGGTCGCCCTCCGCCAACCGGCGTGAGGGGTATCGTGCGGCGGTGACGTGGACCTCCGGTCGCCGGGCAGTGGCGCGCACGAGCGCGCTCCTCGCCCTGGCCGTCCTCAGCGTCGGCTACGTGGTCATCGCACAGCCGGGCAGGACGCCCACCGGGGCCCCCTCGGCCGCTGAGCGGTCCGAGGGGTCACCCGAGGTCGTCGTCTCGGCGAGGGTGACCGCCCCGTCCCACGCCGGGTCCCCTCCGGTCACGGACCCTCCCCGCCGTCCTGCCGGGCGTCCGACCCGACCGGCAGCGGGGCCGGACCCCGCGGTGCCGTCGCCCAGCACGGGCACCAGGCGTCCTGAGCCGTCGCTGCAGGCGACAGCCTCAGCAGGGCCGGCGCGCGTGACGGTCCCGAGGCCGACCCCCCTGCCGCCCGCACCATCGGTCGACTTCGTGCTCAGCTCCTTCAACGTGCTGGGCGCCAGCCACACCACCGCCGACGGCAACAAGCCCCAGATGGCGTCCGGCCGGGTCCGAGCGGTGCGCGCAGCCCGGCTGATCCGCCGGTACGACGCCGAGGTGATCGGGTTCCAGGAGCTGCAGGGCAGCCAGCTCGCCACCCTGCAGCGGAGCACCGACCTGGACTTCTACCCCGGCTTCTCGATGCGCTCCCAGGACTCGGAGAACTCGCTCGGCTGGCGTCGCAGCCGCTGGGTGGCGGTCGAGAGGCACGTGGTGCGGATCCCCTACTTCAATGGCGGGCTGCGAGCCATGCCGTACGTCAGGCTGCGCCACCGCAGCACCGGCGTCGAGGCATGGTTCGCGAACTTCCACAACCCGGCCGACACCGCCCGGTTCCCCCGCCAGGAGCGCTTCCGGCTGCGCGCGACGCGCATCCAGATCGACCTGACGAACCGGTTGATCACCCGGACCGGGCTGCCGGTGTTCGTCACCGGGGACATGAACGAGCGGTCGTCGTACTTCTGCCGGTTCACCGCCGCGACCCCGATGGTCGCGGCACGCGGTGGCAGCAACAACGGCCGGTGCCAGGCCGGGCGGCCTCGGTCGGTGGACTGGATCTTCGGGTCGCAGGGCGTGGCGTTCACGGGGTACTACGAGGACCGCAGCCGGCTCGTGGACGTCACCACCGACCACCCGCTGATCGTCGCGCGAGTGCACGTCACCGGCAAGCGGCCGGGCGACTGAGCGGCGTGGTGCTGGACCCGGGCCCGTGGCCGGTGGCGCTGTTGGTCAGCACCGCCGTTCACCTGGGGTTCCAGGCCACCGTGACCCTCCTGGTGTATCCGGCCCTGGGCCGCGTGCCCGCGACGAGCTGGCCGCAGGAGCATGCGGCGCACTCGCGGCGGATCACACCGCTGGTCGCCGTGGTGTACGGCGCCGTGCTGGTCGCCTGCGCCGGCGCACTGGTGACCTCGACCGACTCCCTCGGGGTGTGGGTGGCTGCGCTGGGAACGGCGGGCGCGTTCCTCGTCACCGCCCTCGTCGCCGCACCGACCCACGCCCGGTTGGGGAGAGGTCGCACGGACGAGCTCGTCACCCGGCTGCTGGGCGCCGACCGGCTCCGGCTGGGGGCCGCCCTCGTCGCGCTCGCCGGCGCCGTGGCCACCGCTGGGTGACGTGGCCGCCGCTGGGTGACGTGGCCGCCGCCGTCGCCCCCGACGCCCCGCGTGTGGCGGTCGCCGGACGGCGCGCGAGCGGGGAAGGTCTGTGCCCCCAGTGACGTTGAGATGAGTGATGAGCACCCATGCCGCACCCCCCGTCGCACCCGCCCCCGCCGACGGCCAACGGCACCGGCTGTGGCTGCCGAAGCGGGTGCTGGTCACCCGGGCCGCCGCCGAGCAACCGCACACCGCCGAGATCATCCGGCGCTGCGAGGCCGCCGGCGTCACCGAGATCGAGGTCCTCTCCGGGAACCGGCTGACCGGCCTGTCCGGCGCCTCCGAGCGCGAGACCTACGCCCGCGCCAAGTCGACGCTCGCCGTGGTCGTCGCCCCGCCCAGCGCACTGAAGCCGCAGCCCATTCCGCCCAGCGCCGACTGGCGGATCGACCTGGCCAGGGGGTGCCCGGCGCACTGCCAGTACTGCTACCTGGCCGGCTCCCTCGTCGGGCCGCCCGTCACCCGCGCCTACGCCAACCTCGACGACGTGCTCGCCGGGATCCGCACCCATGCCGGCCGGGGCTCGGTGACCAGCGGCACCGCGGAGCGCGGCCACGAGGGCACCACCTTCGAGCTGTCCTGCTACACCGACCCGCTCGGGATCGAGCACCTCACCGGCTCGTTGTCGGCGGCGATCTCGCGGGTCGGCGCCGGCGCGCTCGGCGACGAGGCGTCCCTGCGCTTCACCACCACGTTCGACGCGGTGGATGGCCTGCTCGCGCTGCCGCACGGCCGGCGCACCCGGATGCGCGTGTCGGTCAACGCCGAGGAGGTCGCCAGCCGCTTCGAGGGCGGCACCGCGCCGATGCCCCGCAGGCTGGCCGCCCTGCGAGCGGTCGCGCTCGCGGGCTACCGCGTCGGCCTCACGGTCGCGCCGGTGATGCCGGTGCCGCAGTGGCGTACGACGTACGCACGGCTGCTCGACGACGTGGCGGCCGCGACCGCCGGCGTACCCGACCTCGACCTCACCGTGGAGATCATCACGCACCGCTTCACGCCGGGCAGCAAGGACGTGCTGCTGGAGTGGTACCCCCGGACCCAGCTCGAGATGGACGAGGAGCAGCGGTCGCAGAAGCGCAGCAAGTTCGGCGGCGTGAAGTACGTCTACCCCCGCGACACGATGGCGGAGATGCGGGGATGGTTCACCGGAGCGGTGGCGGAACGGCTGCCCGGGGCACGGCTGCTCTACTGGACCTGAGGCTGTCGTCGGAGGCTACTGCTCGACCTGCATCCGCTGGACCAGGTCGCCGGTGAACTCGTAGACGTGGCGCACGTCGGTCCTGGCGAGGACCGAGCCGGTCAGGTCGCGCACCACCTGGTGCACACCGACCTCGACCGATCCGTCCGAACGCTCCCGGACGGCCGTCGGCTCCACACTCGGGCGGATCTGCGCCCACTGTCGCTGCCAGTAGCGGCGGACGCTGTCGTGCCCGAGCAACCGGCCGCCCTCCCACCCGTTGGGCCAGTCCACGTCGGGCGCCATGGCGGCCAGCACCGAGTCGATGTCGCGGTCGTTGAACGCCCGGTAGAGCGCGCGCAGCGTCTCCTCGCGGTCCGGTGCGGTCATGGGCAGCTCTCCTCTCGGCCGGGAGCCCCGGCTCGTCAGCCGTGCGCCATGTCGACGAAGCGAGAGTAGTGGCCCTGGAACGCCACGGTGAGGTCGCGGGTGGGCCCGTTGCGGTGCTTGGCCACGATCAGGTCCGCCTCGCCGGGCCGGGTGGACTCCCGCTCGTAGACGTCCTCCCGGTGCAGCAGGATCACCATGTCGGCGTCCTGCTCCAGCGAGCCCGACTCCCGCAGGTCCGACATCATCGGCCGCTTGTCCGCGCGCTGCTCGGCGCCACGGTTGAGCTGGGAGAGCGCGACGACGGGTATCTCCAGCTCCTTGGCGAGCAGCTTGATCTGGCGGGAGAACTCCGAGACCTCCAGCTGGCGGGACTCCACCTTCTTGCCCGAGGTCATCAGCTGCATGTAGTCGATGACGATCAGCCGCAGGTCGTGACGCTGCTTGAGCCGCCGGGCCTTGGCCCGGATCTCCATCATCGTCATGTTGGGCGAGTCGTCGATGAACAGCGGCGAGGAGGAGACCTCGCCCATCTTGCGCGCCAGACGCGTCCAGTCGTCGTCGTTCATGTTGCCGTTGCGCATGTGGTTGAGCGGGATCTTCGCCTCGGCCGAGAGCAGCCGCATGGTGATCTCGTTGCGCGTCATCTCCAGGCTGAAGATCACGCTGCTCATGTTGTGGTGGATCGACGCCGACCGGCAGAAGTCGAGTCCCAGCGTCGACTTGCCCATGGCAGGTCTGGCCGCGACGATCACCATCTGCCCCGGGTGCAGGCCGTTGGTGAGCTCGTCGAGGTCGGCGAAGCCCGTGGGCACCCCGATCATCTCGCCGTCGCGGTTGTTGATCGCCTCGATCTCGTCGAGGGTCGACTCCATGATGTCGCTGAGCGGCGCGTAGTCCTCCGAGGACCGCTTCTCGGTCACCGCATAGACCTCGGCCTGCGCCCGGTCGACCACGTCGTCGACCTGACCCTCACCCGCGTAGCCCATCTGGGCGATGCGGGTGCCGGCGTCCACCAAGCGCCGCAGGACAGCCTTCTCCCGGACGATCCCGGCGTAGTAGCCGGCGTTGGCCGCGATCGGCACGCTGGCGGACAGGGTGTGCAGGTAGGGCGCTCCCCCCACCCGCGCCAGCTCGCCGCGACGCTGCAGCTCGGCGGTCGTGGTGATCGGGTCGACCGGCTCGCCGCGACCGTACAGGTCGACCATCGCGTCGAAGACGGTCTCGTGCACGGGGCGGTAGAAGTCGGTGCCGCGCACTGACTCGATGACGTCGGCGATCGCGTCCTTGGACAGCAGCATGGACCCCAGGACGCTCTGCTCCGCGTCGTTGTCCTGCGGTGGGGTGCGACCGCCGCCGCCCCCGAAGGCGGCGCCTGCCGACCCCGCCCAGGCTCCCTCCACGTCGAAGGGGGGCTCCGTGTCGGGAGCGAACCCGCTGCTCGAGGACGCGATGCTCACCGGTGCGTTGGCCTCTCTCGTGACGACACTCGAACCCTCCCAGGGCGCACCGACAGTTCTCCGGACGGCCGGCCCCGGCAGCTGTACGGACCGCACCGCGGTGGCCGACGCTACGGGTCCGGGCACCCCGCGGACAGGGCGCTGTCCACAGGCACTGGGGACAACTCGGCAGGGCGTGTGGAACACGCCCGGCCGACGTGTGCACAGCCTGTGGTCAGGCCTGTGGAGAAAGTCGGCGGTACGCCGAGCGCACCCGTGCTGACCTGCACATCTGTTCGTCAACCGGTGTGGACCCAAGAACGCCGCCCTGTTCTCTCCCGCCATCCCAGCCCGTGGTCACGTCGCCGCTTCGTCACCCGGCGACAGCATGACCGTCACGGTTCCGCTCACTGTGCACAGGTTTACGCACAACCCGGTGGCTAGACTGCCGCGCATGACGGGCGGAGGTCGGTCGCCGGCCCCCGACACGGACCCGGCGCCGCCCGACCGGCGGTCCCTGGACCGGGAGATCCTGCGCCTGTCGGTGCCGGCCTTCCTCGCCCTGGTGGCGGAGCCGCTCTTCCTCCTCTCCGACGCCGCCATCGTCGGCCACCTCGGCACCGCGGAGCTCGCGGGTCTCGGCATCGCCGGCGCCGTGCTCCAGACCGCCGTCGGCCTGTGCGTCTTCCTGGCCTACGGCACCACCGCCTCGGTGGCTCGCCGGATCGGTGCGGGTGACGTGCGCGGAGCGCTCGCCCAGGGGGTGGACGGGATGTGGTTGGCGGTCCTCATCGGCGCCGTCACGACGGGAGCCGGCGTCCTGGCCGCGGACCGGCTGGTCGGGCTCTTCGGTGCCGACCCGGAGGTCGCCGGGCACGCCACGACGTACCTTCGACTGGCCTTCCTCGGAGTGACGCCCCTCCTGCTGATGCTCGCCGGCACCGGGGTCCTGCGCGGCCTCCAGGACACCCGCACGCCGCTGGTGGTCGCGGTGGTGGGGAACCTGGCCAACATCGTGTTCAACCTCGTGCTCGTCTACGGACTCGACCTGGGCATCGCCGGCTCCGCCCTGGGCAGCGACCTGGCCCAGCTCGGCTCGGCCGTGGCGTTCGTCGCCGTGGTGGTGCGGGGCGCCCGGCGCCACGGTGCGTCGCTGCGACCCGACCTGACCGGGGTGCGCCGGGCCGCGCACGCCGGCGTCGCCCTCGTGGTGCGCACCCTCACCCTGCGGGCGTCCCTCCTGGTCCTGACGTACGGCGCCGCGACGCTCGGCGCCGCCTCGGTGGCGACCTCACAGCTCGCGCTCACGGTGTGGACGTTCCTGGCATTCACGCTCGACGCCGTGGCGATCGCGGCACAGGCGATCACCGGGCGCAGCCTGGGGGCGGGGGACGTGCCCACCACCCGGGCGGTGACGACGCGCATGGTGCAGTGGGGCCTGCGCGGCGGTGTGGTGACCGGCGTCCTCCTCGCGGCCACCGCACCCGTGCTCGGCGGACTGTTCACCGACGACCCGCAGGTGCGGGACCTGCTGTGGCCGGTGTTGTTGGTGACCGCGGTGTTCCAGCCGGTGGCGGGCGTGGTCTTCGTCCTGGACGGGGTGCTGATCGGCGCCGGCGACGGACGCTACCTCGCCTGGGGCGGCGTGGTCGTGCTCACCGTGTTCGCTCCGATGGTTTGGCTCGCGCTGCGGCTGGTGCCCACGGCGGACGGCCCGGGCGCCGCCCTGGTCGCGTTGTGGGCGGTGTTCGGCCTCGGCTTCCTGGGCACCCGCGCCGTCGTGCTGCTGCACCGGTCCCGCGGCTCACGGTGGCTGGTCACCGGCGTCTGACCGGCTCGGGCGAGCCCCGGGCACCCGCTGTCGACGGCGACGAGGCGCAACCGGCCCGGCTCAGTCGACCGCCTGCAGCCGGCCGTCCGCGCCGACCCTGATGGCGTCCGACTCGATGGTCGGCGTGCCGGGCGGCGGCGCCAGCTCGCCCATCGCCCGCTCAGCCGCGCTGATCCGGGCCGCGATCCGGGGTGCTCGCCCGCCACCGGTCGGCTCGGAGTAGTTCGCGTACGTCGCGGAGGAGAGCCGCCTGCTCATGTAGCGGAACTGCTTCACGTAGGCGTTGTACACCGACCCCGAGGCGATCCGCACCATCACCTCGTCGAAGGTGAGGCCGTGGTTGGTGAAGTTGTTCGAGCCGGTGTAGACGAGCTTCGTGCTGCGGTCCCTGCCGACGTGCCCGGAGATGTTGACGTTCTTCAGGTGCGAGTAGACGTACGCCGTCACGCCGTCGCGGGAGAACAGCGTCCGCCGCACCGACATGCGCTCGCCCGTTCCCTTGCGAAGCTTCTTGAACACGCCGAAGCTCATGAAGCCGTAGAGCACCCGCACGTAGCAGCCGCGGCTGTACATCCTGCGCAGCTGGTCGGCCAGTCCGAGGCCGCGGGTGCCGAACCAGGCGTGCATGTTCACGTAGACGACGCTGCGTCCGCGAATTCCGGTCCCGCCGTTGGCGCCGGTGCAGCGCACGGCGCGCAGGGCCCGCATGTACGGGTCCGCCGCACCGCGGGCCTGGGGCCAGAAGGTGGTCTGGAAGACGCCGTTGGTCGTCGTGCCGGGGTTGCGGTGGAAGCCGTTGTCCCTCCGGTAGAGGTTGAACATGCGGTTGAAGGTGTTGTAGAGGCCGACGTTGCCACGCTGGACGAAGATGTCGTTGTACTGGATGTTGGCGGCGTTCGACGTCATGTTGGAGGACCCGACCATCACCACGTGGCGCAGCCGGTTCCTGCGTGCGTCACGCAAGGTCGAGTTGAACAGGTACATCTTGGTGTGCAGGACGCCGCCGCCCCGGCACGCTCGATGGCAGCGGTGCGCGAAGTGCGGACGGACCGTGCGCGACGGGGTGAAGACGCGCGTGCCCAAGGCGTCCTCGAGATGCCGCCACGACGGGTCGGTGTGGCGGTCGAGGTGGTCGTTCATCAGGACCTGGACGCTCACGCACCGCTTGCGAGCGCGGATCAGCGCCCGGGCGAAGGCCCGGTCGAACAGGGAGTACAGCGAGACCCGGATGGTGCCCGGGCTGAAAGCCGGGTCCGTCGGGCACAGGCCCGGGTAGGCCTGCTTGTAGCCGGGCATGCTGTCCACCGTCCGGATCACCCGGTTGAGGTTCACACGACGCTTGGTCGTGCTCAGAGGCCGGTTGAACGACGGTCCGTTGCTGGGCAGGAAGCGGTCCCGGGCGACGACGTTGAAGATGCGCCAGAGGTAGGAGTCGGCGCGGCCCACCACCTCGGCGGGGCGTCCGTTCCGCCGGGGGAGGAACGCCTGGACCGTGAACTTGTAGGCGCGTCGGCTGGCGAGCAGCCTCGTGTAGGTGATCCGGCCCGTCGTCTGCGGGCCGGACCGGGCGTCGACCGGACAGGTCGACGGGGTGCCGCTCTGCCCCGGACCGGAGAGAGTGCAGCGGAACAGCACTCCGGGGACGGTGGCCTCGTGCGGACGGTTCGCCCGGTAGCTGAACGTCGCGCGTCCGGTCGTGGACAGGCTCAACGGGCGTCCGACGATCCTGGTGACCAGGCTCGGGTCGACCACGCGGGGCGCGACCACGCGGGGCGCCGCCTGCGCCACCGTCAAGGGCGACAGGGCCGTGCCGCTCAGGACGAGGGCGATGAGGACGAGGAGACGAACGGTGCGCACGGTGCAACCCCCAATACGGCCGCTCGGACCAGGACCGAGGGCGCTTCCGCAGACAGACTCGCCTCCAAGGAAATCACATCGCCCGGACGGGACGCAGGAGCCCACGCCCGGCACGGCCGACGACCCCGGAACGTGGTGCGGGCCGCCCCACTGGAGTGGGACGGCCCGCGGAGTGCCCTGCCGGCGGGTGCAGAGCGTCAGCCGGCGACCACGTCGAGTGCCACGGTGGCGTCGACCTCGTCGTGCACCTTGACCGTGACCTGGTGCGTGCCGAGCGACTTGATCGGGTTCCCGAGGATGATCTTGCGCTTGTCGACCTGGGCGCCGCCGGACACGGCGGCGATCGCCGTGGCGATGTCGTTGACGGTGACCGCCCCGAAGAGCCGACCGCCCTCGCCGGCCCGGACCGGCAGGGTGACCGCGGTGGCCTCGAGCTGCGCCTTGATCTGCCGGGCATGGTCGAGGTCGCGGACCTCCCGGCTGCTGCGAGCGGCCTTGATGGAGTCGACGGTGCGCTCACCGCCCTTGGTCCAGCGGATCGCGAAGCCGCGAGGGATCAGGAAGTTGCGGCCGTAGCCGTCCTTGACCTCCACGATGTCGCCCGGGGCGCCGAGGCCACCGACCTCCTGGGTGAGGATCAGCTTCATGTCCAGCCTCCTCAGCGAGCCGTCGACGTGTAGGGCAGCAGCGCGACCTCGCGGGCGTTCTTGACCGCGATCGCGACGTCGCGCTGGTGCTGCACGCAGTTGCCGGTCACCCGACGGGCGCGGATCTTCCCGCGGTCGGAGATGAACTTGCGCAACAGGGTGGTGTCCTTGTAGTCCACGTAGGAGACCTTCTCCTTGCAGAACTGGCACACCTTCTTCTTCGGCTTGCGAAGAACTGGCTTGGCCATGGTGGTGCTTCTTTCCGAGGCCGGAGGCCTCTGTGTGCGGAGAATCAGAACGGGGGCTCGTCGGAGTGCCCACCGGAGGACGCCCACGGGTCGGACTGGCCACCGGACGCTGCGCCGGAGCCCTGCTGGCCGCCCCAGCCACCGGAGCCCTGGCCACCGGAGCCACCGGAGCCCTGGCCACCCGAGCCGCCGGGGCTGCTCGCCCAGGGGTCGTCGCCGCCACTGGCCTGGAAGCCGCCGCCGCCGCCTCGGCTGGTCTTGGTGACCTTGGCGGTGGCGTACTTCATGCTCGGGCCGACCTCGTCGACGTCGATCTCGAACACCGTGCGCTTCTCGCCCTCGCGGGTCTCGTAGGAGCGCGCCTTGAGGCGACCCGAGACGATGACCCGCATGCCGCGGGTCAGCGACTCGGCGGCGTTCTCCGCCGCCTGCCGCCAGACGGAGCAGTTCAGGAACAGCGCCTCGCCGTCCTTCCAGTCGTTGCTCTGCCGGTCGAAGGTGCGCGGTGTCGAGGCAACGGTGAAGTTGGCGACGGCTGCTCCCGAGGGGGTGAAGCGCAGCTCGGGGTCGGCGGTCAGGTTGCCGACGACGGTGATCGGGGTCTCGCCTGCCATGTCAGGCCTCCAGTCGGTGGACGGTCGGGTAACGGTTCGGTGGCGCGGCGACCGGGGGAATCGGCCCTGCTGGTGCGGAGCTCCGGGGTGTCCCGGGACGAGGTCGGTCCCCTGGTCGTCGCCGGGCCGCGGCTAGCGGGTGTCCGGCCGGATGACCTTGGTGCGCAGCACCGACTCGTTGAGCGTCAGCTGGCGGTCGAGCTCCTTGACGGTGGCCGGCTCGGCGTTCAGTGTGACGACGGCGTAGATGCCCTCGGGCTTCTTGTCGATCTCGTAGGCGAGCCGACGGCGTCCCCACACGTCGACGTTCTCAACCGACCCACCGTCGGCACGCACGACGTTGAGGTACGTGTCGAGCGAGGGTGCGACCGTACGCTCTTCGAGGTCAGGGTCGAGGATGACCACCACTTCATAGGCACGCAAAGCAGTCTCCACCTCCTTCGGACTCAGGCGGCCACGGCGTCTCCGCGGCAGGAGGGCTTGCGTCCACCGTCCGGCTCCGTCGAGAGGAGCAGGACCGGCGGGTCTGCGGATCGACCGCCCACTCTGGTCGCGGGGGTCGGCCGGTCGACCGGTCGAGGATATCAGCGCCCGCCGACTCGTCGAAATCGGCGTCCACAGGGCATGGGCGGCCGCCGTCGGCGGTACAAAGACATTGTCCCGGTGCTGACCACCGGTGGGCCGTCGCCTTCGGGCAACGGGCCCACCACGACGACGAGAGCGAGAGCGCTATGAGCGAGCACACCTCCCAGCAGGACCTGCAGGACAAGGTCCGCAGGCTCATCCGGAGCACGAAGCTGGCGATGCTGACGAGCGTGGACCCCGACGGCACCCTGGTCAGCAAGCCGATGGCCACCCAGGACGTGGACTTCGACGGCACGGTGTGGTTCATCTCCGAGCGCGAGTCCCACAAGGCACGCAACATCGAGCGGAACCCGCAGGTCAACGTCGCCTATGCCAGCAACGACTCCTGGGTGTCGGTGGCCGGGACGGCCGAGGTGGTCGACGACCACGCCAAGCTGCGGGAGCTGTGGGACAGCTTCACCGGCGCCTGGCTGGAGGGCGGGCCGGAGAACCCCAACAACGTCCTGATCAAGGTCACCGGGCGCAGCGCGGAGTACTGGGACAGCCCGGGCAGCCGAGTGACGCAGGTGGCCAACCTGGTGAAGGCCAAGGTCACCGGCACGACCCTGAACACGGAGAACGAGACGGTCGACCTCGGCTGAGCGACGGCCCTACCGCCGTGACGAGGGAGCCGGCTCGTCGTCGGTCGTCGGTCGCCGGTCCTAGGGTGGGGGCATGGCGAACCTCGTGCTCGGAGCGCACGTCCCGCAGTCGGATCCCGTGGCGGAGGCGGTCGCCCGCGACGCCGACCTGGTGCAGTTCTTCCTCGGCGACCCGCAGGGCTACAAGGGACCAGAGGTCGCCTACGAGGGCGGACCGGAGGCGCTGAGGGCGGCCGCCGAGGCTGCGGGGGTGGACCTGTACGTGCACGCGCCGTACATCGTCAACGTCGCGACGCTCAACAACCGCATCCGCATCCCGAGCCGCAAGCTGCTCCAGCAGCACGTGGACGCGGCCGCCGCGATCGGTGCCAAGGGCCTGATCGTGCACGGCGGCCATGTCGGGCGCACCGACGACCCTGCGAAGGGGTTCGACAACTGGCGCAAGGCGGTGCAGGCCACCGACCTCAAGCTGCCGCTGCTGATCGAGAACACCGCCGGCGGCGACAACGCGATGACCCGCTACCTGGAGCGCATCGCCGGGGTGTGGGACGCGATCTCGACAGCCGAGGGCTTCGACATGGTCGGCTTCTGCCTGGACACCTGTCACGCCCACGCCGGCGGCAACGACCTGTCCACGGTCGTGGAGGACGTCGTCAAGATCACCGGCCGGATCGACCTCGTGCACTGCAACGACAGCCGTGACGACTTCGACAGCGGCGCGGACCGGCACGCCGGCCTGGGAGCCGGCCGCATCGCACCCGACGACCTCGCCGCGATCGTCAGGGACGCCGGCGCCCCGGTGGTCGTGGAGACGCCGGGAGGGGCGGCGGAGCACCGGGCGGACCTCGCCTTCCTGCGAGAGCGGGTGTGACCGCCGCTGTGAGCCCCGCCGCCTGGACCGTGCGTACCATCAGCGACGAGCAGCACCAGGAGCACCTGCGCTTGCTCACCTCCGCGGGGGGCTCCGCAAGCTTCCTGCAGACCCCTGCCTGGGGTCGGGTCAAGAACGAGTGGCGGCGCGAGTCGATCGGCTGGTACGACGCCACGGCCGGACCGGCCGCGGGCGCGGCCGCTGGGCCCGGCAGCGGCGACGAGGGCCGTCTCGGCGGAGTCGCGCTGGTGCTCTACCGCAAGCTGCCCCGTGTGCAGCGGTACCTCGCGTACCTGCCGGAGGGTCCGGTCCTCGACTGGGGGAGCGAGGACCTGCGAGCCTGGCTCAACCCGATGGTCCGGCACCTCAGGAAGGCGGGGGCGTTCGGCATCCGGATGGGCCCGCCGGTGGTGACCCGGCGGTGGGACGCCGCCGCCGTGAAGCGGGGGCTGGCCGATCCTGCGGTCCACCGGCTCGGCGGCGTACCCCCCACCGAGCGGTCGCAGGCCGGCGCCCGGGTGGTGTCCCAGCTGCAGGAGCTCGGCTGGCGGCCGCAGTCGGTCGAGGGCGGCTTCGCGGCCGGCCAGCCGCAGCTCAACTTCCAGGTTCCGCTGCGCCACCCGGACGGCACCCCACGCACCGAGGCCGACCTGCTGGCGGGCATGAACCAGCAGTGGCGGCGCAACATCAAGAAGGCGGACAGGTCCGGTGTGCAGGTCACCGTCGGCTCCCCGGCCGATCTCCCGGCCTTCCACGACCTGTACGCCCACACCGCGGAGCGGGACCATTTCACGCCCCGCCCGCTGGGCTACTTCTCGACCATGTTCACCGCGCTGCTCGCCGAGGACCCGAACCGGATCCGGCTCTACCTGGCTCGCCACGACGGGGACCTGGTCGCCGCGACGGTGGGCGTCCGTGTCGGCGGGCACACCTGGTACTCCTACGGCGCCTCCTCGACCGCGAAGCGCGAGGTGCGCGGCTCCAACGCGGTGCAGTGGGCGATGGTCCGCGACGCCCTCGCGGGCGGTGGGGACGTCTACGACCTGCGCGGCATCACCGACACCCTGGACCCCGAGGACCCGCACGTGGGGCTCATCCAGTTCAAGGTGGGCACCGGCGGCGAGGCCGTCGAGTACGCCGGCGAGTGGGACCTGCCGGTCAACCCGCTGCTCTACCGGGCCTTCTCGGTGTACCTGCAGCGCCGGTCCGGCGGAGGGCGGTGATCCCGGGATGCCGCTGACCCTGTACGTCGACGGGAGCCGCTGGCGCGGACACCTGGACCAGGTCCGTGCCGACCATCCCGGCATCGTCCCGGTCGTCAAGGGCAACGGCTATGGCTTCGGGCTGCGGCGGCTTGCGGAGCAGTCGGCGCGGCTCTGCGTGGACACCGTCGCGGTCGGGATGTACGGCGAGGTGGCGACCGTCGCCGGCGGCCCCGACGCCTCCGGCGGCCCCTTCCACGGCTCGGTGATGGTGCTCTCGCCGTGGCGGCCGTTCGAGCCCCGGGCCGTGCTCGCGCCGCACGTCGTCCACACCATCGGCCGGCTCGAGGACCTGCAGGCCCTGGCCGAACGCGGCGCCGGGACCGCCGATCGACCCCGCGTGGTCCTGGAGCGGCTGACCTCGATGCGCCGCCACGGCTTCTCCGCGCGCGATCTGCGACGCGCCGCCGAGCTCGTCGACGCGGTGCACGTCGAGGGGGTCGCGGTGCACCTGCCGATGGCCTCGACAGGCTCGACCCCCCGCTCCGCGGGCTCGCACCTGACCGAGGTGAACCGGCTGATGACCGACGTGGTCGCCGCCGGACTGCCCAGCCGGCGCGTCTACGTCTCCCACCTCACCGAGGACGAGCTGCTCGCGCTGCGGGGGGCCTACCCGGACTACGAGTTCCGGCCCCGGGTGGGCACCGGGCTGTGGCTCGGCGACCGGGACGCGCTGCGGGTGCGCGCGACGGTCCTCGACGTGCACCCGGTGGAGCGCGGCGACGTGTTCGGCTACCGCAGCCGCACCGCTCCTGCTGCGGGCAGCATCCTGGTGGTCTCCGGAGGCACGTCGCACGGCATCGGTCTCGAGGCGCCCACGGGCGGCGCCACCCTGAAGGACCGGGCGGCCCGGATCGCCAAGGGCGGGCTCGACGCGGCGGGGTGGGTGCGCTCGCCGTACACCATCGACGGCAAGCTCAGGCTGTTCGCCGAGCCGCCGCACATGCAGGCCTCCCTGCTGTTCCTGTCCTCGGGCGCGCGGGTGCCCGAGGTCGGTGACGAGGTCCCGGTGCGCGTCCGCTTCACCGCGACGACGTTCGACGAGACGGTCGTCAGCGGGTAGCCGCCCTGCCGGCCTCGAGACGTCATGGGAACGTCAGGGCCACCTTGACGTCGTCGTCCTGCGCCTCGAAGGCGTCCGCGAAGCGATCGAGCGGCACCCGCCGGCTGACCAGCCGCGCCAGCCAGTCCAGGTCGGCGTCGGCCAGGGCCTGCGCCGCCTGGGCGTAGTGCCGGAGGTTCGCGTTGACCGAGCCCACCACCGCGTCGTTCTCCAGGACGATGTCACGGTTGAGCAGGCCCGCGTCCACCCGCAGCGTGCGCCCGGCGGCGGAGACGCCGGTGAGCACGGTGATGCCGTAGGGGGTGGTGCCGGACATCGCCGCGAAGACCAGGGACGGGACCCCGGTGGCCTCGATGACCACGTCCGGCTTCACCGCGCGGGCGACGTCGTCGATGTCGCCGGCGTGGTACGTCGCGCCGAGGTCGCCGATCAGCGCCGGCTTGGGTCCGGTCGTCACCCGGTCCAGCACGTGCACGTCGAGCCCGCGCTGCCGCCCCAGCAGCGCCGCGAGGAGCCCGATCGGGCCGGCGCCGACCACCAGCACCGTCTGCGGCTCGAACCACGCCCGGGCCCCGACGGCCTCGGCCTGCTCCCAGGCCTTGGCCACCACGGTGGTGGGCTCCATCAGCATGCCGACGTCGGCGAGCCGGGGGTCGAGGCGCACCGCGTAGTCGGCCTCCACGGTCCACTGCTCGCTGGCGAAGCCGTCGATCTGCTTGATGCCCCGCTCGGTGTACTGCCCGTTGCGGCACATGTCGAACTCGCCGTGGGCACAGGCACCGCACGGCACCGGGTCGGGCCGGCGGACCACCCCGACGACCAGGTCGCCCTCGTCGAACTCGGATCCCTCCGGCGCCGTACGCACCCGGCCCAGGGACTCGTGGCCCAGGACCAGCCGCTCCCGCCCCGGAGGTGCCCAGCCGTACTCCCCACCGGCGATCTCGCGGTCAGTGCCGCACACCCCTACCGCGACCGCGTCGACCAGCAGGTCGCCCGCCGCGGGCGTGGGGTCGGGCACCTCGGTCACCGCGAGCGACCCGGCAGTGAGGGGGACGGTGGTGAGGGCGCGCATGACCACCTCCTACCCGCTCGCCGCCCACGCCACGCTCCCCCGGCCGCGGGGTCGGTCAGGCTCGGCGGACTGGCTCGGGCTCTGCGGGGTCGTCGGTCAGCCCGTCCGCCCGCACCGGGTCGCGCCACGGCTGCAGCACGTCGCGGACCACGAGCGCCGCGATGTAGGCCTCAGCGAGCACCCGGACCAGGATCGCGTACCAGTAGAACCGGTCCGGCGCCCCCGAGGAGGCCGACGCTGTCCAGCCGCCCAGGTAGAGCCACACGGCGCCGTAGTAGAAGACCTCGCCGGCCGTCCACACCAGCACGTCGCGCCACCTCGGCCGGGCCAGCACCACCAGCGGCAGCAGCCACAGCACGTACTGCGGGCTGTAGACCTTGTTCACGACGAGGAACCCGGCGACCACCAGGTAGGCCAGCTGCGGGATCCGGGGGGGACGCCGGGCGCGCAGGCCCAGCACCAGCACCCCGACGCACACCGACGCGAAGACCCCGAGCGAGACGCGGTTGACGATCTCCGGCGTCACGGGGTGTCCCATCTGCTGCCACACCAGCCACAGCGAGCCGAGGTCCGCGCCGCGGTCGTCGTTGTAGCTCCAGAAGACGGTCCACTGGTCAAGGCCGTACAGCATCGCGGGTGCGTTGACGGCCAGCCAGGCCAGGACGGCGGCCACCGCAGCTGCCGCGAACGCCGGCAGCCGTCCCCGGCGGATGCACACGACGAGGAGCGCGCCGAGCAGGAACAGCGGGTAGAGCTTGGCGGCGGTGCCCAGCCCCACCAGCACCCCGCACAGCACCGGCCGGTCCCGGGACCACGCCCACAGCGCACCGGCCAGCGCGGCCACCGCGAGCAGGTCCCAGTTGACCAGCCCACTCAGCAGCAGGGCCGGCGAGGCGGCGAACAGCATCGCGTCCCAGGGCCGGCGCCGGTGCACCCCGGCGAGGAACCACCCGGTGAGCAGCGCGAAGGGTGCCAGCAGCACCGCGGTCACCACGAAGTAGCGGCCGGACTCCTCGGCCACCCCCGGAGCGCCGTACACCTCCGCCTCGGCAAGTCGGGCCCGGGCGGTCAGGTCGGGTGGGTCGCCGAGGGCCTGGGTCACCTTCGCCGCGGCGTAGGCGAAGTAGCCGATGAGCACCGGGTACTCCATGGCCGAGTAGCGGCCGCCGGTGTCGGCGTACGGCGCGTAGCCGGCGGCGAACCCGCGCCCGGAGTACAGGTAGGGGACGTCTGAGTAGCACATGGCGGCGTACCGCAGGTCCGCGCCGGCCCAGTTGTCGCGGACGCAGGGCGTCTTCTGGACCATGCCGAGGACGAAGGTGAGGGCGGTGATGGCCAGGACCACGCGCACTGGCGTCCACCACGGGTGCGGTAGAGCGTGGCGCCCTACCGGCCCGCCGATGCCTTCGCTGGCCGTGGCCACCAGCGGGTCCGCTCGTGAGGGCCGGACGACCTCGTCGGGACGGGCGGCCATCTAGGGCGCCGCGACGCCGTTGCCGTTGCCGTTGCCGCCGCCGTTCCCGTTCCCGCCGGGGTCGGGGGCTGGCCCGGTGCCACCGGTCGGCGTGGGCGTGGGTGCGG
The DNA here is from genome assembly GCA_035634095.1 of Nocardioidaceae bacterium. Taxonomy (GTDB): domain Bacteria; phylum Actinomycetota; class Actinomycetes; order Propionibacteriales; family Nocardioidaceae; genus Nocardioides_B. Next base: position 15,287 of record DASQDP010000145.1, on the reverse strand, counting down.
GGGTCTGCGACGGGGTCGGGGGCGCGGCGCTGGGCGTGCTCGGCGGCGGACTGGGCGGCGGGGAGCTGGGCGGCGGGGAGCTGGGCGGCGGCGCGGTGGCCTGCGGGGGGCGGGACCTCGTCGGCGTGGGAGTGGGCCGGTCCGACGGCTCCTCGCTGCGCGTCCGGGTCGGGGTGTCCGACGGCTCCGAGGTCCGGCTCGGCTCGGGGGTGAAGGTGGGGACCGGCGCGTGGTCGTCGCGGTCGGCGTCCACGTTGGCGGGTGGGGGGAACTCCTTCACCGGCGCGTCGTCGAGGGTCTCCCGCACCGCCTGGGTCCAGGTGCGGGTCGGGAACTCCGCACCGAAGTACGGCACCAGGTAGCCCGGCTCGCAGCCACGGGAGCGCGCCTTGACGCAGTTGAGGTTGTCGTTGCCGTCACCGCGTACGTACATCACCGCGGTCGCCATCTGCGGGGTGTAGCCCACGAACCACGACGAGGACACGTTGCCCGCCTCGTTGGTCGCGGTGCCGGTCTTGCCGGCCGCGGGTCGGCCCAGCGCGAGAGCGTTGCGGCCGGTGCCGTCCTGCACGACCTGCTGCAGCGCGTAGCTGACGTCGCGGTCCAGGTCGTTGCGGAGCGCCCGCGGTCGTTCGCTGGGCGCCTGGTACCGGGTGCGCCCGCTGTCGTCGGTCACCTTGGCGAGAACGAACCACTTCTTCGCCCGGCCGCCGTCGGCGATGGTGCCGTAGGCGTTGGCCATGTCCACGGGGCTGATCGTCGCGGACCCGAGCGAGATCCCGGCCACGGGCTCCAGGCCCGCGCTGGTGCGGGGGATGCCCATCCGGACGGCCATGTCGAGCACCTTGCGCGGCCCGTCCTCCATCGATCGGGTGAGGTCGACGTACGCGGTGTTGACCGACTGCTCGGTGGCGGTCAGCAGGCTGATCGCGGAGCCGTAGTCGTTGCCGTCACCGGGGCCCTCGTTGACGACCTCGGTGGTCCCGTCCGGGAACACGTAGGGCGAGTTGCCCGCGAACGTGCTCCTCAGGGAGTAGCCGTCGGCGAGCCCGGCGGCGAGCGCGAAGGGCTTGAACGCCGAGCCGGGCGCTCCCCCGGCGAGGGCCCAGTTGATCTGGCTCTTCAAGTAGTCCTGGCCGGCGTACATGCCCCGGAGCGCTCCGGTGTCCGGGTCGACCGAGGCGACCGCGACGTGCAGGTTCTTGAGCTTCCTGGGCGCCTGGTCGCGCACCGCCTCGGCCGCCGCGTCCATGGCGTTGCGGGTGAAGGTGGTGGTGACCTTGAGCCCGCCCCCGGAGATCTCCTGGTCGCTGAAGCCCCGGGCGAGGAGCTGGCGCTTGACCAGGGCGAGGATGTGCCCGCGCTGCCCGCCGTACTGGTCCTGCCGGTCGATCTTCGGGAAGCGCGGCAGCCGGACGCGCAGCCGGCCCGCCTGGTCCGTGGAGATGCGGCCCTCGGCGGCCATCCCGTCCAGGACGTACCGGTAGCGGCCGAGCAGGGCCCGGCGGGCATCCGGTCCGCCGTCCGGGTCGAGCGCCGTCGGCGAGTTCAGCACCGACGCCAGCACCGCTCCCTCGGCGACCGTGAGCCGCTTGGCGCTCTTGTCGAAGTAGGCCTTCGAGGCCGCCTCGATGCCGTAGGCGCCGCGGCCGAAGTAGATGGTGTTCAGGTAGCCCTGCAGGATCTCGTCCTTGGACTGCTGCCGCTGCAGCTTGAGGGAGACGAACGCCTCCTTGACCTTGCGGGTGAGGGTGCGCTCCTGGGACAGGTAGAAGATCTTGACGTACTGCTGGGTGATCGTGGACGCGCCCTGGGTGGGGTTGCCGCGCACGTTGCTGAACGCCGCGCGCAGGATCCCCCTCGGATCGATGCCCTTGTTGGTGTAGAACGTGCGGTCCTCGGCGGCGATCACTGCGTCCTGCACCTGCTGCGGGACGCCGGACAGCGGGATGCTGTCGCGGTTCTGGGTCGCGAACCGGCCCACCTCGGTCCTGCCGTCGGAGTAGTAGACGAACGTCGTCTGGGCGGTGAAGTCCGTGTTCGGGTTCGGGATGTCGGTCGTGAGGTAGCCCACGACGAAGGCGGCCGCGCCCACCAGCAGCAGCCCCAGCGCCGTCAGTCCCAGCCAGGTGAGCACGCGTCGCAGGAGTGAGCTCCGGCGGGACCCGGGCCCGGTGGGACGGCGCGCCGCGGACGCCGAGCGCCTCGGCCGCGCGGGTGGGCGTCCGGAGTCTGGGCTCACGGAGTCTCGGCTCACGGAGTCGGCTTCCTGGGTCGTCGGCGCTGGCAGGGGCGCAGATCAGCGTACGGGGCGGGCCGCCTGCCCAATGCGGAAGCACGACACCCGTCCCGGAGCCGGGTGAGATGTGACTCGACTGATATATCGGTGCGATAGGTTCACGCGATAGACTGGCGGCCAACCCGGGTGGTCGAGTCTGTCGACACCTGCACCTCCCTGGTGGGAAGGACCGAGCCTGTGCCACGTCGTGGCGAGACCCTCGAGCTCGCGGTGCTCGGACTGCTGCACGAGTCACCGATGCACGGCTACGAGCTCCGCAAGCAGGTCAACGGGGTGCTGGGGTGGAGTCGGCTGCTGTCCTACGGCTCGCTGTACCCGGCGCTGAAGAAGATGCTCCGGTCGGGCTGGATCGCCGAGCACGTGACCGCTCCGGAGCCGGGGGCGGTGAGCCGGCGTCAGCGCATCGTCTACGAGCTCACGCCGGCCGGGACCGACCAGTTCACCGGATTGATGGCGGACGTGGGCCCCTCGGCCTGGGAGGACGACAACTTCGGCGTCCGCTTCGCGTTCTTCGGCCGCACCGACATGGAGGCGAGGCTGCGGATCCTCGAGGGCCGGCGCAGCCGCCTGCAGGAACGCCTCGACCGCGTGCAGCACCAGCTCGACCGCACCCAGCGCCAGATGGACCGCTACGCCATGGAGCTGCAGCGCCACGGCGTGGAGTCCGTGGAGAGGGAGGTCCGGTGGCTCTCGGACCTGATCAACGCCGAGCGCGGCGGCTCTCGGATCTCCGAGGGACCGTCCGGTCCCGACGCCGCCTCGCCTCCCCCGGCGACACCAGCACCACATCCCGCAGCCGCGCACCCGGCCTCGGGTCAGCCAGAACAGTCCAGTTCGCACACAGAGCAACCGAGGAGATGACCGATGGGTACGGTTCGAGTAGCGATCGTGGGGGTCGGCAACTGCGCCACCTCACTGGTGCAGGGCGTGGAGTACTACCGTGACGCCGACCCCGACAGGTCGGTCCCCGGGCTCATGCACGTGAAGTTCGGCGACTACCACGTCGGTGACGTCGAGTTCGTCGCCGCGTTCGACGTGGACGCCAAGAAGGTCGGGTTCGACCTGTCCGAGGCGATCGGCGCCTCCGAGAACAACACCGTCAAGATCGCCGACGTGCCCCCGCTCGGCGTGACGGTGCAGCGAGGTCCGACGTACGACGGGCTGGGGAAGTACTACCGGGAGACCATCGAGGAGTCCGACGCGGACCCGGTGGACGTCGTCTCCGTGCTCAGGGAGAGCCGCGCCGACGTGCTGGTCGCGTACCTGCCGGTGGGGTCGGAGGAGGCCGACAAGTTCTACGCGCAGTGCGCGATCGACGCCGGCGTGGCCTTCGTCAACGCGCTGCCGGTGTTCATCGCATCGGACCCGGTGTGGGCGAAGAAGTTCGCGGACGCGGGCGTGCCCATCGTCGGCGACGACATCAAGTCCCAGGTCGGCGCCACCATCACCCACCGGGTGCTGGCGAAGCTGTTCGAGGACCGCGGCGTGGCACTGGACCGCACGTTCCAGCTCAACGTCGGCGGCAACATGGACTTCAAGAACATGCTGGAGCGCGACAGGCTCCAGTCGAAGAAGATCTCCAAGACCCAGGCTGTCACCTCCAACATCGACCACGACCTCGGCTCCCGCAACGTGCACATCGGCCCCTCGGACTACGTGCAGTGGCTCGACGACCGCAAGTGGGCCTACGTCCGGCTGGAGGGTCGCGCCTTCGGCGACGTGCCGCTGAACCTGGAGTACAAGCTGGAGGTGTGGGACTCCCCGAACAGCGCCGGCATCATCATCGACGCCGTGCGGGCCGCCAAGATCGCCCTCGACCGGGGCATCGGTGGACCCATCGACTCCGCGTCGACGTACCTGATGAAGTCCCCGCCGGTGCAGCGGCCCGACGACGAGGGCCGGGCCCAGGTCGAGGCGTTCATCCGCGGCGACGTCGAGCGCTGACGCTGCTCGGGCGCGCCTGTCCCCTGCCGGTTTACCAGGGGATGCAGGCTGTTAGGCACTCCCCATGCGTCATGGCCCGTGGGGAGTGCCAGAACTCCGACATCCCCTGGTAACCGGCCGCCCCGCGGGCAGGAGGAGCACGTGACCGCGCTGCGCCACCTGACCCACCTGCTGCGCGGGACCTGGTTCCGCCGGCTGTTCGCGGTCCGCTTCGCCAGCCAGCTCACCGACGGCGTGTTCCAGGTGGCCCTGGCGTCGTACGTGGTGTTCTCGCCGGAGCGGGCACCGGACGCGACAGCGATCGCTGGGGCGCTGGCGGTCGTGCTGCTGCCGTTCAGCGTGCTCGGACCGTTCGTCGGGGTGCTCCTGGACCGGTGGTCGCGCCGCCAGGTGCTCGCCTGGTCGAACTTCGCGCGCGTCGGCCTGGTCGCCCTGCTGGCGGTGGCGGTGCACGCCGGAGTCCGTGGCGCGCTGCTGTTCGGGCTCATCCTGGTCTGCCTGTCGGTCAACCGGTTCCTGCTCGCCGGCCTGTCCGCGGCCCTCCCGCACGTCGTCCGCGACGACGAGCTCGTCACGGCCAACGCGCTCACCCCGACCGCGGGCACGCTGGCGTTCCTCGTCGGCCTCGCGCTCGGCACGGGCGCCCGCCCGGCCTGGCGCGGCCTCGGCGCGGACAGCGACGTCGGCGTCCTGGCGACCGCGGCGGTCCTGTACGGCGGCGCAGGGCTGCTCGCGCTGCGGATCCCCCGTGACCTGCTCGGCCCCGACACGCCCCTGCAGCGTCCCGCCCTGCGAGCCGAGGTCCGGCACGTCGTCTCCGGGCTGGCTGCGGGACTCCGGCACCTCGCGGAGCGCCGCCCCGCGGCGTACGGCCTGACCGCCATCGGTGTGCACAGGTTCTGCTACGGGCTGTTCTCGCTGTCGTTGATCCTGCTCTACCGCAACCACTTCCACGGTCCGGGCGAGGCGGACGCCGCGTTCAACGAGCTGGCGGTGGCAGTGCTGGTCAGCGGCGCCGGCTTCGTGACCGCGGCGGTGCTCACCCCCGTCGCCATCGAGCACCTCGCGCCCCGCACCTGGGTGCTCGCCCTGCTCGCGGGTGCGGCGCTCACGCAGGTGCTCCCGGGTGCGCTGTACACCCGGCCGGCTCTGCTCGTCGCCGCCTTCGTCCTCGGCCTCGCCTCGCAAGGCATCAAGATCGTCGTCGACACGCTGGTCCAGACACACGTCGACGACGCCTACCGGGGGCGGGTCTTCTCCTTGTACGACGTGATCTTCAACGTGGCCTTCGTCGCCGCAGCGGCGGTCGGCGCCGTGGTGCTTCCCGACTCCGGCAGGTCCTACGCCGTGCTCGGGGCCGTCGCGCTCGGCTACGTCGCGACTGCGCTGTGGTACGCGCGGGCGACGCGCACCCTCACCTCGACCCTGCCGGCCTGAGCGGCCTATCCGTTCAGCAGGCCTCCGAGCCCTCCACCGCCGCTGCTCCCGCCGCTCGACGTCGTCGCCGGCTGCCACTCCGATGGCTGCACCACGACGAAGCCCGGGCCGGAGAAGGCGTATTGGAACGCCTCACCGGAACCGCCGCGCAGCATCGACCTCATGTTCATCGACGACACCACCTCTGGGACCAGGTGAGAGGACCAGGCGACGCAGGCCTGCACGTCGACGTACGTCGGTTGCTGGGAGCAGTCCAGGACGACCGGGTGCCCGACCGTGCACAGGGCCACCGTGCCGGCGCCGGTGAGCGTGGTGTTGAACAGGCCGCCGGCCATCATCCCGGCGCCCTTGACCCGGTTGATGTCCCACTGCAGCGAGGCGTCGAAGGCCAGCAGGTTGCGGCCGTTGACGCTGATCCCGTCACCGGCGAGGTCCACGAGGTACACGTAGCCCGCCTCGTTGGCGAAGAACACCTCACCCTGGCCGGAGACCCGCATCAGCGGCATGTCCTCGCTGGTCACCATCTTCTTCAGCAGCTTCCCGACACTGCCGGCCTTCTCGTGGTCGAAGCGGACCGCGCCCTGGTAGGCCACCATCGCGCCCTTGACGGAGAGCACGTCCGGGCCGAGCGCCACCCGCAGCAGCTGGGAGTTCTGGAGGGCGAACCGCTGTCCGTCGACCTCGAGGTTGGACTGGGCGAAGAGATCGCTGTGCATGGCGGCAGCCTAGGGCGGGACGGGCGTCGTCCGCACTGCCCATGGAGAACTGGCTCTCCCCATGGGCCACAACCCGTGGGAAGCGTCAAACGTCCTGCATCCCCTGGTAACCAGCAGCTGAGCCGGCCGCCGCCAGCTCAGCCCCGCGAGCGCCACCAACCCAGCAGCAGCTCGGTGGCCCGCTCCTCGCTCAGCGGGCCGTGGTCCATCCGGGCCTCCAGGAGGAACCGGTACGCCGCGCCGACCTCCGGGCCCGGGCCCACGCCGAGCAGCGCCATGATCTGGTTGCCGTCGAGGTCCGGGCGCACCGAGTCGAGCTCCTCCTGCTCGGCCAGCCGGGCGATGCGCACCTCGAGGTCGTCGTAGCTGCGCCGCAGCCGCTCCGCCTTGCGCCGGTTGCGGGTGGTGCAGTCCGCGCGAGTCAGGATGTGCAGCCGCTCCAGCTCGCTGCCGGCGTCGCGCACGTAGCGGCGCACCGCCGAGTCGGTCCACTCCCCGGTGCCGTAGCCGTGGAAGCGCAGGTGCAGCTCGACCAGCCGGGCCACCTGGTCGGTGACGTCGTTGGAGAAGCGCAGGGCGCGCATCCGTCGCCGGGTCAGCTTCGCCCCGACCACGTCGTGATGGTGGAACGTGACGGTCCCGTCGTCGGCGAACCGGCGGGTCCGTGGCTTGCCCACGTCGTGCATCAGCGCCGCGAAACGGCCCACGAAGTCCGGGCCGCCGCCAGGCAGCCGGTGCTCGAGGTCGATGCTCTGCTCGAGCACCGTCAGCGTGTGCTCGTAGACGTCCTTGTGCCGGTGGTGCTCGTCGCGCTCGAGCGCCAGCGCCGGGAGCTCGGGCAGCACCCGCTCTGCGAGGCCGGTCTCCACGAGCAGCCCGAGGCCACGGCGCGGGTGCGGCGCCTCCACGAGCTTGACCAGCTCGTCGCGGACCCGCTCCGCGGACACGATCGAGATCCGGTCGGCCATGTCGGTCATCGCCCGCACCACGTCCGGGTCCACGGTGAACCCGAGCTGGGCGGCGAAGCGCGCCGCGCGCAGCATCCGCAGCGGGTCGTCGGAGAAGGACTCCTCCGGGGTGCCCGGCGTTCGCAGGACTCCGTGTGCGAGGTCGACGATGCCGCCGTACGGGTCCTCGAAGCGGCGCTCCGGGAGGGTCACCGCCATCGCGTTGACGGTGAAGTCCCGCCTCCCCAGGTCGCCCTCCAGGCTGGTCCCGTAGGCGACGGCGGGCTTGCGGGAGTGCGCCTCGTAGGCGTCCGAGCGGTACGTCGTCACCTCGATCGTCCACTCACCGCGGCGGCAGCCGATCGTCCCGAACGACCGCCCCATGTCCCAGGTGGCGTCGGCCCAGCCGGTGAGCAGACGCTCCGTCGTCTCGGGTGGGGCCGAGGTGGTGAAGTCCAGGTCGTTGTGCAGCCGGCCCAGCATGGCGTCGCGCACCGGCCCGCCGACCAGCGCGATCTGCTCGCCGGCGGCGGTGAACCGGGCACCCAGCTCGTCGATGACCGGGGAGAGCCGCAGCAGCTCGCGCACTGCCCGGTCCTGGACGCTGCGCATGTTGCGCACGGCACCGCCGTCCTCGGCCTCCGCCGTCGCCGGGCCGCCGCCGCGCTGGCGGACGGGCTCGGGCTGCTCGGACACGACCGGTCACTCTATGCCCACCGGCCCCCACGCCACTCGTTAGCCTTGCGGGTGTGACCCGTCCCGCAGCGCCCCGGCTGGCGACGGGTCTCCTCGCTGCGACGGCGGGGCTCGGGACCGCGCTCCTGCCGGTCGCGCACGGGCCGGCGGTCGCCGCCCCACCGGCACCGGGGGCCGTCGCCTCCGCCTCACCGGCGGCTGCCCCGGCCGCGGCACCGACCGACCCGCGGACGCCGCTGCGGGTCACCATCGCGAGCCTGGCGCCGGCGACCGTCCCGAGCAGCGGCCGGGTCACGGTCACCGGCGAGGTCACCAACCGGTCCGACGAGACCTGGACCGACCTCAACGTCTATCTGGTCACCTCCTCGACCCCCATCACCAGCCGCAGCGGCCTGGCGGAGGCCGCCGCCACCTCCCCGGACACCCCGGTCGGCGAGCGGCGCGCCGCCGAGGGCCAGTACGTGACGATCAACGACCTGCTGCCGGGTGGCACGGCGTCGTACCGGCTGTCGCTGCGCCGCGCGGACCTCGCGATCACCGGGGGCCCCGGCGTCTACTGGATCGGCGTGCACGTGCTCGGCGCCACCGACGGCGAGCGGGACTCGCTGGCTGACGGCCGGGCCCGGACGTTCCTGCCGCTGCTGCCCGAACCCGGCAGTGCGGGCGCCGCCCGGGCGCGCACCAGCCTGGCGCTGGTCGTGCCGGTCAGGCAGCCGGTGCGCCGAGGCGGTGCGGCCCGCCTGCTGGGGGTCTCGACCTGGGAGCGCGAGCTGGCGCCGAACGGGCGGCTCGCCCGGCTGCTGGCCTGGAGCGGCACCACCCGGCGGCCGCTGACCTGGGTGGTGGACCCGGCGGTCCTGGACGCTGTGGCGTCGGTCGCCCTGGGCAACCCCCCTCTCGACACGGCACCGGCCCCGGCCGAGGACGAGCCCGACGCGGCACCCCAGACGCCGGGATCCTCAGCGGCAGGTGGGGGGGCGCCCCCGGAGGACGGCGGCGCCGGCGCGGAGGGGGACGCGGCCGAGGAAGGGGAGACCGGGGACGATCCGTCGCCGGCGGTCGCCCGGGCGCGCGCCTGGCTGGAGGAGTTCCGGCGTCAGGCACCGACGCACACCGTCGCCTCCCTCCCCTACGGCGACCTCGACGTGTCGGCCGCCCTCGGCGACCGGCGGCCGGAGCTGATGGCGCGCGCGCTCCGGCTGGGCGCCGCCACCCTGGCCGGCCACGGCATCGAGCGCGCCGTCCCGGTGGTCGCCCCGTCCAGCGGCTACCTGTCCCCCGTGGCGCTGCAGGGGGTCGGGGCCCAGGCAGCCGTGCTGCTCGCGGACTCCGCGCTGCCCTCGGCTGGCACCACGGTCGTACGCCGTCCCGGTCACCCCCCTGTCGTCCTCGCCGACACCGCCGCGGGCTCGGGCGGTCCCCGTCCGCACCCCCGCTTCACCGCGCTGGCCGTCAGGCAGCGGCTGCTGGGCGAGGCCGCGCTGCGCGCGCTGTCACCGGACCGTGCCCAGCCACTGGTGGTGTCCCTGCCCGGCGACTGGGACCCGGGATCCGGCTGGCAGAGCGCCGGGTTCTTCGCCGCGTTGGACCGGCCGTGGCTGCGGCTGGTCGACCTCCCCGGCGTCACCGCGGGCAGCTCGGGCCGCCCGGCCGGTCCTGTTGCGGGGTCGGACGACGAGGAGGCGGTGGCGGACGAGCTGGTGTACCCCCCGGAGGAGCAGGTCGCCGAGGTCCCAGCCGGCAACCTCGCGGCGACCGCGGCCCTGACGTTGACCGGACGCGCCTTCGCCACGCTGCTCACCGGACCGGACGCCGTGGAGGACGCGGTGGCGCGAGTGGCGCTGCTCGGGTCGTCGACGAGCGCTCGAGCGGACCCGGACCGGGCCCGCGGTACGACGAGACGGGCCGGCGGCTACCTGCGCTCGCAGATGTCGCAGGTGCACATCGTGGGTCCCCGGTTCGTGATGATGTCGGGGGTGTCGGGTCCCATCCAGCTCACCCTGGTCAACGACCTCGAGCGGACCGTCACGGTCGGGCTGGCCACGTCGACGCCGGACACGCGGCTGCGCCTGTCGCGCTTCGAGCCGGTCACGCTGGGTCCCGGTCGGCGCACCGCGATCCGCCTCCAGGCGCGCTCCTCCGACATCGGCGTGCACTCGGTCACCTTGAAGGTGGTCGACGTGGACGGCCGCCCGCTGGGCAGCGAGACCCGGTTCAGCGTGCGCACCAGCAACGTGAGCACGGTCATCTGGGTGGTGATGGGCATCGGCGGCGTGCTGCTGCTGCTGGCGGTCGCGGTCCGGCTGTACCGCCGCATCCGCCGCCGCCAGGCCACCCACGGCCCGCTGCTGGCCCGCTCCGGCGGCGACCGCTCGCCGCACCCCGGGCACAAGGCCAAGGCGTGAGCCGGACGGGAGCCGACACCGGCACCGACGCCGGCGTCCTGTCCTCCAGCGCCGTGATGGCCGCCGGGACCGTGGTGTCCCGGCTCAGCGGCTTCGTGCGCAGCGCCCTCCTCGCCGCCGCCCTCGGCACTGCACTCCACGCCGATGTGTTCACGATCGCGAACACGGTGCCGAACATGCTGTACATCCTGCTGGCCGGCGGGGTCTTCAACGCGGTGCTGGTGCCGCAGCTCGTGCGCGCGATGCGCAACGACCCGGACGGCGGGGATGCCTACACCAACCGGGTGATAACGCTGGCCGCGGTGTTCCTGGCCGGGGTGACCGCCGTGCTCGTGCTGCTCGCGCCGCTGCTGATGCGGCTCTTCCTCGACGGCAGCTTCTTCACCCCCGAGCTCAGTGCGCAGCGGGAGTCGGTGATCGACTTCGCGCGCTTGTGCCTGCCGCAGGTGTTCTTCTACGGCATGTTCGTGCTGGTCGGGCAGGTGCTCAACGCCCGCGGCAGCTTCGGCCCGATGATGTGGGCGCCGATCGCGAACAACGTCATCTCGGTGTCCGTGCTCGCGGTCTACCTGTGGACCCACGGACCGGTGCGGGACCTGTGCACCCCCGGCGGCGGCCCGGCCGACCCCCGGGTGCTGGCCGGCCCGGGCTCCACCGTCGGCGGCTACACCGGCAGCCAGGAGCTTCTGCTCGGCCTGGGGTCCACGCTCGGGATCGTTGCCCAGCTGGCGATCCTGGTGCCGTTCCTGAAGCGGGCCGGGTTCCGGTTCCGGCCGCGCTTCGACTTCCGGGGCACCGGGCTCGGGCACACCCTGCGGCTGGGCACTTGGACCGTGCTGTTCGTGCTGGTGAACCAGATCGCCTACACGGTGGTCGTCAAGATCGCTTCGTCGGGGACCGCGGACGCGTTCGCGAACGTGTGCAGCTCCCCCCAGGACGGCACCGGCTACACCATCTACTCCAGCGCCTTCCTGCTGGTGATGGTCCCGCACAGCATCGCGACGGTCTCCCTCGCCACCGCGGTGCTCCCGCGCCTCTCGGCGTACGCGGCCGAGTCCGACCTGCGCGGGCTGGCCCGCAGCGTGGCCTCGACGCTGCGCACGACGTACGTCGTGATCATCCCCTTCGCGATGCTGCTGCCGCTGGTCGCCCTGGACGTCAGCAACCTGATGATCGGCTACGGCGCCGCCCGGCCGAACGTGCCCGCGTTCGCGGTGTCGCTGGCGCTCTTCGCTCCCGGGCTGGTGTTCTTCACCGCCCACTACCTGGTCCTGCGCGGCTTCTACTCCCTGGAGCGCACCCGCACCGTCTTCTGGGTGCAGTGCCTGATCGCCGCGACCAACATCGCGCTCGCGGTCCTGCTCACCCGCAGCACGTCACCCGCCGACACCGCGCCAGGGCTGGTCCTCGCCTACGGCGGCGCGTACCTGGTCGGAGCCGTCTGCTCCTACTGGCTGCTGCGCCGGGTCCTCGGCGGGCTGGAGACCCCGGTGCTCGTGCGGTTCCTGGTGCGCCTGATGATCGCAGGCGCGATCGCGACCGCGGCAGCGTGGGCGACACGGTGGGGGCTGCAGGAGCTCTGGCCGGCGGGGACCGGACGTGCGGCGACCTCGGGCGCCAGCAAGGGACGCGCGGTGGGCGTGCTCGCTGTCACCGGGCTCGTCGACGTGCTGGTCTTCCTGGTGCTGGCCCGGGCGATGCGGATCACGGAGGTGACCGGCGTCATGGCGCTGGTGGGCAAGCGTCTTCGTCGGTGACCGGAGCGCCGTAGCATGGGGAACCGCCGCGCCCTCAGCAGGGTGCGGACGACGTGCGGGCACACGAGAGCGAGGAGGGACGATGGCCGACTCCGCCATCGGGCCCGGGACCGTCCTCGCACGGCGCTTCCGCCTCGAGGACCTGCTCGACGAGAGCTCGGGGGCAGGCTTCTGGCGTGCCACCGACTCGGTGCTGGCCCGCAACGTGGCCGTGCACGTGCTCCCCGACACGGACCCGCGGGCGCAGCCGCTGCTCGACGGTGCGCGTTCCTCGGCCCTGGTCAGCGACCCCCGACTCCTGCGGGTGCTCGACGCGGCCGCCTCCGACGGCCTGGTGTACGTCGTCAACGAGTGGGGGTCCGGGCTGTCCCTGGACCGGCTCGTCGCGGACGCGCCGCTGTCGCCGCAGCGGGCTGCCTGGGTGGTCAAGGAGGTCGCCGACGCGATCACCAACGCCCACCGGCACGGCGTCGCGCACGGGCGGCTGCTGCCCGAGCACGTGGTGATCTCGGAGGCCGGGTCGGTCAAGCTGATCGGCTTCGTGGTCGACGCGCTGCTCCGCTCGCCGGAGGGGACGCGGCGCGTCACCGACGGTGTCTCGGTGACCGCGCGGGAGTCCGACGTCCTCAACCTCGCCGGTCTGCTGTACGCCGCCCTGGTCGGCCGCTGGCCCGGCACCGAGGGCTCACGGGTCCCGCCGGCCCCCGTCGAGCACGGCCGACCGCTGCGTCCTCGACGGGTGCGCGCCGGCGTACCCCGGCCGCTGGACGCGATCTGCGAGCAGGTGCTCAACGCGGCTGCCCGGCCCGGCACCACCCCGATCTCCACCGCGCACGAGGTCGCGGCCGCGCTGGCCGACTTCGTCGGTGACCCCGTCGGCAGCTCGGCGTGGGGACCATCGGCGCTCGAGCCGACGACCGCGCTGCACCGCTCCGACCTGGCCGCGGACCCGGACCTGGATCCGCCCACCCAGAACCTGGTCACCGACCCGGAACCGGCGGACGGCGCGCCGCGGACCGGCCCCGTGTTCGACCCCGAGGCGACCCAGGCCGGAGCGCCCGTCTTCCTCGACGAGGACAGCGCCGTGGCGTGGACGCCGGTGTCGGGGAGCGGGCCGGCCGTGGGTCCGGCACCTCCGGGTGCGGACGGGCTCGAGGGGCGCCGGCGCCCCCACCCTGACCCCGAGCGCGCCGCCAGGCCGCTGTTCGCCGACGAGCCGACCACCCCGGTCGACCGGGCGGCCCCCCCGGGCCGCGAGGGGACCGGGTCGACCGGTGCTGCCGGGCTCTACGCCTGGGGGCCGGACGGTGTCTCCGCCCCCTTCGAGCGGCCCCCCGACCGACCTGCCGAGCGGCCGGCCGATGCCCGTGCCGAGCAACCGGCGGACCGACCGGCGCGGCGCTCCCCGGACCGCTCCACCGAGCCGGCGGACGACCTCGGCGGCGAGCCGGCCGGCGCTCCGCGTCGCCGACGCACCCCCGTGCTGCTGGCGGCCCTCGGCCTGGTCGTCGCGGCCTCCGTCGCCCAGGGCATGGGGCTCGGCATCGGGGACGGGCTGGGCGGCTTCGGCCGCGACCCGGACGCGACCACGGACCAGGCCACCACCCAGGGCGCCTCGCCTCGGGCCACCGCACCGGTGCAGATCAAGGGCGTCACCGACTTCGACCCGCTCGCCGACCCTCCGGAGGAGAACTCCGACCTGGCTCCCCTGGCGGCGGACGGCAAGCCGGACACCGCCTGGCACACCGTGACCTACCGCGGCAAGCCGACGCTCGGCGGGCTCAAGGAAGGGGTCGGCCTGCTCGTCGACCTGGGCAGGCCCGCCCGGGTCGGGCAGGTCCGGCTCCGGCTGGAGGGCAGCGGCACGGCGCTCCAGATCCTGGCCGCGGACACCGACACCGACGCCGCCCCGGCGAGCACGGACGGTCTGAGCACCGTAGCGTCCGACAAGGCCGCCGGTCGGCGGGTGACCCTCGACCTCGAGGAGCGGGTGCGCACCCGGTGGCTCGTGGTGTGGCTGACGTCCCTCCCGACGGCCCCCGGCGGCTACCAGGGCCGTGTTGCGGAGATCTCCGTCCGCTCATGAGCGGGCTGCGCGGGCCGGACGGCGAGGCTCGGCCCGGGCCCGACGACCGCGCGCTGCTCCGCGCTCACCTGGAGGGGGACCCGGACGCCTTCGGTGAGCTCTTCACCCGGCATCGGGATCGGCTGTGGGCGGTGGCGCTGCGGACGACGGGCGACCCCGAGGAGGCCGCCGACTCCCTCCAGGACGCTCTGGTGGCCGCCTTCCGCCGGGCCGGCTCCTACCGAGGTGACGCTGCGGTGACCACCTGGCTGCACCGGATCGTGGTCAACGCCTGCCTGGACCGGCTGCGCCGCCGGAGCGTACGACGCACCGAGCCGTTGCCGGACGACCTCGGCGACCGGTCACAGCACGACACCGCGACGCCGGCGGTGCCCGCATCGGCGGGGGTCGTGGACCCGGCCGACCTGGCCGTGGACGCCGAGCGGCGGGCTGCCGTGCTGGCCGCCCTCGACACCCTGCCTCCGGACCAGAGGGCCGCGGTGGTGCTCGTGGACCTCGAGGGGTACTCCGTGGACGAGGTCGCCACCCTCCTCGACTGCCCTCAGGGGACCGTCAAGAGCCGCTGCTCGCGAGCCCGGGCGAAGCTGCTGCCGCTGCTGGTCGACCACCAACCGGTCCGGAACGCGACCCGGACACCCTCCCGGACCTCCGCGGGCACCCCCGGTGTCGTCCCCGACGGCGACGACCGAGCAACGGGTCGCCGCGGGCCTCGGAACCCGCGAGCCGGTCCGCGCGTCGAACCAGCGCAGGCACCGACGAGCGAGCACACAGAGGAGGGACCGTGACACCGGAGCAGGAGGAGCAGGTGCGCCGCGCCCTCACCGGCCTCCGGGACGGTGAGCCCGCGGACCATGGCAGCGGCGGCGCGGCGTCGATGCCGCCGGAGGTGGCGGCCCGCCTGGACGGAGTGCTCGCCGACCTCGTCCGGCAACGAGCCCACGACCCACCTCCGTCCTCCGGACCGGACCGGGCCGACGAGCTCGCCCGCCGACGTCGAGGC
>DASQDP010000144.1:0-31772 GCA_035634095.1 Nocardioidaceae bacterium | reverse complement strand
GGAACTCGCCGTAGGCCTCGTCCACCACCACGATCCCGCCGACGTCGGCGGCCGCCGAGCACAGCGAGGCCACCGTCGGAAGCGGGAGCGCCGTGCCGGTCGGGTTGTTCGGCGAGGGCAGCAGCACCACGCTCGGCCGGTGCTGCGCGACGACGGCCACGGCGTGCGGCACGTCGAGGGAGAAGTCCTCCTCCCGGTGCCCGACCACCCAGCCGGTCATGGCGTCGCGGGCGTACTCGGGATACATCGAGTACGTCGGAGCGAAGGACACCGCCGTGCGCCCGGGTCCGCCGAAGGCCTGCAGGACGTGCAGCATCACCTCGTTGGAGCCGTTGGCAGCCCAGACCTGGCCGGACGTGACGCCGTGGCCGAGGTACGCGGCGAGGTCCTCCCGGAGCGCTGTGAACTCCCGGTCCGGGTAGCGGTTGAGGGTGCGGGTGACCTCGGAGACGGCGGCCGCCACGTCGGCGACGACCGCCTCGCCGGGCGGGTAGGGGTTCTCGTTGACGTTCAGCTGCACCGGCACGGCGTGCGGGTCCAGCTGCGGTGCGCCGTAGGGCTCGACACCCCGCAGCTCCTCCCGCAGGGGAAGCGGCATCACGCCTCCCGGCTCGACCGGGACACGCGTGCGTCGACTGCCGCGCCGTGACCGGGCAGGTCCTCCGCCTCGGCGAGGTGGACGACGTGCCGGGCGACGTCGCGCAGCGCCTGCTCGTCGTACTCGACGAGGTGCACGGCCTTGCGGAACGCACGCACCGACAGACCGGAGCTGTGGCAGGCGCACCCGGCGGTGGGCAGCACGTGGTTGGAGCCCGCGCAGTAGTCGCCCAGGGACACCGGAGCGAAGGGACCGACGAACACCGCGCCGGCGTTGCGCACCCGGCGTGCGAGGCTGGCGGCGTCCCGGGTCTGGATCTCCAGGTGCTCTGCGGCGTAGGCGTCCACGACCGCGAGCCCCTGCTCGAGGTCGTCGACGAGCACGATGCCGGACTGCTTGCCGGACAGCGCGGTCCGGATCCGCTCGACGTGGCGGGTCGCCGAGACCTGCTTGTCGAGCTCGGCCTCCACCTCGTCGGCCAGCGCCGCCGAGGGTGTGACCAGCACGGCCGCCGCCATCGGGTCGTGCTCGGCCTGGCTGAGCAGGTCGGCGGCCACGAACGCCGGGTCGGCGGTGTCGTCGGCGAGGATCGCGATCTCGGTCGGACCTGCTTCGGAGTCGATGCCGACGACGCCCTTGAGCAGCCGCTTGGCAGAGACGGTGTAGATGTTGCCGGGGCCGGTGATGAGGTCCACCTTGCGGCACGGCCCGGCGCCGTAGGCGAACATCGCGACGGCTTGCGCGCCGCCGACGGCGTACACCTCCTCGACGCCGAGCAGGGCGCACGCGGCCAGGATCGTTGGGTGCGGCAGGCCGCCGTGGTCGGCCTGCGGCGAGGACGTCAGGGCGATCGACGAGACGCCCGCGACCTGCGCCGGCACGACGTTCATCACCACGCTCGAGACCAGCGGTGCGATGCCTCCGGGAACGTAGAGCCCGACCCGCTCGATGGGGACCATGCGCTGGGTGACCGTGCCGCCAGGCACGACCCGGGTGGTGACGTCGCCCTCCAGCTCGGCCTCGCAGGTCAGCCGCAGCCGGCGGACCGACTCCTCCAGGGCGGCGCGCACGGCGGGGTCGAGACCGGCCAGCGCGTCGTGCAGCGCGGCGACGGGCACGCGGACGTCGGTCTGCTCGACGCGGTCGAACCTGGCGGTCAGCTCGTGCACCGCCTCGACGCCGCGGTCCCGGACCGCGTCACAGATGGGCCGCACCACGTCGAGCGCTGCCTCCACGTCGAAGTCGGCGCGCGGGACCACGGAGCGGTAGTCGACAGCGTTGCTGCCGCGCAGGTCGACACGGCGGATCATCCCCCCAGTCTAGGTCCGGTTCGTCTGTGCTCCGGACGGTGCGTGCCGCCGGGCGACCGCAGACGAACAAGTAGGTTGGCGACGTGTCGGAGCAGCTGCCCCTCTTCCCCCTCAACACCGTGGTGTTCCCCGGGGTCACCGTGCCGCTGCACGTCTTCGAGGACCGCTACCGGGCACTGGTGCACCACCTGCTGACGATCTCCGACCGCTCGATGCGGCTCTTCGGCATCGTCGCCATCCGCGAGGGCTACGAGGTGGGGCGGATCAGGACCGCGTGGACGCAGTCGCTGCACCGGGTGGGCTGCGTGGTGCAGCTGACGTCCGTGGAGCGCTACCAGGACGGCCGTTTCGACATCGAGGTCGTCGGCAGGCAACGGATGCGACTGGGCGGCGTGGACTCCTCCGGCAGCTACCTCGTCGGCGACGTCGAGACGCTCTCGGAGCCCACGCCGAAGGGCAGCGACCCCGCGCACGAGGCGGCCCGGACGCTCGGCGCGTTCGAGGAGTACCGTCGCCGGCTCTCCGACCTGCGGGGCGGAGAGGTGCTGGACGGCGCGATGCCGCGGGACCCGGAGTACCTCTCCTACAGCTTGGCCGCGACCTGCCTGCTGACGCTGCAGGAGCGTCAGACGATGCTGGAGACCGACTCGGCGCTGGACCGGCTGGCGCTGCTGCGGCGAGCGCTGCGCGAGGAGATGCGGGCGATGCGGGCCATCCCCTCGCTGCCGGCGACCGAGGTGCGCACGGCCTGGTCCGTGAACTGAGCGGTGGCCACGAGGTCAGGCGCCGGAGGTACGCCGGCCACGGTGGCGCTGACCCGCGCCGGGATCGCCTTCAGCGAGCACGCCTACCAGCACGACCCGGGTGCAGCGTCGTACGGGCTCGAGGCGGCGGAGGCGCTCGGGCTGCCTCCGGAGCAGGTGTTCAAGACCCTGCTCGTCTCGGTCGACGGCCGCCTGGTCGTGGGTGTCGTCCCGGTCACCGGTCAGCTGGACCTCAAGGCGGTGGCCGCCGCCGTCGGCGGCAAGAGGGCGACCATGGCCGAGCCCTCGCAGGCGGAGCGGGCGACGGGGTACGTCGTGGGCGGTATCTCACCGGTCGGGCAGCGCCGTGCACACCCGACGGTGCTGGACGACAGCGCGCTGGCCCACCAGACCGTCTACGTCTCCGGTGGTCGACGCGGTCTCGACCTCGGACTGTCCCCGGCGGACCTGGTCCGGGTCACCGGTGGGGTCGTCGCGGCCATCCGCCGCTAGGCCGGCTGCGCTCGTCAGGAGGACGGAGCGTCGGTGTTGTCGGTGGCCTGCTCCTCGGGCTCCGGAGGCTCGGGCTCGAGGAGCTCCTGAGGGATGTCGGCCTCCTGCTGGGCGGACATCGGCTCGTCCGGGGTCACGGGCGGGACGTCGGCGCCCTTCGCTCCCACATCGGTCTGCGCGGTGTCGACCGCGTCGGCTCCCCCCGGCGCGCGCTCGAAGGAGCTGTCCACGTGGGCTTCCGGCAGGTCCCCGAGATCGCTGGTCATGGGTTCATCGTAGAGCCGGGAGCCGTCCCACCCCGACGGCGGTGCCCGAGAGGCGGAACGGGTGGTTGAGCTCGGGGTCCGCGAGGCACCAGGAGTGGTGCGGCTGCGCCAGCGCGCTCAGTCGTCGCGCTGTCCCCAGGGGGCGCCGTAGTCGTTGAGCAGGGCAAGGAACGGCTCGGCGTCGAACGCCTCCGGTCCCAGCACACCCCGGCCGGACCACGTGCCGGCGGCCAGCAGCTCGAGCGCGACGACAGGGTTGACGGCGGTCTGCCACACCACGCACTGGTGGCCGTACTCCCGCATCGACCACTCGTTGTCGACGACGTGGTAGAGGTACGTCGACCGCGGCCGGCCGTCCTTGCCGGTGCCGGTGACCTGGAGCCCGGCGCAGGTCTTGCCCCGCATCCGGTCCCCCAGCGTCGCGGGGTCCGGGAGCGCGGCCGCCACCACGTCCCGAGGGCTCACCTCGACCCCACCCGCCCGGATCTTGTCGGTGCGGTCAAGCCCGAGCTTGTGCAGCACCTTGAGGACCTCGATGAACTCGTCCCCGAGGCCGTACTTGAACGTGACCCGCTGCGCGCCCACCCAGCGCGGCATCAGGAGCACCTCCTCGTGCTCGACGTTGACGCACTCCACCGGCCCGATGCCCTCCGGGAAGTCGAAGACCTCCGGCTCGCTGAACGGCTCGGTGGTGAACCAGCCGCCGTCCTCGCCTCGGTCGGCGCGCTCCTTCTCCCAGACCACCGGCGGGTTCAGGCACTCCTCGATGGTGGTCCAGATGGAGAACGACGGGGCGAAGTCGTGCCCCTCGACGACCAGGTTCGCGCCGTCGCGCACGCCGAGCTCGTCGATGTCCGAGAACAGGTGGTCCGCGGCGTAGCGCGCGAACACGTCGGAGAGCCCCGGCTCCACGCCGATGCCGCACAGCGCCAGCCGTCCGGCGCCCTCCCACTCCCCTGCCCGCGCGAACTGCTCGTCTCCGAGCTTCACGCCCACCCGGGAGTACGGCGCCTCCGGGTGCGGCTTCGACAGGCTCATCGCCATGTCGAGGTAGTCGGCTCCACCGGCGTACGCGCCCTCGAAGACCGGCATCACGAACCGCGGGTCCACGGCGTTCACGACGTGCGTCACGGCGTGCTCCCGCACGAGCGAGGCCACCGACTCGGCCGAGGAGGCGTCGACCTGCGCGGCCGCGAACCGTGGGTCCGTGGAGGCGGCCCGCTGCGCGCGGGAGAGGTCGTAGTCGGTGACCACGACCTGCTCGAAGAAGTCCCGACGAGCCGCGATGGCACAGAACGCCGCGCCGACGCCCCCGGCGCCGACCAGCAGGATCCGCACGACTACTCGCCGATGTAGGACATCACGTGCTTGACGCGCGTGTAGTCCTCGAGGCCGTACATCGACAGGTCCTTGCCGTACCCGGAGTGCTTGAAGCCGCCGTGCGGCATCTCCGCCACGATCGGGATGTGCGTGTTGATCCACACGCAGCCGAAGTCGAGGTGCTTGGCCATCCGCATGGCCCGGCCGTGGTCCCTGGTCCACACCGACGAGGCGAGCCCGTAGCGCACCCCGTTGGCCCAGCGCAGCGCCTCCGCCTCGTCGCTGAACTGCTGGACGGTGATGACCGGCCCGAAGATCTCGTCCTGGATCACCTCGTCGTCCTGGTGCAGCCCGGACACGACGGTCGGCGCGTAGAAGAACCCCTTGTCCCCCTGCCGCGAGCCGCCGGCATCGACGTGCGCGTGGTCGGGCAGCCGCTCCAGCATCCCGGTGACCCGGTCCAGCTGGTTCTGGTTGTTCAGCGCCCCGTAGACGACGTCCTCGTCGGGTGCCCCGGTCGTGGTGCTCCGGGCCTGCTCGGTCAGCGCCGCCACGAAGTCCGCGTGCACGCCCGGCCCCGCGAGCACCCGGGTGGCCGCCGTGCAGTCCTGGCCGGCGTTGAAGTAGCCCGCGGCCGCGATCCCCTCGGCGGCCGCGGCCACGTCGGCGTCGTCGAACACGATGACCGGCGCCTTGCCGCCGAGCTCGAGGTGGGCCCGCTTGAGCTGCTGGGCGGCCGAACCGGCGACCTCCATGCCGGCGCGCACCGAGCCGGTGATGGACACCATCTGCGGTGTCGGGTGCTCCACCAGCGCCCGGCCCGTGTCCCGGTCACCGCAGACGACGTTGAGGACGCCCGGCGGAAGGAACTCCTGCGCCAGCTCGGCGAGCAGCGTGGACGAGGCCGGGGTCGTGTCCGACGGCTTGAGCACCACGCAGTTGCCGGCGGCCAGGGCGGGCGCGATCTTCCACACCATCATCATCAGCGGGTAGTTCCACGGCGTCACCTGGGCCACCACGCCGATCGGCTCACGCCGGATGCTCGAGGTGTGGTCCCGCAGGTACTCGCCGGTGGCGCGGCCCTCCAGCACCCTCGCCGCGCCCGCGAAGAACCGGATCTGGTCCACGCACGGCGGCAGCTCCTCCTCCGCGGTGAGCTGCAGCGGCTTGCCGGTGTTCTCGGACTCCACCTGCACGAACTCGTCGGCTCGCGACTCCAGTGCGTCGGCGATCCGCAGCAGCGCACGCTGCCGCTCGGTCGGAGTCGTGTCGCCCCAGGCCTCGAAGGCGGCCTCGGCGGCCTGCATGGCGCGGTCCACGTCCTCGGCCCCGGAGGCGGGCGCCGCGGCGTACACCTCCCCGGTCGCGGGGTTGACGAGGTCGTAGGTCGCGCCGTCGGCGGCGTCCACGGACTTCCCGTCGACGACATTGCGGAATCGGAGGTCAGCCATGCGCGGAAGCCTACCCACCCGACGACGGTATCGACACCCTGTTCGGCTCAGGACGACGGTTTCCTCGGTTTCCGTCCATCCAGGGTGGCCTTTCCGCGCCTCAGGAGCCGTCAGGCCTGGTGCACCGGCACGCCGTCGACGTACGTGGCCAGCACTCGGGTCTCCCCGATCGCCTCCGGAGCGCCGGCGAACGGGTCCCGGTCCAGGACCGCGAGGTCCGCCAGCATGCCCGGCCCCAGCACACCGGTGTCGTCGAGGTGGTTCACGTACGCCGACCCGCTGGTGTACGCCGCGAACGCCGCCTCCGTCCCGATCGCCTCACCGGGAAGGAAGGGCTCGGCGTCCTCGTCCACAGCGGAGCGGTTGACCGCCACGTGGATCGCCGCCAGCGGGTCCGGGCTGCTCACCGGCCAGTCGCTGCCGGCGGCGAGGCGGGCCCCGGCGCGGGCCAGAGAGCCGAACGGGTACTGCCACCCGGCCAGCTCTGGGTCGAGGAAGGGCAGCGTCATGTCGCTCATCGCGTCGTCGTGCACGGCCCACAACGCCTGCAGGTTGGCGGTGACGTCCAGGTCCGCGAAGCGCCGCCGGTCCGCCGGCGCCACCACCTGCAGGTGCGCGACGTGGTGGCGTCCGCGGGACGGCCCGTTGGCCTCACGGGCCCGATCGAAGGCGTCGAGCGCCTCGCGCACCGCCCGGTCCCCGATCGCGTGCACGTGCACCTGGAAGCCCGCGGCGTCCAGCCGTGTCACCGCCTCGGCGAGCAGGTCGGGGTCGACGAAGGAGAGTCCGCGGTTGCCGGTCGGCCCACCGTCTGCGTCCAGGTACGGCCGCGACAGCGCCGCCGTGTAGTTCTCCACCACGCCGTCCTGCATGACCTTCACTGTTCCGGCGTCCAGGCGTCCGGAGGTGAAGCGGGAGCGCCGCTCGGCGAGGCGCTCGATCTGCTCGAGCCCCTCGTCGCGCTCCCACCACAGCGCGCCGCGGACCCTGGCGGTGAGCGTCCCGTCCCGCACCGCACGCAGGTAGGCCGCGGCCGGGTCGCTGTCCCCGATGTACGCGCCGAGGATCGCGTCCTGCCACGCGGTGACACCCAACGAGTGCAGGTGGGCCTGCGCCACCTGCAGGCCTGCGTCGCACTCCTCGTCCGACGTGGCCGGAACGACGTGCTGCACCAGGTCCATCGCGCCCTCGTGCAGGGTGCCCGTCGGCCGCCCGTCGGCATCGCGCTGGATGCGTCCGTCGGACGGGTCGGGCGTGTCCCGGTGCACGCCTGCCAGCCGCAGCGCCGCCGAGCTGACCCAGGCGCCGTGGTGGTCGCGGTTGGGCAGGAAGACGGGTCGCTCGCCCACGACCGCGTCCAGGTCCTCCGCCAGCGGCCCGCCCGGTCCGAACGCCGGCATCGACCACCCCCCGCCCAGCACCCAGGGGCGGTCGGGGTGCTCCTCGGCATAGGCCTGCACCGCCGCGAGGTAGTCCTCCCGGGTGCTCAGGCGCGTGAGGTCGCAGCGCAGCCGCTCCACCCCGCCCTGCACCGGGTGCACGTGAGCGTCCTGGAACCCCGGCAGCACCAGCCCGCCGGCCAGGTCCACCACCTCGGGGGCGGCACCCTGGATCGTTCCGAGCTTGCCGCGCAGCTCGGACTCGGGCAGCACCTCCAGCACCCGTCCCCGTCCCACGAGCAGTCCGTGGCCGGGCAGGTGCGAGCGACCGTCGAAGACAGCGCCGTTGAGGAAGACGAGGGAGGGCGCGGGCATCGGCCCAGTCTGCAGGACGATGCCCTGGCCGGCTCGAGGGTCCGCTTTCGGCGCCGAAGCTCACCGATTACTGCGGAATCCGTCGTCGCACGTATCGTGCACCGTCGACTCGGTGCACACATACCGGGCGATACGACGGATCCGCTTGCTTGACGCCCCCAGGAACGGCACCATGGTGACTCCCACCCATGAGGAGATCCGGCTGATGAGCGTTGAGTCCGCACCCCCGTTCGACGACGAGACCTACGCCGGTCTGCAGAAGTCGGCACGTGAGCACCTGTGGATGCACTTCACGCGGATGTCGAGCTACGAGCAGGCCGACGTGCCGATCATCGTCCGCGGTGAGGGCGCCTACGTCTTCGACGCCAAGGGACGCCGCTACCTCGACGCGCTCGCGGGGCTCTTCGTCAGCCAGGTCGGGCACGGCCGCACCGAGCTCGCCGAGGCCGCCGCGAGGCAGGCGAGCGAGCTGGCGTTCTTCCCGCTCTGGTCCTACGCGCACCCCAACGCCATCACGCTTGCCGAGCGGATCGCGAACTATGCGCCGGGCGACCTGAACCGGGTCTTCTTCACCAGCGGCGGCGGCGAGGCCGTCGAGACGGCGTGGAAGCTGGCCAAGAACTACTTCAAGCTCGTCGGCAAGCCCCTGAAGCACAAGGTGATCAGCCGGGCGGTGGCCTACCACGGCACCACCCAGGGGGCGCTGTCGATCACCGGTCTGCCGGCGCTCAAGTCGGTCTTCGAGCCGCTCGTTCCCTCGACGTTCCGGGTGCCGAACACCAACGCCTACCGAGCACCCGAGCCCTTCCAGACGACCGGTGATCTCGAGGCGTTCGGCCGCTGGGCCGCGGACCAGGTCGAGGTGGCCATCGAGAACGAGGGCGCGGACACGGTGGCCGCGGTGTTCCTCGAGCCGGTGCAGAACGCCGGCGGGTGCTTCCCGCCCCCGCCCGGCTACTTCCAGCGGGTCCGCGAGATCTGCGACAAGCACGACGTGCTGCTGGTCAGCGACGAGGTGATCTGCGCGTTCGGCCGGCTCGGCCACATGTTCGGCGCGGAGCGCTACGGCTACCAGCCGGACATGATCACCTGCGCCAAGGGCCTCACCTCGGGTTACGCGCCGCTCGGCGCGATGATCGCCTCCGACCGGCTGATGGAGCCGTTCCTCGAGGGGTCGGCCACGTTCGCACACGGCTACACCTTCGGCGGGCACCCCGTGTCGACCGCCGTGGCCAACGCGAACCTCGACATCTTCGAGCGCGAGGGGCTCAACCGGCACGTGCTGGCGAACCAGGACGCCTTCCGGGCCACCCTGGAGAAGCTGAACGACCTGCCCATCGTCGGCGACGTGCGCGGCGACGGGTACTTCTACGGCATCGAGATGGTCAAGGACAAGGCAACCAAGGAGACCTTCGACGACGCGGAGTCCGAGCGGCTGCTGCGCGGGTTCCTGTCCAAGGCGCTCTTCGACGCCGGGCTGTACTGCCGTGCCGACGACCGCGGCGACCCGGTCGTCCAGCTCTCCCCGCCGCTGACCTGCGACCAGCAGCACTTCGACGAGATCGAGCAGAAGCTCCGCGCGGTGCTGGAGGAGGCCTGGACCAAGCTCTGAGGCGCCGGAGATAGCCTCTGGTGGCATGCGCGCCGTCGAGTACGACCTGACCGGTGACCCGGACGTCCTGACCGTCACGGACCGGCCGGTCACGGAGCCCGGTCCCGGTGAGGTGCGGGTCCGCATCCACCGGTCCGGGGTGAACCCGACCGACTGGAAGTCCCGGCGAGGGACCGGACCGGGCACGCCGGTGGACCCGGCACAGGTCCCGGGCCAGGACGGAGCGGGAGTCGTGGACGCCGTCGGCCAGGGGGTGGAGCCCGCCCTGCTCGATCTGCGCGTGTGGCTGTGGGAGGCCGCCCACCAGCGTCCCTCCGGCGGCACCGCCCAGGAGTACGCCGTGCTGCCGGCGCGCCACGTGGTGCTGCTGCCCGACTCCGCCTCCTTCGACCTCGGCGCCTCACTCGGCGTCCCGTTCCTCACCGCCCACCGCTGCCTGACCGTCACCGAGGACGGTCCCAGCCGGCTGGGGCCGGGGACCCTCCAGGGACGGACCGTCCTGGTCGCCGGGGGTGCCGGAGCGGTCGGCAACGCCGCGATCCAGCTCGCCCGGTGGTCGGACGCCACGGTCCTCACCACCGTCAGCAGCCCGGAGAAGGCGAACCTCGCCGCCCGTGCCGGCGCGGACCACGTCCTGGACTACACCCGTCAGGACGTGGCGGCAGAGGTGCTGCGCCTGTTCCCGCACGGGGTGCACACCATCGTCGAGGTCTCCCCGGCCGCCAACGCCGAGCTGGACACCAAGGTCCTCGCCCGGCACGGATCGGTCGCGGTCTACGCCGACAACGGCGGGACGACGATGCAGGTGCCGGTCCGGCCGCTGATGGGGCCCAACGCACGCTGGCAGTTCGTGCTCGTCTACAACGCCCCCGACGCCTGGCGCGCCCGGGCGCTCGAGGACGTCGCCTCGGCGGTCCTGGACGGGGCCGTGCGCACCGGCGAGGACGCCGGCCTCCCGCTCCACCACTTCGCGCTCGAGGAGGCCGCCGAGGCACATACGGCCGTCGAGGCCGGCATCGTGGGCAAGGTCCTCCTCGACGTGGTCCCGTAGCGGCCCGTCGGGCGCGCAGGGGCACCGGTCAGGAGTCGAAGCCGAGACCGGCGGCATCGAGCGCGCGCAGCCAGAGGTTCCGTCGGCCCGCCCGGGCGTCGGCGCGTGCCAGCGACCACCGGGTCAGCTGGACACCGGCGTACCGCAGTGGCTCCGGCGGAAATGGCAGCGGCTGGTCCCGCACCATCGCCAGGGCGGTGCGCTCGGTCGGCCGCCCCGAGAGCAGGTCCAGGGCCACGTCGGCCCCGAAGCGGGTGGCCGCGACGCCGAGCCCGGTGTAGCCCAGCGCGTAGGCGACCCGCCCCGAGTTCGCCGTGCCGAAGAAGGCGGCGAACCGCGTGCAGGTGTCGATCACGCCCGCCCACCGGTGCGTGAACCGCAGCCCCTCCAGCTGCGGGAAGGTGGCGAAGAAGTGCTGGGCGAGCAGCTCATGGGTGCGCCCGGTCTCCCAGTCGGCGGAGATACGGCTGCCATAGTGGTAGACCGCGTCGTACCCGCCCCACAGGATGCGGTCGTCACGGGTGAGCCGGTAGTAGTGGAACAGGTTCGAGGCGTCGCCGAGCCCCTGTCGCCTGGTCCACCCGACCGACGCCTTCTGGGCCGGCGTCAGCGGCTCGGTGACCAGGACGTAGTCGTAGACCGGCACCGTCCGCAGCCGCAGCCGGCGCAGCAGGGGCGGGAACGCGCTGGTGGCGAGAAGCACCCTCTCGGTCCGCACCTCCCCGGCGGCCGGCGGGTCCGAGCGGGCGCCGGTCCGGACGTGCACCGCGCTCGCGTGCTGCTCGAGCCCGGTGGCGACCGTGCCCTCGTAGACGCGCACCCCGTGGCCCAGGACCGCCCGACGCAGGCCCCAGGCGAGCCGGGCGGGCTCCACGAGCGCCGTCGCGGTGGGCTGCTCCAGCCCGCCGAGGTACGTCGGGGAGCAGACCTCGCCGCGCACCTGCACGTCGTCGAGGAGGCGGACGTCGTGGCCGGCCTCGGCCATCTCCTGGGCCAGGACGGTCAGCTCCTCCACGTGGTGGGGAGCCGTGGCCACGGTGAGCTCGCCGGTCTCCTCCCACGCGCAGTCGATGCCGTGCCGTCGTACGGTCTCCCCGATCGCACGGAGGTTCTCCGCGCCCAGCCGGTCCAGGACGTCGAGCTCGCCGGGCCAGCGCGAGCGTCCGTTGCTGAAGCCGTGGGTCAGGCTGGCGGAGGCGAAGCCGCCGTTGCGACCGCTGGCCTGGTCGCCGCAGTGCCCCGCCTCCAGCAGCACCACGTCGGCCGACGGGTCCCGCTCCTTGGCGCGCAGGGCCGCCCACAGCCCGGTGTAGCCGCCGCCGACCACCACCAGGTCGGCCGACTCGGGCCCGCTCAGGGGCGGCAGCCCGGGCGGCCGGACCGGGTCCTCGAGCCAGTGCACGCGCGGTGCCGCGTCGACGAGCGAGCGTCGTGGCCAGTCGCCGGCGGAGTGCGCGGGCACGCTCAGACCGGCCGGCGCCGACGCCCGACGCTGCCCAGGACCACCAGGAGCAGGGCGACCGCGAACATCACCGTCCCCACCACGTTCACCTGGGGTGGGATCCCCCGCTGGGCTGCTCCCCACACGTACATCGGGAAGGTGATGGTGTTGCCGTGGTTGAAGTTCGTGACGATGAAGTCGTCGAAGGACAGGGAGAAGCTCAGGAGCGCAGCGGCCAGGACTCCGGGGAACACCAGTGGGAAGGTGACCCGCCAGAACGCCTGCCACTCGTTGGCGTACAGGTCCATCGCCGCCTGCTCCAGCGAGGAGTCCAGGCCCGCGAGCCGCGCCTTGACGGTCACGACCACGAAGGACAGGCAGAACATGATGTGCGCGACCAGGATCGACCAGAACCCCAGGCTCCCGGACAGCCCGGCGCTGGTGAACAGGGCCAGCAGCGAGGAGCCCATCACCACCTCCGGAGTCGCCATCGGCAGGAAGATGAGCAGGCTGGTCGCGGCGCGTCCCCGGAACCGGTGGCGCACCAGCGCGAACGCCACGAGCGTGCCCAGCAGGGTCGAGCCGACGGTGGACAGGAAGCCGATCTGCAGGCTCTTCACCACGGCACCACACATCCCGCTCGGTGTGCACGGACTTGTCCAGTTGTCCAGGGTGAAGGCGTCGAACTCGTAGGACAGCCTGCTCGCGGGGTCGTTGAAGGACATCAGCACGACGAAGAAGATCGGCAAGAACATGTAGAACAGCACCAGCATCGCCACGGCCATCACAGCGTGGTCGCTGACCCAGCGCCCCACCCGCGTCACAGCAGCTCCTCGGTGCCGGCCCGGCGCACGTAGAACAGCACCATCGCCACGATCGCCAGCATCAGGATGACCGAGCAGGCGGCGGCGATCGGGTAGTCCAGCTGCACCAGGAACAGGCTGTCGATGACGTTCCCGATCATCGACTGCCGTGGGGTCCCCAGCAGCTCGGCGTTGATGTAGTCGCCCGCGGCCGGGATGAAGGTCAGCAGCGTGCCGGCGACGAGCCCGGGCATCGACAGCGGCAGGGTGATCTTGCGGAACGACGTGAACCCGTTGGCGTAGAGGTCCTTGCCGGCCTCGACCAGCCGCAGGTCGATCTTCTCCAGGCTCGCGTAGAGCGGCAGGACCATGAACGGCAGGAAGTTGTAGGTCAGCCCGGTGACCACCGCCACCGAGGTGGCCAGCAGGCGTCCGTCCGGGCCCAGGATCTGCAGCGCCTGCAGGGTGTTCACCACCGCGCCGTTGTCGGAGAGGATCGACTTCCACGCCAGCGTCCGGACCAGGAAGCTGGTGAAGAACGGGGCGATGACCATCACCAGCATGAGGTTCTTCCACCGCCCGGCCTTGAACGCGATCGCGTAGGCGAGCGGGTAGGCCAGCAGCAACGCGAGCACGGTCGCCACTCCGGCGTACAGCAGCGAGCGCAAGAACGGTCCGGTGTACGTCGAGAGCGCCTGCCAGTAGTTGGAGAACGACCCGGTCATCGCGTAGCCCGTCTCCAGCGATCCGCTCGGGTCGTAGAGCGACGTGGCCGTGAGCTGGATGGTCGGGACGACGAAGAAGATCAGCAGCCACAGCAGGCCGGGCAGCAGCAGCAGGTAGCCGGTGCTGGCGCCCCGACGGCGACGCCGCCGCGGGACGGGGTCGTTGTCGACGCTTCCCCCGGTCACCACCCCCGCCGGCGCGGCGCTGCTCACCCGGCACCCTGGGTGAGGGCGGCGTAGGTCTCGTCGCCGGCGTGCGCGTCCTGGTCGGCGTCGAGCAGGAAGGTGTGCGCCGGTGACCACTGCAGGTCGACGCGGTCGCCTGGGCGCAGGCCGTCCTGGGCGCCGCTGTTCTGCTCGAACACGGTGAGCTCCTGCCCCCACGGCATCCGCACGAGGTACTGAGTGCTGACCCCGATGAAGCTGACGTCGCTGACCGTGCCGCCGTCGAGGACGTTGCCGCCGGACCCAGTCCCTCCGTCGGTCCCTCCGCGACCATCGGCGCGGGCGAGGAAGACCTTCTCCGGGCGGACCCCGACCCAGACCGTCCCGTCGGTGCGCCGGGCCCGGGACGCCGGCGCGCCGAGCTTGCGACCGTAGGCGTCGACCACCACGTTGTCGTCGCCGTCGCGCCCGACCACCTCGGCCTTGATCAGGTTGGACTGGCCCAGGAAGTTCGAGACGAACGTGGTGGCCGGGGAGTCGTAGAGCTCGCTCGGGCGGCCCATCTGCTCGATCACACCCGCGTTCATCACCGCGATGGTGTCGGCCATCGTCATGGCCTCCTCCTGGTCGTGGGTGACGTGCACGAACGTGATGCCGACCTCGGTCTGGATCCGCTTCAGCTCGATCTGCATCTGCCGCCGCAGCTTGAGGTCCAGCGCTCCCAGCGGCTCGTCGAGCAGCAGCACCTGCGGACGGTTGATCAGCGCCCGCGCCAGGGCGACCCGCTGCTGCTGCCCCCCGGACAGCTGGTTGGGGCGGCGCTTCCCGAAGGAGCCGAGCTCCACCAGCTCGAGCATCTCCGCGACCTGGCCCGCCACGTCCTTGACGCCGCGGCGGCGCAGGCCAAACGCGACGTTCTCGAAGATGTCGAGGTGCGGGAAGAGCGCGTAGTTCTGGAACACCGTGTTGACCGGCCTCTTGTACGGCTTGAGCCGGCTGATGTCCTTGCCCGCGATGCTGATCGTGCCGCTGGTGGGCTCCTCCAGCCCCGCCACCATGCGCAGTGTGGTGGTCTTGCCGCAGCCCGACGGGCCCAGCAGGGCGAAGAACTGACCCTGCTCCACGACGAGGTCCAGGTCGTCGACCGCGACGAAGCCGCCGAACCGCTTGGTGACCGAGGTGAGTGTGAGGTCGGCGCCGGCGTCCCGGCCGGTCTCAGCCGTTCCGGCCACCGATCAGGCTCCGACCACGGACGCGAACAGCTTCTGGTAGGCCTGCTCTGTCTTCTGATCCAGGCCCATGAAGTCCTTCGCCCCGGACAGCGTCGCCTCGTCGGGGAAGATGAGCTTGTTGTCCACCAGGGACGGGTCGACCTTCTCCATGGCCTGCTGGGCGCCGGCGACCGGACAGATGTAGTTCACCCAGGCAGCGAGCTTCGCGGCGACCTCCGGCTGGTAGTAGTAGTCCATCAGCGCCTCGGCGTTGGCCTTGTGGCTCGCCTGGTTGGGGACCAGCATGTTGTCGCTCCACAGAGCCAGCCCCTCCTCGGGCGCCACGAACTTGATGTCCGGGTTGTCGAACTGGAGCTGGATCACGTCGCCCGACCACGCCTCGCAGGCCACGATGTTGCCCTTGGCGAGGTCCTGGGCGTAGTTGTTGCCGGTGAAGGCGCGGATCTGACCGGAGTCGTTGGCCTTCTTGAGGCGCTCGATCGCGGCGCCGTACTCGTCGGCGGTGAACTTCTCCGGGTCGGCGCCCTCGAGCAGCAGCATGAAGAGCATGGTGTCGTGCATCTCCGAGAGCAGGCTCACCTTGCCCTTGAGGTCCGGTCGGGTGAGCAGCTCGTCGAAGCTGCGCACCTCCTTGGTGAGCTTCGCGTTGTAGGCGATGCCGGTCAGTCCGCTCTGCCACGGCACCGAGTAGTCGCGGTTCTCGTCCCAGCTCGGGGACTTGAGGTTGGGCACGAGGTTGGCCTCGACGTTGGGGATCTTCGACTTGTCGAGCTTCTGCAGCCAGCCCAGGTTGACCATCCGCGCCGCCATCCAGTCGGTCAGCGTCACGATGTCGCGTCCGGTCGGCTTGCAGTCGGCGAGCTGGTTGCGCACAGTGGCGAAGAACTCGGAGTTGTCGTTGACGTCGTCGAGGTACTTGACCTTGATCCCGGTCTGCTTCTGGAACTGCTCGAGGGTCGGGAAGATCGTGACCTTCTTGCCACCCCGCTTGACCTCCTCCTCGTCGATGTAGAGGGGCCAGTTGGAGAAGTTGAGCGCCTTCTGGCTGGAGGACAGGTCCTTGCTGACGCAGGACGCCTCGGTCTGCTTGGCCGCCTCCGTCCCGCACGCCGACAGCAGGGCGGGCGCGCCGAGTCCCAGACCGGTCAGGCCCGCTCCCCGCAGGAAGCCGCGCCGGCTCACCGCGGACCGGGCGAGGGTGCGGGCGGCGTCGTGGAGCGCTGGGTCGTGCTGAGGCATCGCGACCGGGTCCTCTCGTCGAGCGGTGTCCCCCAGACGGACTGGAGGTCAGTGGATTTTGTCAGAGCACGTGGAGGCGAACAAGTGAATCAGTGGAATCGAAACCAGGCCGCAACGAAATCCCTCGACAGGTGGTATCCCAACCTTTGACGACCCCCCGGCTCCGTGCGACCATCGGCGCGTGACCAGCCGCAGCTCTCGCAACGGCTCTGCGGCTCCGCGGGGCACGATCGTCCTGGACGACGTCTCGAAGTCGATCATCGAGGAGCTCCAGCAGGACGGGCGCCGATCCTACGCAGCGATCGGCAAGGTGGTCGGGCTGTCCGAGGCGGCCGTTCGCCAGCGGGTGCAGCGCCTCGTCGACAGCGGGGTCATGCAGGTGGTGGCGGTGACGAATCCGCTCGAGCTCGGGTTCGCGCGGCAGGCGATGATCGGCGTGAGGGCCAGCGGGCCGCTGGAGCCGCTGGCGGACGCGCTCGCGGCCCTCGACGAGGTCGACTACGTGGTGATCACCGCGGGCTCCTTCGACCTGCTCGTCGAGGTGGTCTGCGAGAGCGACGACGAGCTGCTGTCGGTGCTCTCGACCAAGATCCGCACTCTCGAGGGCGTGGTGTCCACCGAGACGTTCATGTACCTCCAGCTGCGCAAGCAGACCTACTCGTGGGGAGTGCGTTGAGTCTCGGCACACTCGATCAGCACCCCGACGGGCCAGGTCACGCCGAGTACGCCGGGCTGTCGCTGTGGCACGCCACCGCGGAGGAGGACTGGGCGCCGCGACCTGCCCTGCCGGGGAACGCGTCCGCGGACGTGGCGATCGTCGGAGCCGGCTTCACCGGGCTGTGGACCGCCTACTACCTGCTGCGAGAGGACCCCTCCCTGCGGGTGGTCGTGCTCGAGGAGGAGGCGGCCGGCTTCGGTGCCTCCGGCCGCAACGGGGGCTGGTGCTCGGCGCTGTTCCCGGCCGGCCTGTCCAAGGTGGCCGCACTCCCCGGGTCGTCCCGGGAGGCCGCGCTGGCGCAGCACCAGGCGATGCGGGCCACCGTCGACGAGGTGCTCGACGTGGCGCACACGGAGGGCATCGACGCGCGTGCGCAGAAGGGGGGCACGATCGCGCTGGCACGTACCCGGTCCCAGCTGCTGCGGGCGCGGCACGAGGTCGACGACGCGCGAGCGTGGGGACGTGGCGAGGACGACATCAGCCTGCTGGACGCCGCCGAGGCGCGGGCGCGGCTGCACGCCACCCGCGTCCTGGGCGGCACCTACACCCCGGACTGCGCTGCCGTGCACCCCACCCGGCTGGTGCGCGGTCTCGCCCGGGCGGTCGAGCGCCACGGCGGACGGATCCATGAGGGCACCAGGGTGCTCGCAGTGCATCCCGGGCGTGCGGTCACCGAGCACGGCTCGGTCACCGCGGAGGTCGTGGTGCGGGCCACCGAGGGCTACACCGTGTCGCTGGACGGGATGCGCCGCGACGTCGTGCCCGTCTACTCGCTCGTGGTCGCCACCGAGCCGCTGAGCGACGACATCTGGGAACAGATCGGGCTGCGCGACCGCGAGACGTTCACCGACCACCGCAACCTGATCATCTACGGCCAGCGCACCGCCGACGGCCGGCTGGTGTTCGGGGGACGCGGCGCGCCGTACCACTTCGGCTCGCGGGTCCGGCCGGACTACGACCACGAGACGCGGGTGTTCGCCAGGTTGCGGGCGACCCTGGTGGCGATGTTCCCGGTGCTGGCCACCACCCGCTTCACCCACGCCTGGGGCGGCGCGCTGGGCATCCCGCGGGACTGGGTCGCCTCGGTCGGCCTGGACCGGGGCACCGGGCTGGCGTGGGCGGGCGGCTACGTCGGCGACGGGGTGGGTACGACGAACCTGGCCGGTCGGACCCTCCGCGACCTGGTCCTGCGTCGCGACACCGACCTGACCAGGCTGCCCTGGGTCGGGCACCGCTCCCGTCGCTGGGAGCCCGAGCCGCTGCGCTGGCTCGGGGTCAACGCCGGCCTCCGCGCGATGACCTTCGCCGACGCGGAGGAGCGGCTCACCGGGCGTCCCAGCCTGGTCGCACGGGCGATGGCGCCGCTTGTCGGGGGGCACTGACCGCCTCCCGCGGGGCTACTCCCGGCGCAGGGCCGGCCGGAGCCGGTCCAGCACGGAGGGGTCCTCGATCGTCGAGGGCACCGTCGCGTCCTTGCCGTCCGCGATCTCGCGCATCGTCTTGCGCAGGATCTTGCCGCTGCGCGTCTTCGGCAGCCCACCGACGACCGTCACCGACCTGAACGCCGCGACGGCGCCGATCTCCTCGCGGACCAGGGCGACCAGCTCCGCGGCGATGGCGTCGGGGTCCTGCTCGACGCCCGACTTGAGCACCACGAACCCGTGCGGCAGCTGACCCTTGAGCGCGTCCGCGACGCCGATCACGGCCGACTCGGCGACCGCGGGATGGGTCGCCAGGACGGCCTCCATCGCCCCCGTGGAGAGGCGGTGACCCGCCACGTTGATCACGTCGTCGGTGCGGCCCATCACGAAGACGTAGCCGTCCTCGTCGACGTACCCGCCGTCCCCGGACAGGTAGTAGCCCTCGAACGCCGACAGGTAGGAGGAGACGAAGCGCTCGTCGTCGCGCCAGATCGTGGTGAGCGTGCCGGGCGGCAGCGGGAGCCGCAGGCAGATGGCTCCCTCCTCGCCCGGCCCCAGCGGGGTGGCGCCCTCGCCGAGGATGTCCACCTGGTAGCCGGGCACGGGTACGGTCGGCGAGCCCGGCTTGACCGGCATGGGCTCCAACCCGCGCAGGTTCGCAGCGATCGGCCAGCCGGTCTCGGTCTGCCACCAGTTGTCGACCACCGGCACGCTGAGCCGTTCGCCGGCCCAGTGGTAGGTGTCGGGGTCCAACCGCTCACCGGCGAGGAACAGGGTGCGCAGCGAGCCGAGGTCGTGGCCGGCCATCAGCGCGCCCTCGGGGTCCTCCTTCTTGATCGCCCGCATCGCCGTGGGGGCGGTGAACAGCGCCTCGACCCGGTGCTGCTCGATCACCCGCCAGAAGGCGCCGGCGTCCGGGGTGCCGACCGGCTTGCCCTCGTAGAGCACTGTGGTGGCGCCGCTGATCAGCGGCGCGTACACGATGTAGGAGTGCCCGACCACCCACCCCACGTCAGAGGCCGTCCACCACACCTGACCGCCGTGCACGTCGTACACGTTCGGCAGCGACCACGCCATCGCGACGGCGTGGCCGCCGTTGTCTCGGACGATGCCCTTGGGCTTGCCGGTGGTGCCCGAGGTGTAGAGCACGTAGAGCGGGTCGGTGGCCCTCACCTCGACGCAGGCGGCCGGGTCGGTGGCCCCCGCCTTCATCGCGATGTCCCAGTCCACGTCGCGCGGCTCGCGCAGCTCTGCCGTCACCTGGGGCCGCTGCTTGAGGATCACCGCCTCCGGCTGGTGCTCGGCCAGCTCCAGGGCCCGGTCCACGATCGGCTTGTACTCCACCACCCGGCTGGGCTCGACACCGCAGGATGCGGTCACGATCACCGTGGGGCGGGCGTCGTCGACCCGCACCGCGAGCTCGTGAGGCGCGAACCCGCCGAAGACCACCGAGTGCACCGCACCGATGCGGGCGCAGGCGAGCATCGCGATCACGGCCTCGGGGATCATCGGCATGTAGATGACCACCCGGTCGCCGGCCGTGACCCCGAACCCCTGCAGCGCGCCGGCGAAGGCCGCGGTGCTCTCCAGCAGCTGGGCGTAGCTGAACGACTGCACCGTTGCGGTGACCGCGCTGTCGTACACCAGCGCGGTGCGGTCGCCGTGGCCCGCGACGACGTGCCGGTCCAGCGCGTTGAAGCACGTGTTCAGCGTGGCGTCGGGGAACCACCGGTAGAACGGCGGAGCGCTGTCGTCGAGGACCCGCTGCGGCTTCTTGATCCAGTCCACGAGACCGGCCTGCTCGCCCCAGTAGCCCTCCGGGTCCGAGATGCTCCTGGCGTGCTCGCTGCGGTAGTCGGCCATGGCCCTATCTTGACCCGGCCGCCGCGCCCGGGGACAGAGGGTCGGAAAACCGGTTGCGGGGCGCCGTACGCGCGCGTCAGTCTGGGTCCAGACGACGGCGTGTGCCGTCGCGGTGCCCGCGAGGGTCAGGACCGGAGGAGGTGCGGCATGACCATCACTGTCCTCGGCATGCCCCGGACCCCCAGCCTGTCTCGTCCTACCTCCTGGAGCACCGACACCGATGTCGACCCATCTGCACGACCCGTCCAGCACCCCGTCTGACCTGGACCCCCGCTTCGTCTTCGACTTCCTCAGCACCGACGACCCCGTCGAGGGGCAGCGCTTCTCCACCTGGCACGACGTCGAGGCGTCCTGCCGCGGCCCCGAGCCCCGCCCGAGCTGGGTGGTGACCAGCCGGGCCGCGGTGGACACGGACCTGGGCGTCCTCAAGACCGGCAAGGAGGCCGACGTCTTCCTGGTCGAGCGGGCCGTGCCGGCCGACCCCGACCAGCACGTGGTGCTGGCGGCCAAGCGCTACCGAGGGGAGGAGCACCGCTCCTTCCACCGGAGCACCGCCTACACCGAGGGGCGCCGCACCCGCCGCTCCCGCGACGCCCGGGCACTGGCGAAGAAGACCGCCCACGGGCGCGCGGTCGCGGCCGGCCAGTGGGCGCTGGCGGAGTGGGAGGCGCTGTGCCGGTTCTGGCTCGCCGGTGTGCCGGTCCCCTACCCCGTCCAGATCGATGGCACGGAGATCCTCATGGAGTACGTCGAGGTCGACGGTGAGGCCGCCCCCCGGTTGGCCTCCACCCGCCCGGACGCCGACCTGCTGGTCAGCTACTTCGACCAGGTGCGCTTCGCAATGCAGGCGCTGGCGCGACACGGCGTGGCTCACGGGGACCTGTCGCCGTACAACATCCTCGCGGCGGGTGAGCGGCTGGTCGTCATCGACCTGCCCCAGGTCGTCGACCTGGTGGCGAACCCCGCCGGCATGGACTTCCTGATGCGCGACTGCCACAACGTGTGCACCTGGTTCGCCGCTCGGGGGCTGGCGGTCGACGAGCACGACCTGTTCGCGGAGCTGCTGACCGCGGCGTTCTGACGAGCCGACGACGGCTCGACGCTAGGTTGGGCCGGTGCCGCACCGTCCCCCCGCCGTCGAGGTGGAGAGCCTCGCCGACCTCGACCGCCTGCTCGCGCGTGCGCCCACGTCGCTGGCCGGCTGGGTGCTGCAGGGACTGGACCTTCGCGCGCGGGGACCGGCGCTGACCGGTGCCGACCCGCGGGGGGCGCTGTTCCTCGGCTGCGCCCTCGACGCGGACGTGGAGCAGGTGCTGAGGGAGCGCGGCGCGGTGCTGTTCCCGACCCTGCCCGAGGTGCCGGTGGAGGTCTACCGGTCGCGTCTCTACACGCCCGAGGAGCTGTACGACGGGCTGGAGGCGGGCTACGCCGAGACCCTCGACGCCCGCGCCTACTCCTGGACCCGCGGAGAGCGGGCCGGACTCCAGGAGCTGCTCGCCCGCTCGCTCCACGACCTGTCGATCGACGACGCGCTCGAGGAGCTGGCCGACACCCGGCGCCTGGTCGGGGTGATGGGTGGCCATGCCGTCCCCCGCGGCTCGTCCGCCTACCGGGACGCCGCCGTGCTGGGGCGGTCACTGACCCGGGCCGGCCTGACGGTCGCAACCGGCGGCGGACCCGGGGCGATGGAGGCCGCCAACCTCGGCGCCTACCTCGCCCCGCACGACGACGCTGCGCTGGACGAGGCGGTCGACCTCCTGGCGGCCGTGCCGGACTTCGCCCCGTCCGTGGCCGAATGGGCGGGGGCCGCGTTCGACGTACGCCGCCGCTGGCCGGGCGGCTCGGCCTCGGTCGGCGTGCCCACCTGGTTCTACGGGCACGAGCCGCCCAACGCGTTCGCCGACCACATCGCCAAGTACTTCACCAACGCGATCCGCGAGCACGTCCTGCTGCACGTCTGCACCGCCGGGATCGTCTTCCTGCCGGGTCGGGCCGGCACGGTGCAGGAGGTGTTCCAGGACGCGTGCGAGAACTACTACGCCGAGACGGCCCAGGTGGCGCCGATGGTGCTCGTCGGGGTGGACTACTGGACGCGGGAGATCCCGGTGTGGCCCCTGCTCGGGGCTCTCGCGGCGGGCCGGGACATGGAGGGGTCGATCCACCTCGTCGACGACCCCACCGAGGTCGTGACGCTGCTCGGAGCCTGATCGCCACGTAGCTCGACTGGCACAACCCGGGAAACCGGGGCGCTCGACGCCCTCCGCCGAGGTTGTGCCAGTCGACCTGCGCGACCAGCACCCGGGCATCGGGTCTCACCAGCCGTCTCGGCCCTCCGCGCGCTCGTCCAGGTCGTCGTCCGGGTCGTCGTCGTCCAGGTCGTCGTCCGGGTCGTCGTCCTCGTCGTGGTGCGCCACCCGCTCTCCGGGACGGGCCCCGCCCAGCAGCACCCTCGTCATCGCGTTCCGGGTGTCGAAGAGCTCCTCGAGCGCCGCGTCGAGCTGGTCGGCGCTCACCTGGAGTGAGGCCCCTGGGTCTCCGGCGTCCGCGGCGATCAGCGCCGCCCGGCGGAGCAGCTCCTTGAGGAACGACGCCGTGACGTGCTCCGTCCGCTCGATGAGAGAGTCCAGCCTGCTGTCATCGACCACGAGGTCGCCGCGGTACAGCTCGAAGAGGCGACGCCGGGCGTCCCGGTCCGGCAGCTCTAGCGCGACCGCCTGGTCCACCCGGCCAGGACGGGCGGCCAGCGCGCGTTCCAGCACGCCGGCTCGGTTGGTGGTCAGCAGGAACACCACGTCGGCGTCCTCGGCGAGGCCGTCCATCTCGTTCAGCAGCGAGAACAGCAGCGGTTGCCCGCCGTCGTACATGTCGCGGTCCTCGGCGATCAGGTCGACCTCCTCCACCACCACCATCGCGGGCTGCAGGGTGCGCGCCACGGAGCACGCGGTGCCGATGCTCCCGAGGGCGTCGCCGGTCAGCAGGATGATCGTGGTGCCGGTCAGCTCGCTGGTCAGGTAGCGGACGGTGTGGCTCTTGCCGACACCCGGAGGGCCGTAGAGCAGCAGCCCCCGCTTGAGATGCTGCCGGGCGGCGAGCAGCTGCTCGCGGTGCTCGGCGATGCCGACCACCTGCCGACGGATCATGGCGAGGGTCTCGGCCGGCAGGACCACCTGGTCCGCGCTCACCGCTGGCCGCGGCAGGAAGTGCAGCGCGGTCGCCCGCTCCCCGAACATGTCGTCGCCGAAGGAGATCACCTGTCCGCGGAACACGTTGCGCTCGACACTGAGGGCCCGGATGTCGGCGCCGGCTCGCGCCGCGGCACCGGGCCGGTCGGCGACCAGGTGCAGGCGCAGCACTGAGGACCCCATCTCCGGGTCGCCGGCGAGCACCAGGATCGCGATTCGCGCGTCCGACGCATGCACCAGGTAGAGCCCTGCCCGCACGGCAGGGACCACCTGCCCCTGCGGACCGCTGGCCAGGTTCATCCACGCAACGTTGCCCGGCCTGGGCCCGTACCTGCTGTCCTCGCGGCGCAGCAGGTCCGACAGTCCGAACTCACGGTGGCCCACGTCGGTGAGGCCGACCAGCTGGTGATCGCGGCCGTCCTGCAGGAGCCAGGCGTCCAGCCCGACCTGGACGTTGACGTGGTCGTAGCCGGGCCAGGACTCCTCCACGACGTCGAGGGCGTCGACGGTCCCGCCCAGGTGGGAGAGGAGCAGGTCGGACAGGGTCGGCCGGTCGCCGGCGCGGGCCACGCCCACCACCTGGCGGCGGGTACGCCGCGCGAGCTTGGCGACGTCGGAGAGCCGCAGCCGGTCGTCGCGCTCGGCACCCACCCCGGCGCCGCCCGTGGGGCCGGCACCGGCGCTCGGGAACGACATCGTCCACCCGGGTCCACTCATCGGCCGCCTCCTCCGCCTCGCACGGTCCGGGTCAACCTAGATCGAGCCGGTGCGACTCGCCGAGCGGCGTCACGACTCCGGGCGGGTCCCGAACTCCACGGGGACCTCGCGGCTGCTGCCGTCCCGGTCCGCGACCGTGAGGGTGACCTGAGTCCCGGGCTGCCGCTCCCGGATCTGGGCGACCAGCGACAGCGCTCCCGCCACCGGCTCGCCGTCGACGGCTGCCACGGCCTCACCCGCCCGCAGTCCGGCGCCCGCCGCAGCCGTGCCCGTGATGACCTCCCGCAGGCCGGCCGCCTCCCGGCGTACCCCTCCGATCTCGACCACGGCGTCGACCGGGGTCACCCCGAGGTAGGCGTGCCGGACCGAGCCCCTGTCGATGAGCTCCTGGGCGACCCACCGGGCCTGGTTGGACGGGATCGCGAAGCCCAGCCCGATGCTGCCACCCTGGCCCCCCGCCGATGCCCCGAGCGTGGCGATGGACGAGTTGATGCCGATCAGGCGACCCTGGTCGTCGACGAGCGCACCACCGGAGTTGCCGGGGTTGACCGCGGCGTCGGTCTGGATCGCGTTCGTGACGACCTGGTCCCCGGCCGCCGTCGAGTCCTCGGCGGCGGTGGTCACCGGTCGGTCGAGGGCGCTCACGATCCCGAGGGTCACCGTGTGCGAGAGACCGAGCGGGTTCCCCACCGCCATCACCGGGGCGCCCACCTCGACGGACTCGGAGTCCTGGAAGGGCAGCGCGGTGAGGTCCCCCGGGGCGTCCTGCATCTGCAGCACCGCGAGGTCGGTGGCGGGGTCCGCGCCGACGAGGTCGGAGGCGAAGACCCGGCCGTCGCTCAGCGTCACCTCTATGTCCCCTCCGGCGCGGGCAGACGCCACGACGTGGTTGTTGGTGAGCACGTGTCCCTCGGTGTCCAGCACCACTCCGGAGCCCTCGCCGCCGCCGGCACTGGACTGAACCCCGATGCTGACCACGCTCGGCTCCACCTGGTCAGCCACACCCACCCAAGCCGAGCCGGGCGACGTACCGCTGCGGGTGCCGGAGGGCGAGGGGGCAGGAGTGCTCGAGCCGGAGGGGGTCGACGAGCTGACCGCCGCGGCCTCCGGCCGGTCCTGCTCGGGCTCGGCGCTCGGCAGGGTGCACGCGGCGCACCCCGCCAGCGCAGCCCCGGTCACCGCCGCTCTCGCGAGCCGCCCCGACGCACTCATCCGCGCCTGCCTCCCGTCGGTCCGCAGCCGTTGCCGCGGGCGCGACGGCGGTACCCGCAGGCCGCTGTGGCAAACGGCGGCATCCGCATCGGCGAACGGGACCGCGGGTCCGCGCTCAGACGTCGATGGCGGCGAGCTGCCCACAAGCGCCGTCGATCTCGCTGCCCCGCGTGTCGCGCACCGTGGTCGGCACTCCCTTCGCCTCGAGCCTGCGCACGAACTCCCGCTCCACCTCCGGCCGCGACGCCGTCCACTTCGAGCCGGGAGTCGGGTTGAGCGGGATGAGGTTGACGTGCACCCAGCCCCAGTCGCCGTACGACGTGAGCACGTCGGCGAGCAGGTCCGCACGCCAGGCCTGGTCGTTGATGTCGCACATCATGGCGTACTCGATGCTGACCCGACGCTTGGTGACGCGGGCGTAGCTCCACGCGGCCTCCACGGCCTCGTGCACCGACCACCGGGTGTTGATGGGCACCAGCTCGTTGCGCAGCTCGTCATCGGGCGCGTGCAGCGAGAGCGCGAGCGTCACCGGGATGCCTTCCTCCGCGAGCTGGCGCATCCGCGGGACGAGCCCGACGGTCGACACGGTGACACCGCGAGCGGACATGCCCAGGCCGTCCGGCGTCGGATCCGTGAGCCGGCGTACGGCGCCCATGACCGCCTTGTAGTTGGCCATCGGCTCGCCCATGCCCATGAACACCACGTTGGAGACCCGCCCCGGTCCGCCCGGCACCTCGCCCCGCGCCAGCGACCGGGCGCCGGCGACGACCTGCTCCACGATCTCCGCGGTGGACATGTTGCGCTGCAGGCCTCCCTGCCCGGTGGCGCAGAACGGGCAGGCCATCCCGCAGCCGGCCTGGGAGGACACGCACATGGTGACCCGGCCGGGGTAGCGCATCAGCACCGACTCCACGAGAGCGCCGTCGAAGAGCCGCCACAGCGTCTTTCGGGTGGTTCCGCGGTCCGCTTCGAGTGTGCGAAGCGGAGTCATCAACGGTGGCAGCAGCGCCTCCACGAGGCGCTGCCGCTCGGCCGCCGGAAGGTCGGTCATCTGCTCAGGGTCGTCGACCAGCCGCGCGAAGTAGTGGTGAGCCAGCTGCCGAGCCCGGAAGCCGGGCAGGCCGGCCTGGCTGAGCAGCGCCTTGCGCTCGTCCGCACCGAGGTCGGCGAGGTGCTGTGGCGGCTTGCGGCGTCCACGTGGCTCGTCGAACACGAGGGGCAGGTTCTGGAGGGGCTCGAGCATAGGACGCCAGTCTCCCATCCGGCACGCGAGAGCACGAATCGCCTGTGCCGTCAACCGCCACCACCATCGCGGGACCGTCAGCGACTGCCCCTGCCAGCGCTCAGTCGGCTGTGCCAGATGTCGGGGTGCGGGGCGTACTGGTCGGCGACCCACGCCAGGTGCACGGCTCCGGAAGGCTCGACCCCGACTTCGTAGTCGCCGAGCCCCTTCGCCATGAGCAGGCTCGGCTGCCGCTGCCAGGGACCATTCCTGCGTGCACGGACGACGTGCAGCCCGCTCTCGGAGACCGCCGAGGAGTACGCGACGACGAGGCTCCGGCATCCATCTGGAGGCGGCCCGGACCGTCATCGGGTGTGCCGCTGGGACCCACCACGACTCGTGAGGCGCCCGCGGCCTGCGACGCGGGGCCACCACCTCGCGCGGATGGCGCCCTCCTCGTCGACCCAGATCAAAGCCCCTGATCCCTCTGGAACCAGGCGGCAACGATGATCCCGTGACGGTTCGAGGCCACACCCGCCGGAGTGAAACCCTCGCCCAGCTGAGGACGCGGCAACCAGGCCCCCGCCGCCTCGCGCCTTCGAAGCACGAGCGGACCCTCGTGGTACCAACCGCCCTGCTTCCCGACCGACGTGGTCGCCAGCCCACCCCCCGGGGTCAAGGGAGAGGTCGACTGCCTGGTCGCCCGCTCTCTGCGGTCGAGACCAGGAACTGTCCGCGACAGCGACGTCGGGGGCGCGCCTGACGCGCGTGCTGCCGAGGGACCGGGACCAGCGTCCATGGCTCGTTCGTGCCACGGCCAGGTGTCAGGCGTCGGCGCTCGTACCCCCACTAGAGGGCGAGGTAGTGCAGCAGCAGCCAGATCGGCGCCGCAGTGGCGAGCAGCGAGTCCAGGCGGTCCATCAGGCCGCCGTGCCCGGGCACGATCTGCGACATGTCCTTGATGCCGAGGTCGCGTTTGATCACCGACTCGCACAGGTCGCCAAGGGTCGCCATCACCACGGCGACCAGCCCCAGCAGCACCCCGACCCACCAGCGTCCGTCGAGAAGCGCGACGACGGTCAGCCACCCCACCGCCACGCACGCGACGGCCGAGCCGGCGAAGCCCTCCCAGGACTTCTTCGGCGAGATCACCGGCGCCATCGGGTGCCTGCCGGCGACCACCCCGACGGCGTACCCGCCGATGTCGGAGGCGATGGTCACCAGCACGAACGTCGCGATCGCTAGCGCACCGCGGTCCTCGCCGAGCAGCAGGGCCACGAAGCCACCGAGGAACGGCACGTAGACGACCGTGAAGACCGACGCGGTGGCGTCTCGGACGTAGCCCTCGACACCGCCCCGCAGCCGCCACAGCATGCACACCAGGGCGGTCACTGCCGTCGCGGTGACCAGGGCTGGCGCCCCGAAGAGGAACGCGACGCCCACCATCACCACCCCGCCGACCGTGACCGGCACGCGGTTGATCCTGATGCCGCCGGTGGCGAAGGCCTGCGCCAGCTCCCAGACCGCGACCAGGACGGCCGCGACCACGATCAGCATGAACGCCGGCTTCCACAGCCACAGGGAGGCGACGACCGCCGCCCCGAGGACGACCCCTGACACGATCGC
The DNA here is from genome assembly GCA_035634095.1 of Nocardioidaceae bacterium. GTDB lineage: Bacteria > Actinomycetota > Actinomycetes > Propionibacteriales > Nocardioidaceae > Nocardioides_B. Next base: position 3,588 of record DASQDP010000144.1, on the reverse strand, counting down.
CGCCGGCAGGTCACGCCCGGCGCGGCTCGTCCTCGCCTCCTGGGCGGCCGGCGGGGTGTCGGGGGCGCTCATCGGCGGGGTCCGGGGTCCTCAGACCTCGAGCAGCTCGGCTTCCTTGTGCTTGAGCATCTCGTCGATCTCGTCGGTGTGCTTCTTGGTGATCCCGTCCAGGCGCTTCTCCGCCCCGGTGACGTCGTCCTTGCCGACCTCGCCGTCCTTCTCCAGCTTCTCGAGCGCCTGCTTGGCGTTGCGGCGGATGTTGCGCACGGAGACCCGTCCGTCCTCGGCCTTGCCGCGGGCCATCTTGATGTAGTCCTTGCGGCGCTCCTCGGTGAGCTCGGGCAGCGTCACCCGGATGGTCTTGCCGTCGTCGGTGGGGTTGACTCCGAGGTCGGAGTCACGGATCGACTTCTCGATCGCGCTCATCGAGCTGGCGTCGTACGGGCTGATGATGATCACGCGCGGCTCCGGCGCGGTGAACGAGGCGAGCTGCTGCAACGGCGTCGGGGAGCCGTAGTAGTCGGCGGTGAGCTTGTGGAACATCGACGGATTGGCCCGACCGGTCCGGATCGCCGCGAAGTCCTCCCGGGTCACCTCGACGGCCTTCTTCATCTTGCTGTCGGCCTCGTTGAGGGTCTGGCTGATCACGGCGTGCTCCTCGGTTGTGTCGGTGTCCTCGACGGGTACGGCGGCGCCGCGCGGGTGCCGGCGGAGGCGGCTAGTCGTCGCGCGCGACGGTGGTGCCGATCTTCTCACCCTGCACGACCCGCGCGATGTTGCCCTCGTCGGACAGGTTGAACACGACCATGCCGATGTCGTTGTCGCGCGCGAGGCTGACCGACGTCGCGTCGGCGACCTTCAGCCCGCGGTTCAGGAACTCGTCGTAGGTCAGGTGGTCGAACTTGACCGCGTCGGCGTTCTGATGCGGGTCGGAGTCGTAGACCCCGTCGACCCCCTGCTTGCCCATCAGGATGACCTCGGCGCCGATCTCCAGCGCGCGCTGGGCGGCGACCGTGTCTGTCGAGAAGTAGGGCATCCCGGCGCCGGCGCCGAAGATCACCACGCGTCCCTTGTCCAGGTGCCGCATCGCACGCCGCGGGATGTACGGCTCGGCCACCTGGCCCATCGTGATCGCCGTCTGCACCCGCGTCTCCACTCCCTGCTTCTCGAGGAAGTCCTGCAACGCCAGGCAGTTCATCACCGTGCCGAGCATGCCCATGTAGTCGGCTCGCGCCCGATCCATGCCACTCTTCTGCAGCTCGGCCCCGCGGAAGAAGTTGCCCCCACCCACGACCACGGCCACCTGCACCCCGCTGCGCACGACATCGGCGATCTCCGCCGCGATCTGGTGCACGACCCCGGGGTCCACCCCGACCCGGCCTCCCCCGAAGACCTCGCCGGACAGCTTGAGCAGGACACGGGTGTACGCCGTCACGGTCTGTCCTTTCGGTGGTGGCCCCAGCGTCCCCACCCTAGATGATGGCGACTCCCCCTCGAGGAGGCCGGGACAGGGCCAGCCCGACGTGCACGTGGCAGATGGGGACAGCGGCGCTCCGCGTCTCGGCGGTGCGAGGCAGTGACACGTGTACGTCCAAGCGGCCCGTGCTGGGTGAGCTAGGCGCCGATCTCGAAGCGGGCGAAGCGGGTGACGCTGACGCCCGCTGCGTCCAGGACCGCCTTGACGCTCCTCTTGGAGTCCTGCACCGAGGGCTGGTCGAGGAGCGCGACCTGCTTGTAGTAGCCGTTGAGGCGGCCCTCGACGATCTTGGGCAGCGCCTGCTCGGGCTTGCCCTCCTCACGAGCCGTCGCCTCGGCGATCTCGCGCTCCTTGGCCACCACCTCCGCGGGCACCTCGTCGCGGGTGACGAACTGCGGGCGCATGGCCGCGATCTGCATCGCCGCACCGCGGGCAGCCTCGGTGGCGTCCCCCTCCGCTGTGTACTCCACCAGCACGCCCACCGACGGCGGCAGGTCGGACGCGCGGCGGTGCATGTAGGTGACCACCGGACCGTCGAAGACGGCAACCCGGCCCACCTCGATCTTCTCGCCGATCCGCACGGCGAGGCCCGCGACCGTCTCCCCGACGGTGGAGTCGCCGAGCGGCAGGGCGTTCAGCGCCTCCACGTCGGCCGGCTTGGCCGTGGCGGCGACGTCGGCGATGCTCTGGGCGGTGGCGACGAACTCGTCGCTCTTCGCCACGAAGTCGGTCTCGCAGTTCAGCTCGACGAGGGCCGCACCCGACGTGGCGACCAGCCCGTTCGACGCGCTGCGCTCGGCGCCGCGCTGCTGGGCCTTGGCCGCCCCCTTGACCCGGAGCACCTCGATGGCCCTCTCGACGTCACCGTCGGTCTCGGTGAGGGCCTTCTTGCTGTCCATCATTCCCGCGCCGGTGAGGTCGCGGAGCTTCTTGACGTCGGAGGCGGTGATGTTCGCCATGGTGTGCACTCCCTCTGCTGCAGTGGGTGGTGTTCGCGTGTGGATGGGCCGTCGGGTGGGCCGGTGGCCCGCGCCGCACCCGTCGCCGGGTCAGGCCGGGGCGTCGCCCTCGGTTGGGACCTCGCCGGGAGCGTCCACGGCCGAGACGGACGACTCCGCGGACGAGTCGTCGGTGGCGGCCGGGCTGACCGGGACCTCCACGGACTCGTCGCCGGCGGTGACCGCAGGGGTCACCGGAGCCTCGGCGGGGGCATCGACGGCGCTCACCGCAGGTGCCTCCTCAGCAGCCGGCTGCTCTGTCGCGGCGCCCTCGGAAGCGGCCCCCGTCGCCTCGGAGGCCAGTGCCGCCGAGTCGCCGTCGCCGCCGGTCGCGGCGACCGCTGCGTCGCCGGCGTCGCCACCGAGCAGCTCGCGCTCCCACTCGGCCAGCGGCTCCTCGGCCCCGACCGCACCGTCACCGTCGCTGGTCCGGACGCCCGACCGGGCGATCAGCCCATCGGCCACAGCATCGGCGACCACGCGGGTCAGCAGGCCGACTGCGCGGATCGCGTCGTCGTTGCCAGGGATGGGGAAGTCGACCTGGTCCGGGTCGCAGTTGGAGTCCAGGATACCGATGATCGGAATGTGCAGCTTGCGAGCCTCCTCGACGGCGAGGTGCTCCTTGTTGGTGTCCACGATCCACACCGCCGACGGCGTGCGGGTCATCTCCCGGATCCCGCCCAGCGTCTTGTTGAGCTTGTCGCGCTCCCGCTTCATCTGCAGCAGCTCCTTCTTGGTGCGGCTGCTGCCCGCGACGTCGTCGAAGTCCACCTCGTCGAGCTCCTTGAGGCGGTTGATCCGCTGGTGCACGGTCTGGAAGTTGGTGAGCATGCCACCCAGCCACCGCTGGTTGACGTAGGGCATGCCGACGCGGGTCGCCTGCTCGGCGATCGCCTCCTGCGCCTGCTTCTTGGTGCCCACGAACATCACCGTGCCGCCCTTGGCGACCGTGTCCTTGACGAAGGCGTAGCTGCGGTCGATGTAGGCCAGCGACTGCTGCAGGTCGATGATGTAGATGCCGTTGCGCTCGGTCATGATGAAGCGCTTCATCTTGGGGTTCCAGCGACGGGTCTGGTGCCCGAAGTGGACGCCGCTCTCGAGGAGCTGGCGCAT
>DASQDP010000143.1:0-2632 GCA_035634095.1 Nocardioidaceae bacterium | reverse complement strand
GTCGTGGTGCACGCCGAGGTCGGTGGACAGCGCGTCCATGATCCGCTGGCCGCCGAGGACGTTGCACAGCGTGTTCGTGCAGACGCTGACCAGGTGCCGGCCGGTGGGACGGCGCTTGTACATCGTGTAGAAGGTCGCGACCGCGCCGACCTCGGCCTTGGTGAGGCCGAGCTGGGCGGCGCAGAACGCGACGCCCTCCGGCGACACGTAGCCCTGCACCGACTGGACCAGGTGCAGCATCGGCAGGAGGGCCGAGCGGGCCACTGGGTAGCGGGCGATGATCTCCCGCGCCTCCAGGACGGTCTGCTCGGTCAGCGGCGGCAGGTCCGCGGGCGCCGGCTCGACCCGGCTGGAGTCCAGCCCGGTCACCGCCGTCCCCTCGGCCGACCCGGGAAGAGCACTCATCGGTCGCACCCACCCATGACGGGGTCGAGCGAGGCGATCGCCGCGATGACGTCGGCGATCATGCCGCCCTCGCTCATCGCCGCCGTCGCCTGCAGGTTGACGAAGCTGGGGTCGCGCACGTGCACCCGCCACGGTCTGGTGCCGCCGTCGCTGACCACGTGGTAGCCGAGCTCGCCGCGGGGCGACTCGATGGGCACGTAGACCTGGCCGGCCGGCACCCGGAAGCCCTCGGTGACCAGCTTGAAGTGGTGGATCAGGGCCTCCATCGACTGCCCCATGATGTGCTTCACGTGGTCGAGGGAGTTGCCCATGCCGTCGGGCCCGAGCGAGAGCTGAGCGGGCCAGGCGATCTTCTTGTCCTCGACCATCACCGGGCCCGGCTCCAGCCGGTCCAGCGCCTGCTCGACGATCTTCAGCGACTCGTTCACCTCGGCCATCCGCACCAGGTAGCGGCCCCACGCGTCGCAGGTGTCGGCGGTGGGCACCTCGAAGTCGTAGGTCTCGTAGCCCAGGTAGGGCTCGACCTTGCGCAGGTCCCACGGCAGCCCGGCCGCGCGCAGCACCGGCCCGGTGACGCCGAGCGCCACGCAGCCGGTGACGTCGAGGTAGCCGGCGTCCTTGAGGCGGGCCTGCCAGATCGGCTGGCCGGTGAGCAGCTTGTGGAAGTCGGCCACCCGGGCCGGCATGACCTGGAGGAACTCGCGGATGTGCTCGACCGCGCCCGGGGGGAGGTCCTGCGCCAGGCCACCGGGGCGGATGTAGGCGTGGTTCATCCGCAGCCCGGTGATCTCCTCGAGCAGGTCGAGGACCAGCTCCCGCTCGCGGAAGCCGTTGGTCATCCCGGTGAGCGCGCCCATCTCCATGCCGAAGGTGGCCAGCGCGACCAGGTGCGAGGCGATCCGGTTGAGCTCCATGACCAGCACGCGGATCGTCCGCGCGCGCTGCGGCACCTCGACGCCGAGCAGCTTCTCGACGGCCATGCAGTAGCCGGCCTCGTTGTACAGCGGGGACAGGTAGTCCATCCGCGTGACGAACGTCGTGCCCTGCGTCCAGTTGCGGTACTCGGTGTTCTTCTCGATCCCGGTGTGCAGGTAGCCGACGACCACCCGCGCCTTGGTGACCGTCTCGCCCTCGAGGTCGAGGACCAGTCGCAGCACGCCGTGCGTGGAGGGGTGCTGCGGGCCCATGTTGACGACGAGCCGCTCCTCGCCGAGCGCCTCGGTGCCCAGCGTCTGGTCCCAGTCGCCGCCGGTGACGGTGTAGACGCGGCCCTCGGTGGTCTCGCGGGAGCCGGCATAGGGGTCGTACGTGGTGCTCATGGTCAGCCCCTCCTCCTCTGGGCGCTCACCGGTAGCTCCGCCGGGTGTCCGGCGGCGGGATGGTGGCGTCGTGGTACTCGACCGGGACCCCGCCGAGCGGGTAGTCCTTGCGCTGGGGGTGGCCGTCCCAGTCGTCGGGCATGAGGACCCGGGTCAGCGCCGGGTGGCCGTCGAAGACGACGCCGAACATGTCCCACGTCTCCCGCTCCTGCCAGTCCGCCGTCGGGTAGACCGCGGTGACCGAGGGGACGTGCGGGTCCTCGGCGGTGACCGCCACCTCGAGCCGGATCCGGCGCCGGTAGGTCATCGACGTGAGGTGGTAGACGACGTGCAGCCGGGGCCGGCCGGGCTCGGCCGCCGGGCCGCCGCTGTCGAGGTAGTCGACGCCGGAGACGCTGCTGCACAGCTCGAAGCGCAGCGCCTCGTCGTCGCGCAGCGCCTGCACGAGGGTCAGCAGGTGCTCGCGGGCGACGAAGTAGTTGATCTCGCCGCGGTCGACCAGCACGCGCTGCACCGCGGCGTCGTAGGTCTGCTGCCCGACGGCCTCCACCAGCGCGTCGGTGACCTCGTCGAAGTACCCGCCGTAGGGCCGCTCGGTCGAGTGCAGCGCCACCGCGCCGCCGGGCTCGACCCGGACCAGGCCGCCGAAGCCGGAGGTGTCACCGCTGCCGCTGACGCCGAAGGAGCCCTTGCGGAACCCACCGCTCGGCGCCGTCGCCGCGTCGTAGCCGGCCTCCTCACGACCCGGTACGACCTCGCCCCCGTCGTTGCTCACGATGCCCTCCGCTCGACTCCGGGCTCGTTCCGCTCATCGGTCGCTCTGTGACTGCTCGCCTCCGCGCTCGCTCCGCTCCTCGGTCGCTGGCGCTCCCTGCGATGCTCACTCGCCGTCGGCTCGGCGTACCCCT
>DASQDP010000142.1:0-4041 GCA_035634095.1 Nocardioidaceae bacterium | reverse complement strand
GGGAACTGGATGAGCAGCGCGTTGCCCATGGTCTCGGCGCTGATCCCCGTGCTGTCGGACAGGAAGAAGACCGGGACCACCACGTCGGCATCGCGGTCCTGGTGTGCTGTCGGGAGGGGATCGGTCAACGGGCACCACGGTCCGAGCCACCGGCGTCCAGGCAATCGCAGTCACCGGGCGGATCAGGAGTCATGTCAGCACCTTCGGTCGCGTGCACGGCGGAGCAGCCGGATCGGTCGTGAGTATCGCCCGGTCATCAGCAACGCCTGGACGGCGGCGACCGGGCTGCCCGTCTGGCGCAGTCGGCTGGATCAAGGCGAGCCGACCGCGGCGACCGGCACGCGGACCAGCGCACCGGTGGTAGCGACGTCGGTCGACGGCCCCGGCGTCCAGGCCGATGAGCGCGTCGTCACACCGTCTACGGCGAGACCGCACAGGAGGCCCGTGACCAGGCGGCCGCGATCCGAGAGCGGGGGTCAACGGCGGCCGGCCCGCGAGAGACCGTCGACAGACTGTCGCGTCTCTCGCACAGCACTGGATCGACGAGCGGTGCTCAGTTCTGCGGCACGCCATCCCCGCAGCGAACTGAGTACCGCGAACCCCTCCGCCCGCTCGAGGTCGGCCACGTGGAGCACCCGCTCCTGCAGCCGGCCCGCCTCGAGCAAGCGCGCGCGCTCGACGCCGGGGAGGCACCCGGATCCCAGTGACGGCGTCCACCACTGCCCGTCGAGCTCGAGGGCCAGGGTGGCCCGGCTCGCTTCGGTCAGCTCTCCTCTCGTGTTGACCATGATCACGTCGTCGACGTCGGGGCGCCGCTCGCGGCGCCGGTCGTACGGCTCACGCATGCTCGTCTTGTGGTAGAGCCAGGTCTCCTGAGGGTCGACCGGATCGTCGTCGAGTGCCAGCAACACCGGGCCGGTGAGGGGTGGGAGCAGCGCCTCCACGTCGACGCCGAGAGCCCCGGTGCGGCGGAGCCGGATCCGGACGCGTGCCGCCGGCTCCTCTGCCAGCCGCGCGTCCAACTCGCGTTGCGCCGTCGACAGGTCGAACCGGAACCCCAGGTGCTCGGCCGAGGTCGCCAGCCGCTGCAGGTGCCGGTCCCGGTTGCGCAGGCCGCGCTGCGGGTCGTGGCGCATGGTCTCCAGCAGCTCGAACTCACGAGGCCGCGCAGCCAGGACCGCGGCCTTGGCGAGGACCTCGGCGTGCTCGGCTGACGCCTCCGACCCCCAGGTGATGCCGCCTCCGGTGCCGTACACGGCCTCCCCCGAGGACGTGTCCACCACAGCGGTCCGGATGGCCACGTTGAAGCGAGCCCGAACCGGCGCGTCCGGTGGCCCCACCAAGCCGATGGCTCCGCAGTAGACGCCGCGGGGGTCGCGTTCCAGGGACCGGATGATCTCCATGGAACTCGCCTTGGGCGCCCCCGTGACCGAGCCGCAGGGGAAGAGCGCCGAGAACAGCTCCACCAGGCCGGTTCCAGGTCGGAGGCGAGCCGTGACGTCGGAGGTGAGCTGGAGCACGGTCTCGTAACGCTCGACCGTGAACAGCGCGGGCACGTCCACGCTGCCGACCTCCGCGACACGGCCGATGTCGTTGCGCATGAGATCGACGATCATGACGTTCTCCGCTCGCTCCTTGGTGCTGGAGCGCAGCCGGTGGGCCAGGCGCCGGTCCTCGTCCTGATCCCGTCCTCGCCGCGCTGTCCCCTTCATGGGACGGAGCAGCACCGCGTCGCCGCGGCGCTCGAAGAACAACTCGGGGCTGGCACTGGCAACGGCGAAACGGCCGAGGTCGAGATAGGCGTTGTAGGCCCCCCGCTGGCCCAGCGCCAGGTCCCGGTACAGGAGGAAGGGGTCCCCGGACACGCGACCGGACATCCGCACGGTCAGGTTGCACTGGAACGTGTCCCCGGCGGTGATGCGTTCCCGGATCTCCCTGACGTCCTGCGCGTGCCCGGTCGGCGTCCACGTGGGATGCCAGCGGGCGGTCGCGGCCGAGCCGACGTCGGTCGGCCCAGCCGCCACCAGCGGGGGCACGGGAACCGGCTCGTCGCACAGCCCGAACCAGACCAGCGGCATGCCCAGGGGCGTGGACGCGTGCACGGCGAGCCGTGGGTCCAGTCCGGCCGCGGCCTCGTAGGCGACGTATCCGAAGGCCCACTGCCCGGCGTCGGTGGCCCGCTCGACCTCGGTCAGGACGTCGAGGACCTCCTCGGGTCGCTCGGCGACCAGCACCCGGCGCGGCGGCGGGCACCGGACGGCGGTCCCGGCGCGGAGGTCGTCGAAACGAGCCCACGGCGCCCCGAGCCGGCCGCCGCCACTCACCGTGGCGTCGTTCCCGGATGCATGGCGGCGAGCAGGTGGAACGAGCCGCTCACCACGACCGGCACCGCCGCCGCAGTCCGTTGTGCGGCAAGGCGCGCCGCGCTCGAGGGACTCCGGTCAACGTCGGCCGGGATGCCCGACGCCGTCGCCGCTGCGGCGACGCGCTCGGCCGGGATGGACGACCCGGCGGGGTGGTCACCACCGCCGGTGCGGAACTCGGTGGCCACGACGCTGGTGGCGGCCGGTGCGATGACCCGCATGGCGCCTTCCAGATCCTTGTCTCTCGCGAACGCGAGAACCCACGGGAAACGGACCCCGGGATGGACGTCGTGCAGGGTCGCCACCAGGGCTGCGAGCTTCATCGGGTTGTGTGCGCCATCGAGGACCGCGGTCCGGCCGGCGATCACACGGCGTTCGAACCGACCGGGCAGCGTCGCGCTCCGCATCCCCAGCCAGATGGCATCCGCATCCAGGGACCACCCGTCCCGCGCAGCTGTCGCCTCGACGGCACGCAGCGCGAGATGGGCATTGCCGGCCTGGTGCCGCCCAGTCATCCCCAGGGACAGGGACGGTTGGCCCCGTAGCTGCAGTTCGGTGCCGCCCGGCCCGGTCGAGGCCCGCACCGCCGGGGGGCCCAGATCCACCCATCGAAGATCGCAGCCTCGGCGGACCGCCTCTGCACTCAGCACGTCCTCCACCTCGGCGCTCCGTTGGCGAGCCGCGACCGCGCGACCGCCGAACGGCAGGACGCCGGCCTTCTGGGCCGCGATCTCGTGCACCGTGGCCCCGAGGACGTCCTGGTGGTCCAGGCCGATCGGTGTGATCACCGCGAGCTTGTCCGCCCGGGAGATCGTGTTGGTGGAGTCGAGCAGTCCCCCGAGCCCCGTCTCGATGACCCCGTAGTCCACCCGATCGGCGAACAAGCTGAAGGCGATGGCATTGGTGACCTCGAAGAAGGACGGCCGACCGTGCCCGGCCCGCTCCACCGCCTCGACTGCCGGCCGGATCGAGGTCAGCGCTGCCTCGACGAGCTCGGCTGGCGCCGGCCCTCCGTCCACCTGGAACCGCTCGAGGAGGCAGTAGACGTGCGGCGACAGATGGGTACCGACCCGGAACCCGTGCGCCCGGAGCAGGCTCGCCACGAAGGCGCTCACCGACCCCTTCCCCGCGGTGCCCGCCACGTGCACGGCGGGGAAGCGGTCCTGCGGGTCCCCCAGAGCCCCGAAGAGGGCCCGGGCGCGCGTGAGCCCCACGCCCGCCGGACCCCGTTGCGGCCCGAGCTCCTCGTACAGGTACCGGCGGACGCGGTCGAGCGCGGCCCGGGACGGCGCAGCACCGACGGGCACCACGGACTCCACCGTCTCGGTGGACATCGGCTCGACGACGCCTGGTTCAGCGGAAGACGACGGTGCTGTGACCGTTGAGGAGCACCCGCCGCTCGCTGTGCCAGCGCACGGCCCGCGACAGCGCCAGCGCCTCGGCGTCCTGGCCGACGGTGGCCAGCGCACGGGGGTCGTAGGTGTGGTCGATGCGGATGACCTCCTGCTCGATGATCGGGCCCTCGTCCAGGTCGGGGGTGACGTAGTGGGCGGTCGCCCCGACGAGCTTGACGCCGCGGTCGAAGGCCTGGTGGTAGGGCTTGGCGCCCTTGAAGCCCGGCAGGAACGAGTGGTGGATGTTGATCGCCCGCCCGTGCAGCGCCGCGCACGTCTCGTCG
>DASQDP010000141.1:0-9798 GCA_035634095.1 Nocardioidaceae bacterium | reverse complement strand
TATCCCACCACCCGCTTCCTCGTCGACGTGCACAGCTTCTCGGAGCTGGTCCTCTATCCGTGGGGCGACGACGACAACCAGTCCACCGAGCCCGCGCAGAACTTCGGCAACCCCGCCTTCGACCGCCGGCGCGGCCTGCTCGCCCAGAACGGGCACCCAGATGCCCGCCGCTACGGCGAGTACCTCGACCCCGCCCACCGCCGGCACCTGATCGAGATCGGCGAGCGGGTGCGCGACGCCGTCGCGTCCGTCAACGGCCGCCGCTACACCGTCCAACAGGGCGCGCAGCTCTACGGCACCTCCGGCACGTCTGACGACTGGACCTTCGCCCGGCACATCCTCGACCCGGTGCGCCCGGTGATCTACCCGTACACCATCGAGTTCGGGCGCGAACGCCCCGACGACGTGGCGGCGAGCTTCCACCCCCCGTACGCGGAGATGGAGACGATCATCGACGAGGTCGTGGCCGGACTACTGGAGATGTGCCTGGCCGGGTTGGACCGGCTGGCCGCCGACCAGCTTCCGTAGGCCACGCCACCGCCGGTCGTGGTTCGAGTCGTGGGTGCGGCAGACCGGCGTCGCGTGGGTGGGGGCGCGGGTGGCGACCTGCCAGGCGCTGGTCAGTGCCGGATCGGAAGTCACGGAGGCCTTTCGCGCAGGCGCTCGCACTCGACGGTATTGATCGGCCCTTCGACAGCGCCCGCATCCACCTCCTCTTCGGCGAGCATCTGCGTCAGGAGCGCCGACGGGTGGACGCGCGCCACCATCTGCGCGCGGCGATCAGCGGTTTCGAGCAACTCCAGGCCGACCCGTGGTCCGAGCGGGCACGTTTCGAGCTGCGGGCCATCGGCGAGACCGCCCGCAGGCGCGGGCCTAGCGCTGTGGATCAGTTGACCTCGCAGGAGTTGCGGACCTCCCAGTTCGTCGTCGCCGGGGTTCTCCAACAAGCAGATCGCTGCACATCTGTTCCTGTCACCACGCACGATCGACGCCCATCTGCGCAGTGTCTTCGCCAAGCTCGGCATCAGCTCGCGCTGCAGATCGACCACACACTCCGGTCGACGACCGAAGGAACGCCCAGGCTCACATAGCCGGCATCGGGGCACGGACACCCTGCCCCTCGTCGGCACGGGGTCGTGCCGACGCGCGGGACATCCGACGCTCTACACGAAGCGCGCCCGTCGGAGCCGCCGGTCGCGGTCACCACCACAGCGGTCCCCAGCGACGTGCGTCCGCCTGCACTCGGGACCACGGGATGTCCTCGCTCTTGGCGCGGCCGATGGGGTTGATGCCCCAGCGCATGGTCAGGTTGGCCCGCAGGGTGTGCAGCCGGTTCTCGAAGAGCATCTTCTCGCTGATCCAGGAGATCGCGTCCAGCTCCGGTTTCCACGCCGCGGTGTAGCTCTGCGCCGCCCCGGACAGGCCGGTGGCGCTAGGTTCGGCAGTGCCGATGCACCTGTCCAATGCGACGGCCGCCTCCATGGCGGCGTTGACACCCTGGCCGATGGGTGGGAAGGGGCCGGCTGCGTCACCCAGCAGCACGGCTCGCCCGCCGTCCAGCCGGGAACACGTGAGTTTCTGGCCGATGTGGTAGCAGGTCCGGTCGGCGAACGCCGCGACCGCTGCGTCACTGGCGAGGTCGAGCACGCGCGGACAGTGCTGCTGCAGGTAGGCCCGGGCCGCCGCGGCCGAGGAGAACGAGAGCGGCCGGCGGGTGCCGATCCCGCAGAACCAGCGCGGCCTGTCGGACTCGTCGTCGCCGGGGATCGCGCCGGCGACGCAGAATGGCCGGGTCGCCAGCGCCTGGAGGTAGGTTTCGTCGAGCTGGTCGACGAGCCGGTCGAGCGCGATCATCGTGAGGTAGTTGGGCCGCGACTTCCGTGCCACGGTGAATCCGGGAACGCGCCGCTGCATGGCGTCGCGGACCACGGAGCCGGCTCCGTCCGCGCCGACGACGAGGTCGAACTGCCGGGTCATCGGTTCCCCGCCCGGCGGCGTGTACGACACGGCTCCGGTCAGCACGTCGACCTCGCTCACACGGCAGCCGTACTCCACGTGGACCGCGTCCTTGTGGCGGTCGCTGATCACCGCGGCGAGCGCCCGGAGGATGTCGCCACGGGCGCCGGTCCATCCCGGGCCCGGCCAGTCCTCGACCACCCGGCCCCCGTACTGGATGCCCCGGAACGGGAGCAGCCGGTCGTCGAAGTGTCCGGTGGCGTCGATGTGTCGCAGGGCCCGCAGGCCGTGCCCGGTGATGTCGATGGTGTACGAGCGGTCCGGGTTGAAGCGCGGGGCCAGCTCCGGGTGCGCGTCCCGCTCGAAGACCGTGGTGGCGATCCCGCGCCGAGCGAGCGCGATGGCCGCCACCAGCCCGGCCGGGCCGCCTCCGATGACGGCGATCCCCTTCGGCTCGTCGTGCTGTCGGGCCCAGGGCTCTTCGGCGGTGTGGTTCGACATGGCCGGCTCCCCTCGTCGGCGTCGGATGTGTGCCGATGGCCAGGCTGGCGGGCGCGGAACCGCGATCGCATCGATGACCTCCCCAGTCATGCGGGACTAACCTGACCGAGTGCTGCTCGGCCGCCGGTCGGAGCGCATCCGCCTCGACGGCGTGCTCGCGGATGCGCGGGCATCGCGCAGCCAGGTGCTCGTGGTCCGCGGCGACCCCGGGGTCGGAAAGTCCGCGCTGCTCTCGTGGGCGGCGGAGCGAGCGGGGTCTGCTCGTTGCCTGCGGGCGGCCGGCGTGGAGTCCGAGCTGGAACTGCCGTTCGCGGTGCTGCAGCAGCTGCTCACCCCCGTGACCGACCGGCTCGACACGCTGCCCCCCGTGCAGGCCGATGCCCTGCGCGGGGCGCTCGGCCTGGGGCCGGGGCGCGGCAGCGACCGGTTCCTCGTCGGCGTCGGCCTGCTGTCGCTGCTCGGCGAGGTCGCGGCGGACTCCGGGGCGGTGTGCCTGGTGGACGACGCGCAGTGGGCGGATTCGGCCTCGGTGGAGGCGCTGGTCTTCGCGGCCCGGCGGCTCGAGGCCGAAGGTGCCGGACTGATCCTCGCCACCCGCGCCACCGGCCGGGATGCGTTCGTCGCCGCGGGCCTGCCGGAGCTGGTGCTCGATGGCCTCGACCCGGAGGCCGCGGCCGCCTTGATCGCCGAGCGGGCACCCACGGCGACCGAGGACGTCCGCCGGCGGCTGGTCGCCGGCACCGGCGGGAACCCGCTGGCGCTCGTCGAGGTGCCCGGCGTGATGAGCGCGGCGCAGTTGGCCGGGCTGGAGCCGTTGCCCGACCCGCTGCCCGTCGGGGGCGGCGTCGAGCGAGTGTTCGCGGCGCTGGCGGCGCGGCTGCCGGAGATCACCCGCCGGCTCCTGCTCTGGGCGGCCGCCGACGACACCGGCCGGCTCGGCGTGGTCAGCCGTGCGGCCGCGGCGGAGGGCCTCGAGCTGGCCGCGCTCGGTCCCGCGGAGGCCAGCGGCCTCGTCCGGATCATCGGCGAACGGGTGGAGTTCCGGCATCCTCTGGTGCGGTCGGCGGTGTACCAGGACGCCGGCTTCACCGACCGCCGGGCGGCGCACCACTGCCTGGCGGCCGTCCTCGATGGCGCGGAGGACGTCGACCGCCGGGCCTGGCACCTCGCGGCCGGAGCGGTGAGCCCCGACGACGCCGTCGCCGGTCTCCTGGAGGCGTCGGCTGAACGGGCGCGCACCCGGTCCGGTCCCGCCGCCGCCGCGGCGGCTCTCTCCCGATCTGCGACGCTGACCGGGCGGTCCGACCTCCGCGGCCTGCGGCTGGTGGCTGCGGCCGAGGCGAGCTGGAACGCCGGTCACCCGACGCGCGCGGTGCAGTTGCTGGACGACGCGGAACCCTTCCTCCGGGCGCCCGAGCAGCGCGCAGGACTGTCTGGCCTGCGCGGCCTCATCGAGCTGAGCGGCGGATCGCCGGAGACCGCCTATCCGCTCCTCGTCGCCGCGGCGCTGGAAGCTCCGGACCGGTCGTCCGCCCTAGCCCGACTCGCGCTCGCCGGCGAGGCGGCCTCGCTCGCCGGCGGCCAACGGGCTGTCGAGCTCGGCCGCCTGGTCCAGCAGGTGGTGCCTGGGGACGCCGGCGAGGACGGGCCGGTCGTGGACCTGCTGTTGGGGACGGCGGAGGTCGCGGCCGGGGACTGGACGGCCGGCGCCGCCCGGCTGCGCCGGGTGACGAGTGCCGCCCGGCGGGCCGAGGACCCCCTGGTGCTGCTGCGGGCCGGGCAGGCGGGGCTGCTCCTCGGTGACGAGGTGGCCGCCCGGCGCTGCTACCTGGGAGCGGAGGCGGTCCTCCGCCGCACCGGGGCCCTTGGGCTTCTGGCCACGACGCTCAACCGGCTCGCCTTCTCCTACGCCCAGTCGGGGCTGCTCGGCGACGCCGAGCGAACCTGTCAGGAGGGCGTGCGGCTCGCCCGCGAGCTCGGCCAGCAGTCGGCCACGGCCGACGTCGTGCTTGCCCTGATTGCCGCCTGGCGGGGAGACGAGGAGACCTGCCGACGGCACGCCGTGGGCGCCGTGGAGGAGGCCGAAGCGCGTCGACTGGGCGCCGTCCGGGCCGGCGCCGGCTGGGCGCTCGGGTTGCTCGAGCTCGGTCTCGGTCGCCCGGACCAGGCGCTCGCGAGACTGGGTCCTGTGGTGACCGGGCGAGGACTGAGTCATGCGGCAGTGGCGCTCTGGGCGACCCCCGACCTGGTCGAGGCCGCGGCGCGGGCCGGCCGTCCCGAGGACGGGCGCGACGCGCTGCAGCGGTTCGGGGGCTGGGCCCGACGGGCCGGGACGCCCTGGGGGATCGCGCTCGCCCACCGGGGCGCCGCGCAACTTGCCGGAGGGGACCTGGCCAACTTCGAGGAGGCGCTGGACTCGCACGAGGCGGCCACCCGGCCGCTCGACGAGGCGCGCACCCGGCTGGCCTACGGTGAGACGCTCCGGCGGTTGCGTCGCCGGGTGGACGCGCGGCTCGCGCTGCGGGCGGCCGCGGAGGCCTTCGACCGGGCGGGCGCGCTGCCGTGGGCGGAACGGGCGCGCGCGGAGCTCCGCGCCACGGGGGAGACCTTGGGCCGCCGTGCGGCCACGGAGTGGGACCGGCTCACGCCGCAGGAGCTGGAGATCGCTCGGCTGGCCGCGGGCGGTGCGTCGAACCCCGAGATCGCCACCCGGCTGTTCCTGTCCCGGAAAACCGTGGAGTTCCACCTGCACAAGGTCTTCACCAAGCTCGGCGTCGGCGGCCGGACCGAGCTCGCCCGGATCGCGCAGGACTAGGGAGGTCCCGGATTCGAGTTCCTGTGCCGAGGTCCAGGGTCGGCGGTGTCGCCGTCCCGGCTGTCCGACGAGGTGAGCACCATGACGACCACCACCGACCGGCCGTCCCCCCGGCCTCGCACCCGTCGCGGCACCCGTCGCAGTGGTGTCGGCGGTCTGGTGGCGCTCGTCATGCTCGCGCTCGTCGCGCTGTGGCTGCTCGACCGGGTGGGACCCACGACGACCGAGCAGCGCTCCTTCAGCATGGGTCCGGGAACGACCCGGTTGCACGTCGAGGTCGGCACCGGTTCAGTGCGCCTGACCTCGACTGATGGTTCGGAGATCCGGGTGCAGCGCACCGTCCGTCACGGGTGGCGGGCGCCGCAGATCGAGGAGCGCACGGACGGCGCCCGCGCGGTGATCGAGGCGGACTGCCCGGGCTTCCTCGGGGGCGGGTGCGACGTCCGGTACGACATCGCCGTTCCGGCAGGCCACGACGTCGAGCTGTCAGCCAGCTCGGGCGACCTCGAGGTGCGCGGGATCGAGGCCCGGTCGCTGCGGACCACCGTGTCCAGCGGGCGGACCACGATCGTCGACGTCGACGGGCCGTTGGAGATCCGGTCCAGCGCCGGCGAGGTCAGTGCCACCGAGCTGTGTAGCGGCCGGGTCAGCGCGGATGTGTCGTCGGGCAGCGTCCGGATGGACTTCTCCGCCGCGCCGACCGACGTTGCCGTGTCGGCCAGCAGCGGGTCCGTGACCGTGCAGCTGCCGTCGGCCGGCAACCCGTACCGGGTCCAGGCGACCAGCAGCTCGGGCGACGCGCGCATCGACGTCCCCACTGACCCCGGCTCGCCCCGTTCGGTGGAGGTGTCCGTGAGCAGTGGGGACGTCGACGTCCGGCCGCGCTGACCGCGCGACGGACACCGTGCTTCGCCGGAGACGACGACGAAAGGCGGTCGCGATGGACACGCAGACGGCACCTGAACGGGAGACGACTGCCCCCTTCGGGCAGCGGTGGGCGAGCCGGCTCGATGCCCGGCCCCAGACGATGTGGGCAGTGCCTGCGGCGACGGCGCTGCGGGAGCTCGGCGGCGTCGACCTGGCGGTGGCCGGCGGGGGAGCGGCACACCGGCGCACACGTTGTGCAGGTCTCGAACAACCCGTACGGCCGCACGTCCGGCGCCCGCAGATCCGCAAGAGCGAGCTGGGGAGTGGGTCGAGCCGTCGAAGCAGCGCCTGGACGCGTACCTCGCGGAGTGGGTGCAGGGACAGCGGTTGAGCCCAGCCACGCTGACCTCCTACCGGAAGAACATCCGGCTGCACATCGATCCCTACCTCGGCGCACAGCCGGTCGCCCGTCTCACCGGCCCGATGGTGGACGCCTGGATGCGGAAGCCGGAGGCCACCGGACGGGCCGACGGGACGGGTGGTCTCTCCGCGCGGACCGTGCGCTACGTGTCACCATCCTGCGGGCGGCATTGAGCGATGCGGTCAAGCAGGGACGGCTGGCGGTCAACCCGACCGATCGGGCACCGCCCCGAGCCCGTCTGAGGCCCGCCCTCCGGAGATGCAGGCGTGGACCGCTTCAGAGCGCACCCGCTTCCTGCGCTGGGCTGACGCCCAGGACCCGGACCTCGCCATGGGCTGGCGACTGCTGGCGGCCACCGGGATGCGCCGCGGTGAGGCACTCGCCCTGCGCCGACGAGACGTCGACCTGCACGCCGGCCGAGGTCAGCGGCCCCACGGTCCTTGGCGCGTGCCTCCGAGGAGAGCACGCTGTGGCGTGGCCGAAGGGGGTTGCCGTGCCCACCATCCCGTCCCGCGACCGGACCGACATCATCGACGAGATCGGTAGGTACGCCAAGGATCGGCTGCCCCCGGAGCAGCAGCGGCTGTTCCTGACGTTCATCGGGCAGTACTACGGGCGCATAGCTCGCGGCGACCTCGCAGCTCGGCGCATGCACGACCTGTACGGCGCCGCGATGTCGCACCTGACCCTCGCGTCCGACCGACCGCCAGGTGTGCCTGCGGTGAGGGTGTACTCCCCGGACTTCGAGGAGCACGGCTTTGGTTCGCCGCACACAGTCGTCGACATCGTGACCGACGACATGCCGTTCCTCGTCGACTCGGTGACGACGGAGGTCATCCGGCACGGCCTCGGACTGCATCTCACTGTGCACCCGGTCGTCTCGGTACGTCGCGACACAGGACGGCTCGTCGACATCTTCGACCGGCACGACCCGACGTCGGGGATGCTGACCGAGTCGTTCGTCCACCTGGAGGTCGACCGGCAGACCGACGCCGCGGTGTTGGACGAGCTGGGCCATGACGTCCTCCGCGTCCTCGGCGACGTGCGTGCCGCGGTCGAGGACTGGTCGGTGATGCGGGAGCGAGCGCTTGCCATCGCCGACGCGTTGGACGTCGAAGCGGCGACCCTCGACGAGGAGGACCGGAACGAGGCAGCAGCACTGCTGCGGTGGCTCGCCGACGACCACTTCACATTCCTCGGGTACCGCGAGTACGAACTGGGCACGGGGGGCGGCGAGGACACGTTGTGCGCCGTCCGGGGGACGGGGCTGGGGCTGTTGCGCGACAGCCGGAGCCGGCCGGTCTCGCACAGCTTCGCGAAGCTGCCGCCGGAGGTGCGGCAGAGGGCGCGCGAGCCGGGGTTGCTCAACCTCACGAAGGCGAACTCCCGGTCGACCGTCCACCGGCCGAACTACCTGGACTACGTCGGCGTCAAGCGGCTGAGCCCCAAGGGCGACGCCGTGGGTGAACGTCGGTTCCTCGGCCTCATGGCGAGCGCGGCCTACCGGCAGTCGCCGCAGGAGATCCCGGTCCTCCGCCGCAAGGTACAGGCGGTGCTCGACCGGGCCGGCTTCCGCCCTGACAGCTACGACGGGCGGATGCTCCGGGACATCCTCGAGGGCTACCCCCGCGAGGAGCTGTTCCAGATCGACGCCGAACAGCTGTACGAGGCGGCCACGACGATCCTCGACATCCAGGACCGCCAGCGGCTGCGCCTCCTCGTGCGACGTGATGTGTTCGGCAGGTTCATGTCCTGCCTGGTGTACCTGCCGCGCGACCGGCTGACCACGGCCCTGCGCACCCGTATCGAGGGCATCCTGCGGACCGCCTTCCACGGCGTGAGCACCCAGTACGCCACGCAGGTGAGCGAATCAGTCCTGGCCCGGCTGCACATCACCGTCCACACCGAGCCCGGTGCCGTCCCGGACTACGACGTCGACGAGATCGAGGCCCGGCTCGTCGCGGCCATGCGCTCGTGGACCGACGACCTGTACGACGCGCTGGTCGACCAGCTCGGTGAGGAACGCGGGGTCGACCTGCACGACCGCTACGCCGACGCGTTCCCCGCGGCCTACCAGCAAGACACCTCCGCCGCCGCGGCCGTCGTCGACATCGGGCGGATGGAGGGTCTCGGCGGCGGCGACGATCTCGCGATGCACCTGTACCGGCCGTTGGAGGCCCCGCCCGGCAGCCTGCGGTTCAAGCTGTTCCGTCACGGCCAGTCCGTCACCCTCTCCGACGTCTTGCCGCTGCTCGAGAACATGGGCGTCTCCGTCGTCGACGAACGTCCCTACGCGGTGCGACCGGCCGGCGCCGAACCGGTCTGGATCTACGACTTCGGGCTGCGCCTCGACGAGCTCACCGGCCTCGACACCGACGGGATGCGGGAGCGCTTCCAGGAGGCCTTCGCCATGGTCTGGCGTGGTGACCTGGAGAACGACGGGCTCAACCGGCTGGTACTCCGCGCCGGGCTGCGGGGGCGCGAGGTGGCGGTCGTGCGGGCCTACGCGAAGTACCTGAGGCAGGTCGGCGCCACCTTCGCCCTCGACTACACCGTGGCGACCCTCGCCGACAATCCCGGCCTGGCGCGCGGGCTGTTCGAGCTCTTCCGGGTCCGGCTGGATCCCGAGCACGCGGTGGATCGGGAGCTGGACGCCAAGCACGTCGTCCACGACCTCCAGGGCAGACTCGACGCCGTCACCAGCCTCAACGAGGACCGGGTCCTGCGCACCCTGCTCCGGATCGTGGAGGCGACGCTGCGGACCAACTACTTCCAGGTCGGGCCGGACGGTGCGGCCAAGCCGTGGCTCTCGCTCAAGCTCGCCTCGGGGCAGATCCCCGACCTGCCCCTCCCGCGGCCGGTGTTCGAGATCTTCGTCTACTCGCCGCGGGTCGAGGGCGTCCATCTGCGCGGCGGGTCGGTCGCCCGCGGCGGCCTGCGCTGGTCCGACCGGCCGGAGGACTTCCGGACCGAGGTGCTCGGACTGATGAAGGCGCAGACGGTGAAGAACGCCGTGATCGTTCCGGTCGGGGCGAAGGGCGGCTTCGTGGTCAAGAACCCGCCCGGGGACCGGGCCGCGCTGCAGAGGGAGGTGGTTGCCTGCTACTCGGCATTCATCCGCGGCCTGCTCGACGTGACGGACAACCTGGCGGCCGGCGAGGTCGTCCCGCCCCCGCGCGTGGTGCGCCATGACGGGGACGACGCGTATCTCGTCGTGGCGGCCGACAAGGGCACCGCG
>DASQDP010000140.1:0-45019 GCA_035634095.1 Nocardioidaceae bacterium | reverse complement strand
CGCAAGGGCGCCGGGCCCCTGGACCGGGTGCTGCGCCGGCTGCTCGGGCTGGAGGCCAAGATGGCGCAGTACCGCGACGGGGCGGCCTTCGTCCGCGGCGTCGTGAACAAGGTGGGCATGGACGACTTCAACGCGGTCTGGTCCGAGCCGGCCAACCTGCCCTCCAAGGTGGAGATCGGCGACCCGGCCGCGTGGGTGCGCCGCGTCCACGGCTGACCCCGGACGGAATGTCGCTAGACCCCGCTGTCGCTGCTGTACGGCGTGCCGTCCGGCCCTGCCTGCCCGGCCACGGCCAGGTCGTCCTGGTCGCGTGCTCCGGCGGCGCCGACTCCCTCGCGCTGCTGGCCGCCGCCGTGCACGAGGGGCGGCGGGCCGACGTGCGGGTGGTCGGGGTGACCGTCGACCACGGCCTGCAGGACGGGTCCGCCGAGCACGCCGAGCGGGTGGTCACACAGATGGCGGGGCTGGGCGCCGACGAGACCGTCGCGGTCCGGGTGCGCGTCGAGTCGCGCAGGCAGGGACCGGAGGCCGCCGCGCGCCAGGCGAGGTACGCCGTGCTGGAGCAGGTGGCACAGCGGTTCGGCGAGGCTGCGGGGTTCCACGTCCCCGCGAACGTGCTGCTCGGGCACACCCTGGACGACCAGGCCGAGACCGTGCTGCTCGGACTGACCCGTGGGTCCGGGGGCAGGTCGCTGGCGGGGATGCGCAGGGGTTTCGACTGCTTCGTGCGCCCGCTGCTGGAGGTGACCCGCACCCAGACGGAGGCCGCCTGCCGAGCCGACGACATCGAGTGGTGGGACGACCCGCACAACCACGACCCGCGGTTCACCCGCTCGCGGGTCCGGCAGCGGGTGCTGCCCGTGCTCGAGGAGGAGCTCGGACCCGGGGTGGCGGCGGCGCTCGCCCGCACCGCCGACCTGTTGCGCACGGACTCCTGGACGCTCGACGAGATCGCCGAGCGCGCGTACCGGGACCTGCCACAGGTGGACGGCGGCTACCCCACCGCCCGCCTCGAGTCGATGCTGGGCGGAGTCTCCTCCCGGGTGGTCCGCCTGCTTCTTCTGGACGCGGGCTGCCCCCCGTCGGAGCTGTTCCGGGTGCATGTCAGCGCGGTCGAGGCCCTGACGGAGGGGACGGCCGGCGACCATGTCAGCAAGCAGGTGCAGCTGCCGGGTCACGTCACGGCGTACCGCGAGGGGAACCTGCTGAGGTTCCGCAGGACCGCTGTGCCAGGCTGAGGTCCATGGACGAAGCCGACGTCGAGGGCGACCTCGTCAACGTCCTCTTCACCGAGGACCAGATCCAAGCCCGCCTGGCCGAGCTCTCGGCCGACATCGAGAGGGACTACGCAGGCGAGGACATCCTCCTGGTCGGCGTGCTGCGCGGCGCGGTGATGGTGATGGCGGACCTGGCCAGACACTTTCGGCGGCACGTCGAGATGGACTGGATGGCGATCTCCTCCTACGGGTCAGGCACCAAGTCCTCCGGGGTCGTGCGCATCCTGAAGGACCTGGACACCGACGTCACCGGCCGGCACGTGCTCGTGGTCGAGGACATCATCGACACCGGGTTGACGTTGTCCTGGCTGGTGTCCAACCTGACGTCACGGCGCCCCGCGTCGGTGGAGATCTGCACCCTGCTCCGCAAGCCGGAGGCACTGCAGATGTCGGTGGACGTGGCCTACGTCGGGTACGACATCCCCAACGAGTTCGTGGTCGGCTACGGGCTCGACTACGCCGAGCGCTACCGCAACCTGCGCTGCATCGGCACGCTGGCGCCGCACGTGTACACCTAGTCGATCCGCCCAGGCTCGACGTTCCGAGCCCGGGTGCCCGCGAGCCGGGTCAGTCAGGCCGTCGAGGGGACCGGTCCGGTTCTCAGCGGCTCGGTGAGCCTGGGCACCGCCGAGGGGTGCACGTTGCCGGCGAGAGCGTCGACGAGGACGTCGAGGTCACGGAAGGCGGCATCGCGCAGCGCGAGCCGAACCGACTCGCCGCGGTCGGAGTTGGGCAAGGGCTTGAACCGGGCTGCTCGGCTTCCGGCGCCCTGGTGGTAGATCAGGTCGCCGTAGACGGCCCCCATCAGGTAGTGCGCGTTGTAGGCGTTGCTGCGCCGCAGCCTGCTCACCCTCCCGCCCGCCTTCTCCACTGCGAGGGTGACGTTGTGCGCTACGTCGGAGCTCTTGCCGATGGCCATGGGAGCCGCCAGCTCGCGCAGAGTGCTTCGGCGGATGGCCAGGCAGGAGGGGTGCACGAACGCCGGCTTCCTGGGGAGCAGCTCGTCGCGCCACACTCCGGCCAGCAGCACGTCGCGGGAGAGCCGACCGGTGAGGTTCTCGATCCAGCCGTCGCGGATCGGAAACGAGTCGGTGTCCAGGGTGATCACGAACTCGGTGCCGGGCCGGACCCGCAGCAGGAGCCGGTCGAGCGCTGGCCCGTGCCGTACGCCCGCGCCGATCCTGCGGGGCTCGAACCGGCGCGTCCTGGGGAACCGCTCGATGATCTCCTTGTGCTCGGGCATCCAGCTGTTGTCCCACACCAGGACCTCGTACGACGAGCCGCGCGAGTGCCGCTCGATCTGTCGGAGGCAGAGGTCGATCCAGGGAAACTCGCGCGCCTCCTCGGTGTTGAAGTCGCCCCAGCGTCCGGTCCGGTCGAAGCCGTTGACCACCAGGATCGCGGTGCGGGGGGGCTTGCGTCGCCTGGCCGGTGCCACAGGCGACGCCTGCGGGCGGGCCCGCTGCATGCCGAGCCGACGGCGGGCCCCGCGCGCGAGCCGGCTCGCACGCAGGCCCAGCTGAGGTGTCGACTGCACAGCCGAATGGTAACGAACCAGAGAAGCAGGACCTGAGGTCCGCCGCGCCGGAGGGCGGCCCGCAGCGCCCCCTGGGTCGGCTGGCGAGGCGCTGCGCGAGACACTGGGGAACCGTGGACGTGGTCCCCTTCGTTGTATTCCGCGTGTACCGTCGATATGTCGTAGGTCTGAGCTGGCAGGAGGTCGGGGCCCCCGCCCCGGACAATGGACGTTAAGCGAATCTTCCGCGGTCCGTGGGTCTGGATCGTCATCGCGGTGGTGGGAGTGCTGCTCGCGCTGCAGTTCCTGGCGCCCAACGGCGGCTACAAGGAGATCGAGACCTCCACGATGAGCACCCACATCACCGAGGGTGAGGTCAAGAAGCTGACCTTCGTGGACCGGGACCAGGTGATCCAGGCAGAGCTCGACAACGGCGACAAGGTGACCGCGTCCTGGGTGCTCGGGCAGCAGCGCGGCCTGGTCCGGGCCGCGCAGGCGGGGGTGCAGAACGAGTCGATCGAGGACTACAACGTCAAGGTGGCCAAGCCGAGCTTCCTCGGGAACCTCCTGCTCACCTTCCTGCCGATCATCTTCATCGTCCTGATCTTCCTGTTCCTGATGAACAACATGCAGGGCGGGGGCGGACGCGTCATGCAGTTCGCCAAGTCCAAGGCGAAGCTGATCAGCAAGGACATGCCGAAGACCACGTTCGCGGACGTGGCCGGCGCCCAGGAGGCCATCCAGGAGCTCGGCGAGATCAAGGAGTTCCTCCAGGAGCCGGCCAAGTTCCAGGCCGTCGGCGCCAAGATCCCCAAGGGTGTGCTGCTCTACGGCCCTCCCGGCACCGGGAAGACACTGCTTGCCCGCGCGGTCGCCGGCGTGGCCGGGGTGCCGTTCTACTCGATCTCGGGCTCCGACTTCGTCGAGATGTTCGTCGGCGTGGGCGCCTCCCGGGTGCGCGACCTCTTCGAGCAGGCCAAGGAGAACGCCCCTGCCATCGTCTTCATCGACGAGATCGACGCCGTGGGCAGGCACCGTGGCGCCGGGATGGGCGGCGGCCACGACGAGCGGGAGCAGACGCTGAACCAGCTGCTCGTGGAGATGGACGGCTTCGACGTCCGCGGCGGTGTGATCCTCATCGCCGCGACGAACCGTCCCGACATCCTCGATCCGGCGCTTCTGCGCCCGGGCCGCTTCGACCGGCAGATCGGCGTGGACGCCCCGGACCTCGCCGGCCGTCACCAGATCCTGCAGGTGCACTCCCGGGGCAAGCCGATGGCCTCTGGCGTGGACCTGATGAGCGTGGCCCGTCGTACGCCGGGCTTCACCGGTGCCGACCTCGCCAACGTGCTCAACGAGGCCGCGCTGCTGACCGCGCGCAAGAACCTCAAGATGATCGACAACGAGGTGCTCGACGAGGCCATCGACCGGGTGATCGCCGGGCCGCAGCGCAGCAGCCGGCTGATGAGTGAGCAGGAGAAGCTGATCACCGCCTACCACGAGGGCGGTCACGCCCTCGTCGCCGCCGCGCTCCCGGGCACCGACCCGGTGCACAAGGTGACGATCCTGCCCCGCGGGCGGGCGCTGGGCTACACGATGGTGCTGCCCGACGAGGACAAGTACTCCCAGACCCGCTCGGAGCTGCTGGACAAGCTGGCCTACATGCTCGGCGGCCGGGCCGCGGAGGAGATGGTGTTCCACGACCCGACCACCGGCGCCGGCAACGACATCGACAAGGCCACGTCGGTGGCGCGGGCCATGGTGACCGAGTACGGCATGACCGAGCGCCTCGGCGCGATCAAGCTCGGCGAGAACAGCTCCGAGCCGTTCCTGGGCCGCGACCTCGGCCACCAGCGCAACTACTCCGAGGACGTCGCCGCAGTGGTGGACGCGGAGACCAAGCAGCTGCTGGCCAACGCCCACCAGGAGGCCTTCGACATCCTCGTCGAGAACCGCGACGTGCTCGACTCGCTGGTGGTCGCGCTGCTGGAGAAGGAGACCCTGGACAAGGCGGAGATCGCGCGGGTGTTCGAGCCGCTCCGCCGGCGACCTGCCCGTCCCGCGTGGACCGGGTCGCCGACCCGCGAGCCCTCCACCATCCCGCCGGTGCCCGTGCCCAAGTCCGCGTCCAACGGGCAGGCGAACGGCCACGTGCCCGAGCCGCAGACGGCGGTCGTGCTGACTCCCCCCGGCAGCGGTGGCGACGTGCACGGCGACCCGATCGTGCGCTCCAGCGACGACTGACGTGGTCGTCGACCCCATCAGTCAGGAGCCCCGCGCGACCGTCCCGGCGTTCGACCACGCCCGCGCCGAGGCGGCCGTGCGTGAGCTGCTGATCGCCGTCGGGGAGGACCCGGACCGCGAGGGACTGGTGCAGACCCCTGCGCGGGTGGCACGGGCCTACGCCGAGCTCTTCTCGGGGATGCACCTGAGCGCCGAGGACGTGCTCACTACCACCTTCGACGCGGGTCACTCCGAGATGATCCTGGTCCGCGACATCGAGCTGTGGTCGATGTGCGAGCACCACCTGGTGCCCTTCACCGGGGTGGCGCACGTGGGCTACATCCCCCACCCCGACGGCCGCATCACCGGGCTGTCCAAGCTGGCCCGGCTGGTCGATGTCTACGCGAAGCGGCCGCAGGTGCAGGAACGGCTCACCACCCAGGTGGCCGACTCGCTGATGGAGATCCTGGACGCGAGCGGGGCGATCGTGGTGATCGAGGCGGAGCACCTGTGCATGACCATGCGCGGGATCCGCAAGCCGGGCTCGAAGACGGTCACGTCCGCCGTCCGGGGCACCATGCACAAGGCCGCCACCCGGGCCGAGGCGATGAGCCTCATCATGTCCGGCAGCCGCTGAGCCGCTGGGGTCCGCAGCCGACGGCTGTTGGTACTGTCGCGTCGTCGTGGGCGAACACTCCCCAGATCTCCGTACTGCCGCGCTATCGAGAGGCCGACCGTGCTACGCCATGAACTGCTGAAGCACCTGCACACCCTGCTGCAGCCGCGCACCTACTTCGAGATCGGGGTCAACAAGGGCGCCAGCCTCGCCCTGTCGCGGGCCAAGACGATCGCCGTGGACCCGTTCTACGCCGTGGAGAACGAGATCCTGTGCGACCTGCACCTGGTGCGCGCCACGAGCGACGAGTTCTTCGCTCGGCGACACCCCCTCGCGCACTTCGACGAGCCGCGCATCGACCTCGCTTTCATCGACGGCATGCACCTGTCGGAGTACGCCCTGCGCGACGTCATGAACGTGGAGCGCTACTGCCACGCGGGCAGCGTCATCGTGCTGGACGACATGCTGCCGCGCAACATCCAGGAGGCCGGGCGTACCAGGCGGGGGTCCTCCGCCCATGGCGCCTGGGCGGGGGACGTCTACAAGATCGTCAAGGCCTTCCATGAGCTGCGGCCCGACCTCGTCTGCCTCGAGGTGGACACCCGTCCCACGGGCACGGTGATCCTGATGACACCGGACTCGCGCTCCACCGCGCTCACCGACGCCTACGACGGACTGGTCGCGGACTTCGTGGTGCCCGACCCGCAGGAGGTGCCGACCGAGACGCTGAACCGGACCCGGGCCGTGAGCCCGGCCGCGGTGGTGACCGCTCCGATCTGGGACACCGTCAGGTCGCTCCGCACGGCGCCCGACGACCGGGCCCGGCCCGAGATCCGGTCACTGCTGGCGGGCGCCGGCCTGATCGCCGAGGCGACCGTCCCGGTGGGCTGAGGTCCCACCGCGTGGGCCGACCGGCCCACGGCTACCCGAGGAGCCGGCGGCCCGCCTTCTTGAGGACAGCGCGGTACCTCGTCGCCCGCTGCTCGGGCAACAGGGCCAGGCCTCGATTGGCGAGCCGTGACGCCGTCGCGTAGGCGCGGGCCCTCCCGTCCGGCGCAGCGGCCGCGGCGGGGCGCCGCTGAGGGGGAGCCATCAGCGTGCGCGGGACCGGCCCGGGCAACAGTGCGATGGGTTGCCGACGACTGTTCAGCAGCCGAGCCCTCAAGGCCGTCACGCCGTCGTCGCTGCCCACCAGCCCCAGCCGCCACACCCCTGGCCGCAGGTCGGCCGCAGGCACGTAGACCTCGAGCACCGGGCCTCCGCGGTCGCCGCGACCTCCCGTCGCGGCGGGGGTCGCCGGCACCCTCACCACCTTCTTGCCGGCCTGCAGCTGCAGGGAGGCGTTCGCGACCGCACGCTCGTCGGCGAGCTGGAGAACGACGTGGATGTCGTCCTTCACGCGGTGCGCGAAGCTCGACGACAGCTCGACGGCCAACTCGACCTGTTTGCTCATGGTTGTCTCCGGACATCAAGTGGGGGGTATCCGGGCCGATGCTAGCGGCCCGGGCCCGGGATGCGCGGACGGGTAGTCTCGCGGCATGTTCCGCAGCCCTCCGTGCTACGTCGAGGGCCTGCCGCGCCCCGGTCGTGCCCTGGTGATGGGCGTCCTGAACGTCACCCCGGACTCCTTCTCCGACGGGGGCCGCTACCTGGACCCGAGGCGGGCGGTGGAGCGTGGCCGCCGACTGGTCGGGGAGGGCGCCGACCTCGTGGACGTCGGGGGAGAGTCGACCCGCCCGGGCGCCGTCCGGCCGGGGGTCCAGGAGGAGACCGACCGGGTCGTTCCCGTCATCGAGGCACTCGCTGCCGAAGGGGTCCTGGTCTCCGTGGACACCATGCGGGCCTCGGTCGCCCAGCAGGCGGTCGCCGCAGGTGCAGTCCTGGTGAACGACGTCTCGGGCGGGCGTGCGGACGAGGACATGCTGCCCCTGGTGGCGCGTCTGCGGACGCCGTACGTCCTCATGCACTGGCGGGCTCACTCCGACGAGATGGACCGGCACACCGCGTACGACGACGTGGTGGACGACGTCCGCAGCGAGCTGCAGCGGCAGGTGCGGGCGGCTCTCGGTGCCGGCATCGAGCCGGGGCGGATCGCGGTGGACCCAGGAATCGGCTTCGCCAAGAGCGCTGAGCAGAGCTGGGAGGTGCTCGCCGGGATGGAACGGCTGCACGAGCTGGGGCTCCCGGTGCTCATCGCCACCAGCCGCAAGCGGTTTCTCGGCGCGGTGCTCGCCGACGCGGCCGGGCAGCCGCGGCCGGTCGCCGAGCGTGACGACGCCACCACCGCGACCTCAGCCCTGGCGGCCGCTGCCGGAGCCTGGTGCATCCGCACGCACGCGGTGCGTCCCACCCTGGACGCGGTGCGGGTCGCCGTACGGTGGGCCGTCGGCGGGGACCTCTCGGCGACCGCCCGTGTCTGAGCCGTCGGCGGTGGGACCGGCCGCGGACCGTCGCGCCGTGGAGGCGCTCAACGGCGTCTTCTACGAGGCGATCGAGAGCGGTGACCTGGACACGATGCAGGACCTCTGGCTCCAGGCCCCGGACACCGTGTGCGTGCACCCGGGAGCGCTGCCGGTGCGGGGCACGGGACCGATCAACCGCTCCTGGGCGCTGGTGATGGCCTCGACGCCGTACATCCAGTACTTCCTCACCGACGTCGAGGTGAGCCTTCGGGACGGGACCGCCTCGGTGACCTGCACCGAGAACGTGCTGACCGGGGACGAACGCAGGGGGGTGGAGGCGTTCGGGGGCGGGATGGCCGTCGCCACGAACGTGTTCGTGGAGACAGCGGCGGGCTGGAGGCTGTGGATCCACCACTCCTCTCCCGTGGTCACGGCGGTGGACCATGACGACGGGTGAGCCGCCGACCGGGGGGTCACCGCGGCTCGACCGCCTCACCGTGCTGGGCATCGAGGCGTGGGGGCACCATGGGGTGCTCGCCATGGAGCGCCGGGAGGGGCAGAGCTTCCTCGTCGACCTCACGCTCGAGCTGGACACCCGGCCGGCCGCGGCGTCCGACGACTTGCGGGACACCGTCGACTACGGGACCCTCGTGGCCAGGGTCAAGAATGCGATCGAGTCGGACCCCGTCGACCTGATCGAGACCCTGGCGCAGCGGCTGGTGGGGGTCTGCCTGGAGGACCCGCGGGTCCAGCGGGCAGAGGTCACCGTGCACAAGCCGGGCGCCCCCATCGCGGCGACCTTCGCCGATGTGACCCTGACCATCACCCGCTCGCGCTCGATCCCCCCGACCAGCACCGGAGCCGACCGTGACTGAGACGCCGAACCCGCACATCGTGGACGCCGACACCCTGACCGGCGAGATGCACCCGATCCGCCGGTGCGTGCTGGCGATCGGGTCGAACCTCGGTGAGCGGCTCGCGAACCTCCAGGGGGCTGTGGACGCGCTGGCCGACACCCCGGAGGTGTGGCTCACCGGGATCTCCCCGGTCTACGAGACCGACCCGGTCGACGCACCGGAGGGGTCGCAGGAGTTCCTGAACGCCGTGGTGCTGCTCGACACCACGCTGCCGGCGCGGACGCTGCTGGACCGCGCGCTTGCCATCGAGGACGCCTTCGGCCGCGAGCGGACCGGTGATCGTGGCGCTCCGCGCACCCTCGACGTCGACCTGATCGTGGTCGGGGACCGGCGCTCGACCGACGAGCACCTCGTGCTGCCGCATCCGAAGGCCCACGAGCGGTCGTTCGTGCTCACGCCGTGGCGCGACCTGGAGCCGGACGCCGAGCTGCTGGACGCCGGCCGGGTCGTCGACCTGCTGGAGGGGACCGGGGACCAGGGCGTACGACGGCGCGACGACCTCAGCCTCGGCGTCGCGTGAGCGCCTCGAGGGGCCGTCGTTGAGCCGTGATCCCCGCCTGGGTCCGGAGGATCCGGACGAGCCACCCGAGCCGGCCGGCCGCCTGAGCACGACCAGCCCCGGGGCCGTCACCGGCTTCGCCCTGGGCGGGCTGGTGCTCGGCTGGCTGGTCCGGGCGGTCAGCCTGCGCACCACCGGCACCCCGCCGACCGTGACCTGGCTGCCCGTGGTGGTCCTGCTGTTCGTTGCGGCGGTCCTCGGAGCGGTCGCGTGGTCGACGTACCGGATGCTGCACCGGCGCCAGGGACGGCTCGAGCCGCACCACGCCGTGAACCGGCTGCTCCTGGCCAAGGCCTCCGCGCTGGCGGGGTCGCTGGTGGCCGGCGGCTACTTCGGGTACGCGCTGAGCTGGCTGGGTCGCACCGATGTGACGCTGGCCCGCGAGCGGGTCCTGCACTCGTTGCTGGCTGGGGGTGCCGCCGTGCTGCTGGTGGTCGGCGCCCTGCTGCTGGAGCGGGCGTGCCGGGTGAGTCGGCCCGGTGGCCGGGCCTGAGCCCGGCGCCGGCTGGGGGCGTTGCCCATGTCGGGATACGGAAGACTGGTGCCCGTGACCACGATCGGGAGCCAGTCACCGCCAGGCCCGCCCCCCGGCGCGGCGGCGCTCCCCGACGGCTGGTCGACCGATCTGCCCGGCGAGGCGGACGTCCCCGGGCTCACCGAGCTGCTGCGCCGGCACGAGGAGCGTGCCCGGGGGTGGGCGAGCGCCTCGGCGGAGCAGGTCCGGGCACAGCTGTCCGGTCCGGGCGCCGCGCCCCGCGAGCACCTGGTGGTGCGTGACCCGCACGGCGCGGTGCGCGGGTGGGCGAGCGCGCACGACCGCGCGGCGGGACGGCTGGTGCTGGACCTCACGGTGGACCGGAGGCTCGACGAGGCCGCCGCCGACTCGGCCGCCGCCACCCTGCTCGGGTGGGGGGACGCAGCCGCGGCGCGGGTCGGCGCGGCCCGCGGGCTTCCCTCCCAGCAGGTGGATGCCGGGGCTTTCGCGGACGACGACCGGCAGCACCGCTGGCTGGAGCGGGCCGGCTTCACCCAGGTGCGCACCTGGTGGCAGATGACCCGGCCGGTGACGCCGGACGAGGCGGATCTGGACCCGGCGACCCGCAGGTCGGTCAGGATCCGTCGGGTTCGCCGGCAGGGCACCGGACTGCCCGACGAGGAGGACCTGCGCACCGTCCACGACGTCCTCGAGGCGGCGTTCGCGGACCACTTCAACAGCCACGAGGAGACCTTCGACGAGTTCGTCTCCCGGCTGCGGGAGGACCCCGGCCACCGTTGGGACCACTGGTGGATCGCCGAGCTGGTCGAGGACGGCGTTCCCACCCCGGCGGGTACGTTGGTCGGCTCGGTCATCGACGGTACGGCGGGGCAGCCCGACGGCAGCTACGTGGAGTACCTCGGCGTCCTGGGCAGCGCCCGCGGGCGCGGTGTGGCGAAGTCGCTGCTGCGCACGGTCATCGCCGACGCGGCAGCCTCCGGTCGGGACCGGGTCGGGCTGGAGGTGGACGCCGACTCACCGACGGGCGCCGACGGCCTGTACCTCTCGATGGGGTGGGCCACCAGCTACGTCACGGAGTCCTGGCACAAGGACGTGCCGGTCCCCGCCTCGACCGAGGAAGGCCCCTGACCCGTGCCCGTCGGTCAGGGGGAGCCGCGATGCCGGTGAGGCGGCTCGTGCGGGCAGCGCGCCGGCTGGCCGTCCGGCCGGCTCGGCGGCGGACCGTCTCTGTCGTGGTCCGCCCGCACACGGGCCGAGTGGACCGCCTCGTCGCGAACGTCCGCGGGGGCGGGGCAGCCGTGGAGCTGTGCCTGGTCGGCGCCGACGACGCACACGGTCGAGCCGAGCCGGACCGCGGCGGGGTTCCGGTGGTCCGGGCGGCCACCGTGGACGACGTGGTGCTGGCCGCGACCGGGGACTACCTGGTGTTCCATGACCCCGACGACGCCATCCCTCCGGGCGCTTGGGCGGCGATGGCGGCGGCCCTGGAGGACAGCGGGTCCGACCTCGCCGTCGGCGACCACAGGACGCCGCTGCCCCGCACCTGGGCGGCGGAGCTCTTCGCCGCTCCCCGGCGCCGTGCGACGGCGGCCACCTGCCCCGCGGCGCTCGTCGACCTCGCCCTGACCAACAAGATGTTCCGTCGGGACTTCTGGCACTCGGCCGGGCTCCGCGTGGGCGCGAGCACGGAGCCCGCGGCCGGTGACTGGTCGGCCGGCTCCGGGGGGGCAGGCTGCGCCGCCGTGCTGGCGGCCTACCTCGCGGCAGCGTCGTTCGACGTCGTCCCCCGGGTGGTGTGCGAGTCGCCTCCTCGGGACACGACGCTGCCCGTCGCCGAGCAGGCGCGGTTCCGTGCCGACCACCTCACCGCCCGTCTCGGCCGTCTCGACGAGGCGCTCGACCTGGCACCGCCCGGCTGGCGCGAGCTCGCCGCGACCCACCTGCTGCCCCCGCTGCACGCGGACGCCGTCGGCGGGGGCGAGCCGTACGTCGCCGCCCTCCGGGCAGGGAGCGCCCGCCTCCTGGACGGACTGGAGCTGGCCGCGGTGCCGGTCGCCGCCCGCCTGGGTGCCTACGTCGCCGGGCACGGATCCTGGCTGGACCAGGCGCTGCTCCAAGACGTGCTCGCCGACAACCCGCACGGCCTGCGGGCGCACGAGGGCCTGGCGCCGGTCCCCGAAGGCCTGTCCCTGGAGGTGCCGGACGCCTGGCGTGCCATCCGCGACGCCGACCGCCGGCCGCGGTGCTGGGCGGCGGAGCGCTGGGTGCCCGATGGCGACCGCCTGGTGCTGCGCGGCGCGAGCTTCACCGAGTACGTCGACGAAGCACCCCTGCCTAGGGTGTCGCTGCTCGTCCCCGGAGCCGCACCGGTGCCCCTGCCCGTGGAGCGGCGCACCGACCCCCGCACCAACGAGTGGGCGGGTCGCGCCTGGGAGGACCGCACCTCCGCGGGGTGGAGCGCGTACGCCGACGTGCCTCTGGTCGCCGGGTCGGGGAGCCGGACCGTCGAGGTGCGGGCGGGCGGCACCACGACGCACCACCAGGTCGGGGACCCCGCGGCCGGCCCCCGCCCGCCGTGCCAGGTGGACTCCGTCTCGCTGGCGGCCGGCGTGCTGTCCGTGGGGGGCGGTACCGACGCCTTCCCGGTGGCGGTGGCGGTGGCCGGCAGGCGCGGCGCCGGCCCACAGGCCGAGCTGGTGGTCACCCAGGGCCGGTTCACGGGCGAGGTGTCCCTGACCGCGTCGGCGTTCGGGCAGCGAACGCGGCTCCCGCAGGGCCGCTACCAGCTGAACGTCTCGAACCGGAACGGCACCGCCGTGACAGGCGCCTGGGCACCAGGGCTCCTCGACGACCCGCCCGAGCTCGTCGACGACCGCCAGCGGGTCACGCTCACCGCCGGCCTCGGCCTGCAGGTCCGGCCACCGCTGCGCGCCGGTGAGCGCGGGGCGTACGCACAGCAGACGCTGCGCTCCCGGGCCGGGGCGGCGTCCCGCGCGCCGTCGTACGACCGGACCGTGCTGCTGGAGACCTTCGCGGGCCGCAGCGTCGGCGACAACCCCGGCGCGATCGGCCGCGAGCTCCTCGCCCGCAACCTCGGGCTGGACCTGGTCTGGGTCGTCGACGACCCGGCCGTCGTCGTCCCGGACGGCACCCGTGCGGTGCACCGCCGGACAGCGGCGTGGTACGACACGATGCGAAACGCGCACGCCTACGTGGCGAACGCCTCCGCGCCGTACTGGTTCGCGAAGCCGCCCGGGCAGATCCACCTGCAGACCTGGCACGGCACCCCGCTCAAGCGGATCGGGGAGGACCGCGGCCCCGGGGACCTCGCCACCTGGCGGCACCGACGGCGGGTCGAGGCGCAGGCCGCGCGGTGGGACGCGATGCTCTCGCCGAGCCCGTACTGCTCGGAGATCTTCGCCAGCGCCTTCCACTTCGGCGGGACGTTCTGGGAGACCGGGTACCCCCGCAACGACGTGCTGCTGTCGGCCGAGGCGGGGACCGTCCGGGAGCGGGTACGACGCCGGCTCGGCGTGACGGCGTCGGACCAGGTGCTGCTCTATGCGCCCACGTGGCGCACCCACCTCGGGCAGCAGCAGTCCAAGCCGCTGCTCCTCGACGCCGAGCGCGTCACCGCCGAGTGCCCGGACGTGGTGGTGCTGGTCCGCGGCCACTACAGCGGCACCGGGGAGGTGGAGGCGTTCCCGGACCATCCCCGGGTGCACGACGTGACCCGACACCCCGACATCGCGGAGCTCTACCTGGCCGCCGATGTCCTGGTCACCGACTACTCCTCGGTGATGTTCGACTTCGTCCTCACCGACCGCCCCATCATCCTGCTCACCCCCGACCTCGAGCAGTACCGCGACGTGGAGCGCGGCTTCTACCTGGACCTGGAGCGGGAGGCGCCGGGGCCGCTCACCCGGAGCACGTCGGAGGTGGTCGCGGCACTGCACGCGCCGGACGACAGCGGGGGGCGCCGGGCCGGGTTCCGGGCGCGGTTCTGCCCGTGGGAGGACGGGAGGTCAGCGGCTCGCGCCGTCGACCACCTGCTCGACCTCTGGTGAGAGCCCGTGCACGGCACGGTCGAACTGCTGCATCGCGGACCGGTTGTAGGCCGCGGCGTCCAGGGTGGCGGAGGGCACCTCACCGGCGAGGAACCGGCGCATGCCCTGGGCGACCCCCTTCACTGTCTGCGGCACCACGAGGCCCGCGCCGGGCGGCACGGAGTCGCCGACGGACGAGAACGCCGTCGTGACCACCGGCAGGCCGAGGAGCCGGGCCTCCAGGATCACCATCGGCTGGCCCTCGTAGTCGCTGGACAGCACGAAGCAGTGCGCCTCGGCCATGATCGCGTAGGGGTTGTCCACCTGACCGGCCAGTGTCACCACCGACTCCAGCCCCATGCTGAGCACCAGCTCGTCGAGCTCCTGCTCCAGCCTGCCGCCGCCGAGGATGACCAGCCGGGTCGCGGGGTGGTCCTCGTGCACCTTGGCGAAGGCCTTGATCAGGCGAGCGTGGTTCTTCTCCGGCGACAGCCGGCCCACGGAGACGAAGATCGTCGACCCGGTCTCTATCCGGGCCCGTTCGAGCTGCAGCCGGCTGCGGGTCTCGCGGAGCACGTCGCTCGGCGAGTAGTGCTGCAGCAGGCTGGTGACGGCGGCCGCGAGGTTGTCGGTGTCGAAGGAGGCGGCTCGCTCCGGGGGAGCCGCGGAGACCGCCCGGCGTACGTCCCCGGAGCCGCGCGCCTCGTCCGGAGAGAGCCCGCCGGAGAAGCCGGCCATCCGCAGCACCCGGTCACCGTCGATCGTGTTGGCGGCGTAGGTGAACTGCGCCGGCCGGGCGTACGCCGACAGCTTCTCTCGGTTGACCCGGTCGAGCGCGGGGGACACCGACACCAGGTGGTCGAAGTAGCGGTAGGTCGAGAAGACCGCGCGCAGCCGGTCCTCGAGGTGCTTCTCGCCGATGGTCTCGCGCTGCATGTCGGCGTCCATGTCGTTGTGCAGCCAGATCGACTTGTGCTCTGCCTCGGCGACCGAGTAGAGGAACGGGGTGTAGCAGCCGTAGCCGCTGAAGTCGATGAGGTGGTCGAAACGGGCGTGGCCGAACATCCGCTGCCACTCCTCCGCCCAGAACCTCCGGTGCTGGTCGGTGAGCCGGTCGGGCAGCCCGTTGACCATCAGGTTGCGGGTCTCCTCCGCCACCCGGCGCGGGGAGCCGATGAACAGTGGTGCCCGCGGGATCACGCGCACCCGGTCGTCGACCAGCGAGATGTTCTTCGCCCGGTCCCGACCGCGGCTCCACGGGTAGAACGCGGTGACGTCGTAGCGGTCGAAGTCCAGGTTGCGGAGCAGGTTCAGCGCCGAGGTGGTGATGCCCTGGGACTTCATGCTGCCCAGGTAGACCAGCAGCTTCTCCTTGTCGGTCCCGAAGTCGCGGTGCACCCGGTAGTCCGCCTCGTCGCGGCCGCGGAACACCAGGTCGACGACCCGTTCGCAGACCGAGCCGTCGTCATGGGGCGTGAACGCCTCGGCGAGTGACCGGACCCGCTCCGGTGATCCCTCGGCCAGCCCGAGACGCACGGCCTGCAGGGTCTGCTCGACCGTCTCGCACAAGGGCCCCGGCAGCTGCGCCTCGTCGAGGTAGAGCCCGCGGCCGCTGCGGTAGTCCGAGAGGTCCGGTACGTAGTGCACGACCGGGCGGCCGGTGATCGCGTAGTCGAAGAAGATGCTGGAGTAGTCGGTGACC
The DNA here is from genome assembly GCA_035634095.1 of Nocardioidaceae bacterium. GTDB lineage: Bacteria > Actinomycetota > Actinomycetes > Propionibacteriales > Nocardioidaceae > Nocardioides_B. The sequence goes on along the minus strand of DASQDP010000140.1, from coordinate 29,265 downwards.
AGGGCGTCGGCGGCGGCCAGCACCAGGTTGGTGGGAATGCTGTTGGGGACCAGGAACGGATGCTCGCCGAACCGCCGTTGCGCCATCTCGTAGACGACCTGGTGCACCTTGAGCAGCACGACGTGGTCCGGCCCGAGGCCCTTCTGCAGCTCGCGGACCGTGGTGAGCAGCTGGGCGGCGTTGATGTGGGGGTCGCTGAACCGGTCGCCGCGCCAGGTGGGGGCGTAGAGCACGACGCGCCGCCCGTCGACGCGCACCCCCCGCTCGGCGAGCAGGCGCAGCGTCCCCTCACGGTCGTGGACCGCCTGCGCCTGCCGGTCGGTGCGCGGCTGTCCCTCCTCGATCACCGCCCCGCGGAAGATGCCCTGCAGCCGGTAGGCGTGCCGGTAGATGGTGCGGGTCATGTAGTCGTTCGCTGACAGCAGGTAGTCCGCGTTCAGGAAGTTGCGCACGATGTTGCGCGAGAGCGGGCCGCCCTCCGGCATGTCGAAGCCCATGTGCTTGAGCGGGACGCCGTGCCAGGTGTTGAGGTAGACCTGCTCGGGGCGCTTGGCGAACTCCTGCGGGAACGTCGCGTTGTTGACGAGGTACGCCGAGGTGGCGAGCGCCTTGAAGTACCCCGGCGAGCGGATCGCCACGAAGTCGACCCGCGGGTCGTCCGCGAACTCGGCCACCACCTCGGGGTGCGCGTCGAGGTCGTTGAGCACCCAGGTGTGCCGGAGGTCGGCCAGGTCGGATTGGGTCAGCAGGTAGCGGAAGATCGCCTCGGGGTTGTCCAGCACGCCGTTGCCGCTGAACGCCTCGTAGAGGACCGTGCGCGGCCGCACCGGCGAGGTGCGCCAGCGGGCGTAGCGGGTGGCCAGCAGCCGAGCGTCCGCCGCGCGCAGCCGGGTGCCGAGCGCGAGCCTCCGCCGGGCAGCCGATACCAGGTCGGCTGCAGTCATCCGCGACGCTCCAGCAGCGCGCGCCGGGCCCGGCCGGCCGCGCGGCGCAGGAACGGCCGCGGAGGAGGGGGTGCCGCGTCGGCTTGGGCGGCCTGGGCGGTGAGGGTGCGGGTCACGTTGCGGCGGGTCTTGCGGCGAGCCTCCTGGACGGCGAAGTCGGTGGCGTCCTGGACCAGGGCCGCCGAGTGCACGAAGAGCTGGTCGTACTCCTCCCGGGCACGGTCGAGCCGCGCCATCGCGTCCTCGTCGTCGGGGTCACGGGCCAGCGCGTCGAGCCCCGACCACACGGTCTCGGCGATGGTGCGGAGGTTGCCCGGCACGTCGAGGTCGTCCAGCGTGACCTGCACCCGGCGCAGGCTGACGTCGATGAAGTCGTCGACCGGGTGGTGCTCACGGGAGGACAGGTCCGCGTCGTAGCGCAGTCCGAGGCGGTCGGCAGCGCCGGTCATCGAGGCGCGCCAGTCCGAGATCATGTCGGTGTAGTGCACGAAGACGCGGCGGTCCCCACGGGAGGCGCGCTCGTTGGTCAGCCCGACGTTGACCCAGCCGGCCAGGTTGGCGGTCTCGCGGGCCAGCCGCCGACCGTCGTCGGCCCCGGCCAGGTAGTGCCGGTCCCGCGAGCCGACCACCTCAGCGGGGTGCCGCAGCATGGTGAGCCACCGGGTCTGCACACCCAGGTCCTCGGCCACCGAGGACCACATGCTCCGCAGCCAGACGATGCGCGGGTCCTTGACCACCACTTGGTCGGCGGCTCCGCGCTGGGCGAGCTGGTCGGAGAACCACTCCCGCAGCTCGTCGAGCAGGTCCACGCGGCCGGTCACGGCTGCCATCAGCTCGCGTGCCTCAGGGCGGCCGTCGAGGGTCCTCACACCCGCCTCTGCCAGCACCTTCTTGTGGTACGCGACGGTCCACTTCGGCTCGAAGTAGCCTCGCGGGTTGGCCTCGTTCGGCGAGATCTCGGGCTGGGGGACGTAGGTGCCCAGCATCTTCAGCGTGCCCGAGACGGTGCTCGTCCCGCTGCGGCCAGAGCCCGTGACGATGACGAGGAGCACGTCACTGTCGCTCGCAGCAGAGGCGAGGTCGGGCGGCATGGGGTCTCCGGCAGTCGGGGTCAGCTGGGGCGGCTCGGGTGGGCTGCGGTGAGCAGCTCGAGTCGGACTGCGCTGCCTCCGCGGAGGGCGCGGGGGTGACAATACCGAACCCCTTCACTTGTCGATGTCTCCCACCACGAAGAACATCGAGCCGAGGACGGCGACCAGGTCGGCCACCCGGCAGCCGGGCACCACCTGCGGCAGCACCGCCACGTTGTTGAAGGACGCGGTGCGCAGCTTCATCCGCCACGGCGTCCGCTCGGCGCGCGAGACGAGGTAGTAGCCGTTGATGCCCAGGGGGTTCTCCGTCCAGACGTACGTCGACCCCTCCGGCGGCCGGAGGACCTTCGGCAAGCGGACGTTGACCGGCCCTGCGTCCAGTGAACGCAGCCGGTCGATGCACGCATCGGCCAGCGCCAGGGAGACCTCCACCTGGTCCAGCAGCACGCGGAACCGGGCGTAGCAGTCGCCCTCCGTCCGCACCGAGACCCGGAGCACGCCGTCGGCGAGGAGCTCGTGGTAGGCGAGGTACGGCTCGTCGCGCCGAAGATCGAGGTCCACGCCGGAGGCACGTGCCACGGGCCCGCTCACGCCGTACGCGTCGACGTGCGCGGGATCCAGCACGCCGACCCCCCGGGTCCGGGCCGCGAAGTCGTCGTTGCCGAAGATCTCGTCCTCGAGCCGCGGCAGCTGCCGGCGGACGCCGGAGACCACCTCGCGGGCGCGCGACAGCCAGCCTTCCGGCAGGTCCTCCTTGAGGCCCCCGACCCGGTTGAACATGTAGTGCATCCGTCCACCGGACAGCTCCTCCATGACCCCCTGCACACGCTCCCGCTCCCGGAACGCCTCGACCACCGGCGCCGGGGAGGCCAGCTCGCGAGGATAGGAGCCGAGGAACATCAGCGCGCTGAGCACCCGGTTGAGCTCGGCCAGCAGGGTCCGCGTCCAGGTCGCGCGACGGGGGACCTCCAGGCCCAGCATGCGCTCCACGGCCATCACCACGCCGAGCTCCGACGAGAACGCGGACAGCCAGTCGTGCCGGTTGGCCAGCACGATGATCTGCCGGTAGTCGCGTACCTCGAACAGCTTCTCCACGCCGCGGTGCAGGTAGCCCACGACGGGCTCGCACCCGGTGACGCGGTCCCCGGCCAGCGTCAGCCGGAGCTGTAGCACGCCGTGCGCCGAGGGGTGGTGGGCGCCGAGGTCGAGCGTCAGGTCGGTGCTGGCTACGCCGGCGGCGCCGACGCCGATCCCGACGGTCAGCCGGTCCTCGGGGCCCCCCGGACCGTCGGCGGTGTCGGGGGGAGGGGTCGTCACCGGCCCGGCCGACGCACGAGGGCGCGACGCAGCCGGTCCCAGGCGGGCGGGGGCGGCTCGTCGTTCGGCCGCCGCGGGCCGGGGCCGGCGGCTGGGTCCTCCGGCCCGGCCGCCTGCACCACGTCTTGTCGCTGCGAGGCGCCGCGGCCGCGGGTGCGCTGGGGGGCCTTCACCTGGCCGGTGGCCGAACCGGTCGCGGCCTCCACCGGATGGGGTGCCGACGCGACGTGGGTGCAGCCCTCCTCGATCCCGTCGTACCACCACGTCCTGGACACCGCGTCGACGACGTCCTCGAGCCGGGCACTGTCGGTGGTGATCCGCGCGGCCCGGGCGAACGCCGAGGTGCGCTCGAGCCGGCTCACCTGGCCGTCCGGCAGCAGCAGCGACACGAGACCCCGGTCCTTGCGGGTCATCTCCCGCGCCAGCCGGCGAACCGTGTCCGGGCCGGGACTCCACCCTGCCGGCAGCAGCAGCCGGTACGTCGCCGGGAACGACGAGGCGGGCACCTCCTCGACGAACCGGGTCCGTGGGTCGCCGGCCAGCTCGGCGTGCACCAGGCGAAGGTCACGGTCCGGGTCCGCGAGCGGGGACCGCCGGGCGTCGGTGAGGCGGGACCAGGGCCCGACCACGAGCACCCGGACGTCGCTGACGGCGCCGGTGAGGCACCCGGTGACGGAGTGCCGGACGTCCTCGAACCGCTGGCCCGTCGCGTCGACCACCACCTCGACCCAGGGAACGGTGTAGGAGCGTCCTCGGGTGCGCCAGTGCCGCAGGTCGGGGACCCGATCGGTGACGAAGGGGCGGTTGTACTCGTTGACGAGCTCTTGGGCGTCCATCAACGTGGTGCGCCCGAGGTGCCAGGAGCGCGCGTCCGCGTCCGGGACGAACACAGCGCCCTGCTGGGCGAGCCGGTACCCCAGCTCGATGTCCTCACCCAGCTTGAGGGTGTCGTCCATCCCGCCGCTGTCCAGGTAGAGGTCACGTCGCACCGAGGCGCTGGCCCCGACGTGCACCAGGTAGCTGGCGGTCGGGTTGCGGGTCAGCCCGTCGGTGCGCTCGATGTGCTCGTCGACCCACTGGTGGGGAGCGGTCCAGCGACCAGCGAAGAGGGCCGCCACGTCTCCCTCGCGCACCGCCCGGGTCACCGCCTCGGTCCCGGGCAACCCGGGCTCCACGTCGACGAAGGTCTTCGTGCCCAGCACCACCGCGTAGGAGACCAGGTGGTGCCAGCGCATCTGTGCCTCGAGCTCGTCGGCGTGCGGCAGCATGTCGGCGTCCAGCCAGTGCACGACCTCGCCCTCCGCCTGCTCCGCGCCCACCCGGCAGGCGTGCGCGCGCCCCCAGGAGGCGCTCGTGCGCAGCAGCCGCGTGGAGGAGGGCCGGACCTCGGGCAGCGTCAGCTCGGGGTCGCTGCCGTCGTCAACGACGATCACCTCGGTGAGCCCCGCAGGGTAGGTCTGCTCAGCCAGGGCGGCCAGCGTGCAGGGAAGGGTCGCCGCGGCCTGGTGCGCGGGAATGACCACGCTGACCGTCCGCGTCGGGGTCCACGCGCCGATCATGGGCGGCCGGAGGGACCGCCACTCGTTGCCTCGGATGCGGGGCTGTTCGGGGTAGGGCCGGCTGAGGGAAGGCGGGAGCCGGTCCGGAGCCGGGTGGGCGCCCACGTCAGACCTCCACCTGGGTCCCGAGCCCGGGCCGGTCCTGCTCGGCGACCTCCAGCAGCGGGCCGGGGCGGAACCCGCGCCACTGCTCTGCGGTGCGGGACCGGCTCACGAAGTACCCGAGACCGGGGTCCCAGGTGTGGCCGGTGAGGCCGCGCCGCAGCAGGTAGCCGTGACCATGGCTCCGGTAGACCGAGCCGCCCGCGGCGGTGACCGCCTGCAGCAGCCCGGCGTCGACGTACCTGCGCATCGGCCGGAACCCACCCACGGCGCCCAGGGTGTCACGGGCGAGCAGCATCGTCCCGCCGGCGACCACCGGCCGGAAGACCTCCGTGGCGTCCCTGCGACGCAGGGTCAGGTCGAGGCTCTCCACGTACAGGAACTCCGGCGCGGTGCCGGTGATGTCCGCGCCGCTGTAGCGACGCGCGAGGAGCAGGTCGGCGGCGAAGTCCGGGCCGTACCAGTCGTCGTCGTCCATCTTGAGCAACAGGTCGCCACCGGCCCGCTCGGCGGCCCGGTTGAGCAGCGTCCCGAAGGGCTCGTCCTCCGGCCCGCCGAGGGAGGTGACCTCGACCGACGACGTGTCCCGCAGCTCGTCGACGACGCGCCGGTCGATGTCGTGCCCGTGGGTGGCCACCACCACCTCGAGGTCCACCCCCCGCTGCCGAGCCACCTGGCGCAGGGCGAACGGCAGCCGCGCCGGGCGGCGAGTGGCCAGCAGCACGCTGACGCGCGGAGGGGGAGGTGCGCCGGCGCCGGCGGACTCGGCGATGCGGAGGCGCCAGGCGGTCTGGTCGTGGTGGGTGAGGGCCGCCCGGCGCAGCCGAATGCTGTGCACCTCGCGCAGCACCTGGTCATCGAGAGAGGCCGGGTGCTCGAGCACCTCCACCAGGGACGGGTGCAGCAGGGCCCGGCCCCAGGCCGGCACCGGGTCACCGGTCAGCGGCACGCCGGTCATCGCGAGGGCGACGACCAGCCGGCACAGGGCCGTCGGACCGTCGCCGCCCCGCCAGTCGACGTGCAGCCCCCGCAGGGCGCGCAGGCGGGGGATGTCCCGCTCACCGAGACCCCGTCGGGTGTCGAGCACGACCTCCCCTGCTCCGGTGTCCACCCGGCACAGGTGGGGGGAGCCGGGCACCGGAGTGAGCGGTCTGACCGGTCCCTCGGCACGGCGGAGGAACCCGCGTGGGTTGAGCACCGCCGAGTCGACCGGTCCGACCGCCAGGCCCGGCAGCTCCCCGGCCAGGCCGCGTCCCGGCTCGGGCACCGGCTCGTCGTGGCTCCGCCAGGTCCGCTGGGCGGGGATCACCAGCTCGTGCAGCTTCCCCACCACGCGATGGTCGGTGGTCGACCGGCCGGGGGGGCGACCAGCGCCGGGGCCGGTGACCGCGTCGGTCGAACGCTCGGGCGGGTACCCGGCGGATGCGTCGGCCGGTGCGCCGGCCGGTGCGTCGGTCACGGTGACCTCCGGGGGGAAGTCGCCGGCGACGTCGCGGACCTGCTGCGGCGACCCGACCAGCGACAACGCGTCGCCCGGCGGCCAGAGGTGCGGTGCGCGTCGGTCCACCCCCAGCACCGGTCGGCCCTCACTCATCAGGTGCCGGGGGGTGCTGCGCCGGGCCAGGTCCGCCACCAGCTCGCCGAGGTCGAGCGGCGCCGCGAGCCGCACGAAGGCGAAGCAGACGGGGGAAGCGCCGGCCACCAGCTCCTCGACCGGAGGCCAGTGCGGGCGTCCGGCAGTGAGCGGCGGCGCCTCAGCGTCCAGCAGGACACAGCCCAGCCGGGTGGCGGAGGCGACCCCTCGGCACGCGGCTGCCACCCGGCGTAGCTCGACCCGGTCCTGCACCACGAGCACGACACCGTCCCGAGTGCGCTCCCCGCCGTCGGCGAAGGGGTCGACTGCCGGGCGGCCGGCGGCCGGTCCGACGAGGGCGAGGTCGGTGAGGTTCGGGTGGGGCAGGGCCCGAGCCGCGGCCTGCGAGGAGACGAAGGGGCCGCGGACGAGGAGGAGCCGGTCCAGCTCGTCGAGGAGACGGGCCAGCTGGTCCGGCGAGCCGCTCACCCGGCGACGGGGGTGCGCCAGACCCGGACCCAGTCCACAGCCATCGTGCCCGCGCCCCGGAACCGGAACTCCGGCAGCTCCCAGTCGGAGGTCAGGAGGCTGAGGATGAGGAACTGATCGGTGTGCGACAGCGCCTGGCTGGTGGAGTAGACGACCCGTCCGTCGATGTAGAAGGTGTACCCCTTCGGAGTCCACTTCACGGTGTAGACGTGGAAGCTGTTCCAGAAGGTGTCGCGGCTCCGGAGCAGGCCTCCGGCCCGCGGCCACACGCCGCCGACCTTGACGTTCTCGCCCCTCTTGTCCAGGTAGTACAGGAAGTTGGCGAAGCCGCCTCGGGGGTAGCCCTTGCCGAAGAACTCCGCAACGTCGACTTCGGCACCGGCCAGCCCCGGCCGGCCGGGGAAGCTGCCGTAGGTGGGGGACTGCAGCCAGAACGAGCCGTGCTGGCCGCGGCCGGGAGCGAAGCGCATCCGGGCCGAGAACGTGCCGTACGTGTAGGCGAACTTGCCGTCGGTCGAGATCTGTCCGTTGAGATACCTGCTGCGGGGAGCGGCCGGGTCCCGCTTGACCTGCATGCGCAGGGTTCCAGAGCCGAACGACACCGCGCGGCGGTCGTTGGTGGCGCGCGTGCGGGAGGGGGCCTTGCCCTCGCGGTAGGACCACTTGGTGGTGTCGAGAGCGGATCCGGAGAACTCGTCGCTGAACTCCAGGGCCCAGGGCCCGGTCGCGGAGGCGGTCGAGACGGCGGGTGCGCCCGCCCGGGCACCGGCGGTGGCCCGGAAGGCTCCCCTTCGCGCCGGACCGAAGAGGTAGGCCGTGCCGTCGACCCTCTGCCTCGCGCTCCCGACCACCGCCCAGCTGTCGTCGGCGAGCTGCCGACGGAAGGTCACCACGCGGCCGGGCCGGGCTGGGCTGAACCGAGCCACGACGGTGCCGCGGGCGAGGTCGGCGGCGGCGGGAACCCGGCCTGGCTGGGCCACCTGGGGGAGGACCTCGACGGAGCCGCTCTGCGACACCGGGCGGACCAGCCGGCGTGGGGTGGCGACCTTGGCGTACACGCGGCCCGAACGCCGGATGGCGGGCACCAGCAGGGAGTAGTGCCGAGCCGCCGTGGTGGCCAGCCCGCGGATGCGGAAGACCCCCGTTCGGCCGGTCGCGACCCGCTTGACCACCTTCCAGCGGCCGGCGCTCAGGACGCGCAGCGTCACGGGACGAGAGAACCGCGTGGAGACCCGACCCGACGCGACGAACGACTCCCCGGCGATGGGAGCGGTGGTGGAGAACCTCAGCGTCGCGCGCGTGCGCACGGCCGCCTGTGACGGCGTCGAGACCAGGCAGCCGGCCACCACCAGGGTCAGGAGGACTGCGGCCAGGGTCGCCGTGCGCATGCGGAGCATGAGGAGCAAAGTACCGGAGGCCGTCGCCATGGTCGGGCGCTTCCGCGGTTCCCGCCGCGTGGTCGGTGCCAGCGCTTCGACTCCGGACTCCCCTGTGTCCAAGGCTCGTTTCGGCCGCTCGATGGCGGGAAGAGTCGGTCAGGGCCCTTCCCTCAGATAGATTCTGTGACGATGGCCAGCACCTCGGACCGCGTGCGCGACGGGTTCCACCGACTCGTCGCGCGCTCCGCCGTACCCCGAGCACGCCTTGCCGGGCTGCGCGGCTCGAACCCGCGATCGTCAGAGGCCGACGAGCCGTTGCTGAGCGTCGTGGTGCCGGTCTACCAGGTCGAGGACTACCTGGCGGAGTGCCTGGACTCCCTGCTCGGCCAGACCTATCACCGGCTCGAGATCGTGCTGGTCGACGACGGTTCCACGGACCTCAGCTCGGAGATCGCCCGCGGCTACGCCGAGCGGGACACTCGCATCGTGCTGGTCCATCAGGAGAACGCCGGCCTGGGCTCCGCGCGCAACACCGGGCTGGCGCGCAGCAGCGGCGCTTTGGTGACCTTCGCCGACTCCGACGACACCGTACCCCCCAACGCCTACCGTCGCATGGTCAGCACGCTCCAGCGGTCCGGGTCCGACTTCGTCGTGGGCGCCCTGGTCCGGCAGGAGGGGGGCGTGGAGCGGATGCGGTCCTGGGCCAAGCAGGCCCATGCCCGGCGACGCATCGCGGTGACCATCGACGACGTCCCCGCGATGCTGACCAACGTGATGGCGTGCACGAAGGTCTTCCGTCGGGAGTTCCTGGACAGCATCAGGCTTCGCTTCCCGGAAGGCACGCGGTACGAGGACCAGGTGCCGATCACCCGCGCCTACCTCGAGGCGCGGTCGTTCGACGTGCTGCCCGACGTCGTCTACCGGTGGCGCAAGCGCGACGACAAGAGCTCGCTGAGCCAGCGCAAGACCGAGATGCAAGACCTCGTCGACCGGCTCGCGGCGCACCGCGAGATAGCCGAGTTCCTGCACGAGTGCGCGTCTCCTGCGGTGCTGCACACCTGGTACGTCAAGACGTTCCGGCAGGACTTCTTCGGCTACCTGCGGGTGGCGGCCGACGCGGACGACGGCTACTGGGAGCACCTGCAGGAGAGCATCGTCTCGATCGCGCAGCAGGCGCCCAGCGACCTCGACGACCAGGTGGAGCTCCGCGCCCGGCTGGCGGTGTGGCTGGGCCGGCATGGTCACCGCGACGCGCTCCGGGACCTGGTGCGCGACGAGGGGTTCCGCGGATCCAACTTTCCGGTCACCTCCGAAGACGGGCAGCTCTACGCGCGGGTGCCGTCCCTGAAGCCGCACCGCCTGCCGGTCCCCGAGAACCTGGTGCGCATCCGGACGGTCGACCTGCGCCTGCACGCTCGGCTGGAGTCGCTGGACTGGTCCCAGGACGGCGTGCTCTCCCTTCGGTGCCTGGCGGCGCTGTCCTACGTCGACCCGTCGCGTCACGACGTGACCACCGCCGTGACCCTCGTAGGGCCGAGCGGCACGGCGTACCCGACCGTTCCCACCCGCGTCGTCGCCGACCCGGTGGCCAACGCAGTGGTGGGGCGCGCCTACGAGGACCACTCGCGCAGCAGCGTGGTGGCCGAGGTGGACCTCGAGGCCCTCGTGGGGGCCGGTGCCGAGGGGCCGGTGTGCCGGTGGCAGGTCGGTGTGACCACCGCGGCCCTGGCGATGAGGGCGGACGCGAACGTCGAGGAGCGCGCCGAGCACGGCAGCGCCATCGTGGCCCGGTCAGCGATCGCCAGCAAGGCGCTGGTGTCGGCGAAGTGGTCCGAGCGACGCGGGCTGGTGCTGGAGGTGCGGCGGGAGTACGCCGCAGTCACCAGCGTGACGGTCGACGAGGACGCCTTCGTGCTGGAGCTCCACGCCCCGGGGCTGTCGGCGATCAGCCAGATCCACGTAGGCCCGCATCCCGTCTCGGCCGCCATCGTGCCCGGGCCCGGCGCGGGCTGCTGGACGATCCGGCTGCTGGAGCACGACCTCTCCGGGGCGCCCCTGTCGGGCCGGGTGCGGGTGGCGGCCCAGACGCCCGACCGCCAGACCGTCACGGTGGTGGGTGACCTGGAGCCGGGTGCGGTGTGCGTCGGGGAGGTCTGCCTGACGATCAGCAGTGACGGGCTGCTCACCGCCGCCCCCGACCAGCCATGCCTGCTGGTGGACGATGTGGCCGTGCGGGACGAATCGCTGGTGGTGTCCGGACGTGCCCACCGGGTGCTCGGCGCTCGGCTCCAGCTCAAAGGACCCCGAGCCCGGACCGAGTGGTGCGACGTCGAGGTGGCCGACGGGTGCTTCGCGGTCGAGGTCCCGTTGCGCCACACGCCTTGGGGCGAGACGAACGAGCTGCCCGCGAACGGCTACGCGATGGTCGCCGAGGCCGCCGGTGGCCGAGTCCGGGTGCTGGCCGGTGGGCTGTTCCGGGAGCCGTGGCCCCGTCCAGCGGAGCAAGGGTGGTCGGTCGAGGTCGGCGCGGACCGAAGGCTGGTGCTGCGCCGCACCCGGCTCGTCGACCGAGCGCTCGGCAGCCGGTTCGGGCAGACCCTGGTGCGTTCCAGCGTCTACGCAGAGGCGCGCAACTGGCCATCGAGGAACCTGGTCCTCTTCGAGTGCTTCAGTGGCACCGGCACCGGCGACGGTCCGCGAGCGGTGTGCGACCAGCTCCTGCGCAGGGGCACCGACCTGGATCTGGTCTGGAGTGTGGACGACCGTGCCGTGGCTCCGGTCGCCGGCACCCGCGCGGTGCTGCGCGGGACCCCGGAGTGGTACGAGGCGGTGGGTTCGGCCCGGCTGCTGGTCAACAACGACGTCTTCCCTGAGTACTTCCGCAAGGGACCGCACCAGCTCTACGTGCAGACCTGGCACGGCACGCCGCTCAAGCGGATCGGAACCGACATCCCCCACCAGCGGGTGTCCGCCGAGCACTACCTGCGCCGGCTGGCGCGGGAGGCGAGCAGCTGGGACCTGCTGCTGTCCTCGAGTCCCTACAGCACCGCGGTCTTCCGCAAGGCCCTGGGGTACCACGGCAGGATCTTGGAGATCGGCCGACCGAGCAACGACGTGCTGGCGGGAGAGGACGCCTCGATCACCCGAGCCGCCGTGCGCGCCCGGCTGGGAATCCCCGCGACACAGACGGTGCTGCTCTACGCACCGACGTGGAGGGACAACGCGTTGCGAGGGGGCACCTGGGAGAAGGTCCTGCACCTGGACTCCTCAGCGGTCACCGCCGCGCGACCCGACCTGACCGTTCTCGTGCGCGGCCACCCGAAGACGGCGTCCCGGTCGGCGATCACCGGCGTGGACCGGGTCATCGACGTGACGTCGTACCCCGACATCGCACCGCTGTACCTGGCCGCGGACGTCCTGGTCACCGACTACTCGGCCGCGATGTTCGACTTCGCGTTGACCGACAAGCCGATGATCTTCCTGGTCCCCGACCTCGAGGCGTACCGCGACCGCATTCGCGGTCTCTACCTCGACCTCGAGGCGATGGCTCCCGGGCCGCTGGTGCGCAGCACCGAGGAGGTCCTGCGGGTGCTGGGCGACGACTCGTGGTCCGTCGCCCGCAAGCAGATCAGCACTGGGTACGCGCCGTACGACGACGGTGGTGTCACCGACCGGTTGCTGTCGGCGGTCGGCGAGCGGCTGATGGAGAAGTGGTGACCGGCCGAGGGACGAGATCTCACAGGTCCGTCGCCACCGGCCGACGCGTGGCGGTCCTCGGACTGCTGGCCGCTGTGTGCGCCTCGTGCACCGACGCCTCCCCTACGCATCAGGACGCGCGCCGCCCCGCCGAGGTGCGGGGCCTCGAGCTGCGGGTGCTGCCCCCGGTCGCGCAGTCGGGCCCCAGGGCCGCCGAGGCCGGGTCCGCGCGGTCGGTGCTCGTGGCAGCCGCCTCGCCAGGGACGTCCGGGGCGTTGGTGACGCTGCAACGCCGTTCCGGAGCAACCTGGAAGGACATCTCCAGCGCGGTGACCGACCGCAACGGGCTCACCGGCTTCCTCGGGCCCAGGGAGGTCGCCCCAGGGGAGCAGTACCGGGTGGTGTCAGCCGCGGACCCCATGGTGCGCTCGGCCGGGCCGGTCGTGGGGGATTGGCGGCTCGACTTCTCCGACGAGTTCGACGGCAGCTCCCTGGGCCGTGCGTGGTCCTACCGCCAGCTCGGCGAGCTCAGCAAGACCTCGGGAAGGACCTTCTCCGCTAGCGCCAAGGAGGCGGTCGCAGTCGCTGACGGGGTGCTGCGGCTCCAGGTCGCCGAGGACCCCGACACCTCCGGGCACTTCCTGAACGGGCACATCAGTACCGAGAAGTCGTACCAGTTCCGGCATGGGGTGGCTGCGGCTCGCATCAAGTTCCAGCGCCCGCGTGGCTCACACGGAGCCTTTTGGAGCCAGAGCCCCACGGCCTACAGCCACCCCGGCGACCCAGCGAAGGCCGGCACCGAGATCGATGTGGCGGAGTACTTCGGGGACGGCTACCCGGGCGGGGGCCTGGCCAGCTACGTGCACCACGTGGACAAGCGCGGCGAGAACGTCAAGGACGGTGACGTCCTCCCCGCCGCGGTTCGAGCCGTCGGGTCGAGCGACGCCTTCTGGAGGAGGTACCACGTCTACTCCGTGGAGTGGTCGCCCGAGGGCTACGTGTTCCGGATCGACGGCAAGGCGACGTTCGCGACGGACAGGGCGGTCTCCCAGCGCAGCCAGTACCTGATCCTCAGCCTGCTCAGCTCCGACTGGGAGCTGCCAGACCTGGACGAGCGACTCCTCCCGGGGGTCATGGAGGTCGACTGGGTACGGGTCTGGCAGCCCCGTGCGTAACCTCGAGGAGTGAACGAGCCCTTTGCGCCACCGGGCCAGGACTGGCAGGCCGTCTCACCCGCTCTCGCCCGCCTCCGGCGGACGGTGCTGGTCATCGTCACCGTGGTCACGACCGGCCTCTTGCTCGCCCTTGCGCTCCTGCTGCCGCTGCCCGTGTGGTCCTGGATCCTGGCACTGGTGGCACTAGGCTTCGTCGCCGCGTGCAGCTGGGTGTTGGTTGGCCGCAACGTGCGGTGGTGGGGGTACGCCGAGCGCGACGAGGACCTCTACATCCGGCACGGCGCCCTGTTCCGCACGCTGGTGGTCGTCCCGTACGGACGCATGCAGTACGTCGACGTGCAGGCGGGTCCGCTCGAGCAGGCCTTCGGAGTGGCCAGCGTGCACCTGCACACGGCGAGCCCCGGCACCAGCGCCCGCATCCCCGGCCTTCCGGCGGCTGAGGCTGCTCGGCTGCGTGACCGGCTGACCGCACTGGGTCAGTCGCAGGCCGCTGGCCTATGAGCGCTCCGACCGAGCCGTCTGTCGAGCGGCGTTTCCGGCGGCTGTCTCCGCTGACGCCGCTGGTGCGCAGCGCCATCCTGGTGGTGGCAGCGCTGGCGTCCACGTGGGACGACTTGCTGCGTGGTGACCTCGGGCCGCTCGCCTGGATGTTCCTGGCGGTGCTGGTGGCCGGCGCGGTCTACGGCGCCGCATCCTGGCTGCGCACGACGTACTGGATCGAGGCCGACGAGCTCCGGGTGGACACCGGAGTGCTGTCGCGGCAGTCGCGTCGCATCCGTGTGGACCGGCTGCAGGGCATCGACATCGTCCAGCCGTTCGTGGCCCGGCTGTTCGGGCTGGCCGAGCTGAAGATGGATGTGGCCGGCGGGAGCGCTCGCGAGGGATCGCTCGCTTTCCTGACGCTGCGGGACGCGCAGGCACTGCGCGAGACCCTGCTCGCGCAGCGTGAAGCGGTGCGCGGCACAGTGCCGGGCGGCCCCCACCCGACGGTGGGTCCCGCACCAGCGACAGCGCCCGCTGCAGGCGATCGGCTGGTGGCCCGCCTGGACCTCAGCACGCTCCTGCTCAGCCTGCTGCTGTCGCCGGAGACGGTGCTGTTCCTCCTCGCTGCTGTTGCCTGGGTGGTCGCGATGTCGACCCTCGGCTGGTTCGGCGGCGTCGCTGCTGCCCTGCCCGTGCTGGGCGGTCTCTTGCTGACTCAGTTCCGCAAGCTCTCGGCCTATTACGGCTTCGTCGTCACCACGTCGACACGGGGGCTGCAGATCAGGCGCGGGCTCTTCGAGCTGTCCGCCCAGACCGTCACGCTGTCGAAGGTGCAAGGGGTGGTGATGTCCGAGCCGTTGATGTGGCGTCGGATGGGCTGGGCGCGGCTGGACGTGGCGGTGGCTGGTCAAGTCGAGGTCGACGGGGGCGGCGGGCCGTCCGCCTCGACGGTGATGCCGGTGGCTCCTCGCGCCGAGGTCCTGCTGATGGCGCGGCTCCTCCTGGAGGCGTCCGGCTCACCGGATGCTGACGCCGTCGAGCTCGTCGGGGCACCAGCCAGGGCGCGGTGGGCTGCTCCCGTCAGTTGGCGGCACCTGTCCTTCGGGATCGGTGAGGACGTGGTGGTGAGCCGGGAGGGGCTCCTGATACGGCGCACCCACGTCGTACCGCACGCCCGGGTGCAGTCGCTGAACCTCCACCAGGGGCCGTGGCAGCGCCGGCTCGGGCTCGCGGACTTGCGGGTGGACAGCCCGCCGGGGCCAGTGCGAGTGCGAGGCCGTCACAGGGATGCGTACGAGGCCAGAGACCTCATGGCGAGGGAGCGTGTGCTTGCCGAGGCGGCGCGAGGCTCGTTCGTTCGGCCGGGGTAGGCCACCCCTGCCGAACAGACTGACAAGGGATCGACGAGGGCGGTACACGAGGACGGGACGATCGTCGGACGATCAGCCGCCCGTCGAGAGACAGCTTGGCTGCCGCAGCCTGCGGCAGCCGGGCCTGACGTGCAGACCGCCTTCGGCGGTGGTTGCTCATAGGCGTTGGCAGACCCCAACCGAGGCGAACCGCACCGCGAACCCGAGCTCACCCGGCAACGTGCCTCCGCCTGGGGAGGCACAGGAAGAACGTACGCGACCGCTGATAGTACGGCTGAGCCGTGAAGACGTCCCAGCCACGTTCGGTGAGCATCCGCACCAAAGCGCGTGGGGCCGGCCAGAAGGACCAGGCGTTGCCGAACGAGGAGCGCGGATCGTGCTGTTTGTCCTTCTCGGAGTACAGGCGGCCACGATAGCCGCGTTGCCGCGTCATCCTCGACAGCCCAAAGCCCGTTTCGCTGGGAACACCCACGTGAGTGTCGAGAATCATCGGAGTGCCGGCCGCTCGATCGAGGAGGGACAGCTGGTCGTCGATGCCTAAGTGGTAGAACAGCCCGAGATTGACGATGAGGTCGTAACCGGTGAGGTCGGTGTCCCCAATGTTCTCTTGCCGCCACGTAACCCCTGGGTAGTCCGGGAAACGTTCGGTCCGGGCGTCGACGGCGACGGTCTCCCAGCCCGCTTCGGCAGCGCGGATGGCGAACTTGCCGTGCCCGGTGCCTAAGTCGATCAGCCTCCCTGGTTCGAAGCGGTTGAGCAGCGTGTCGAAAAGCGCGAAGCGCACCTCGCCCGGGTGATCGGTCGTCATGGCAGCACGGTACGCGACCCAGTTGCGGTGGGTGACAGATGAGGTGCATGCGCGGCAGCGGAAGCGTCGCCCGGCAACCGAGCAGGCGGGAACGAGCCGCGGCACTGCGTGGACGAACGCTCCCAGTCGACGGTCCCCTTCGACGTGGTCAGCCACCGCCGCGCAACGTCAGCGGCGTCATGGCGTGACCAGCCCCAGGCGCTCGTCATGCCGATCCTTTGCTCGGGAGGGGGCACCTCGGGACATCACGGCTTCGACGAGCACGCTGGCCCGCTGGTCGAAGGAGTGCTCCTGCGCCACCTTGCTGGCGATCTTGCCCAGCTGGTCCTCAGAAGGGAACTGCTCGCGTCCCTGTGGGCTGCAGAGCTGACGCAAATGGTCAATCGACTTGTAGACGCGCACCGCGCCCGCGAAGAGGTCCTCGATCCCGTCCACGTCGTCGCTGACGACGAGTGCCCCTGACGCAACTGCGTCGAACACACGATTGGCTATGAAGCCATTGGCGGCCATGTCGGGCCAGTGGTCCGCTAGGACCAGCCCATGTCGCCGGTAGAGGGCGGAGAGCTGGTCGTTCGCCACATGCCGGCTCTCTACTCGATCGGCGAAAGAGGTGCTCTCCCAGCCGGGACCATGAATCTCGAGCCCGATGTCAGCCTCGACGGCGTCGTGCACTGCCTGTCGGTGGCGTCGGTCATGGTTGGCGCCGACGAAGACCGGTGTCCTGGTCGTACTTCGCGGACCGTCCATCGCCGACAGGTGGGCCGAGTCGACAGCCTGGTACAGCGGATGCACGCCCCGACCTGATCGCAGCGTCATCTTGTGACTCCATGCGTCCGACGCGGCGAAGACCTCGTCGAATCCCTGCAGCTCCTCGGGCGTGACGTCATCAGGGTGACTGATGACCCACAGCAGATTCAGCTTTCCCGGATGTGGGTGGACAACGTCCAATCCACGTATTCCCAGCAGCACGTCGTCGAGGTAGCTCATCGTGGAGTTGTGCGTGCCGTGTCGATAGGTGACGACCTCCTGTCCCGCGCGTCGAAGCGCGGCAGCGAGGGAGTGAGCCAGATAGGTGTCGCCCCAGACATCACCGAGGGGCCCTGGCGTGGACGCGAGCTTGAGTCCCCAGCGAAGGCGAGGCGTTCGTTCGGTGACCCGCGCTGGCTGACGGATCACTACAGGGCGAGCTGCCGGCACTCGGTTGCCGTCACTTGCCAAGTGGGCGACCTGCAAGTTCATCTCGGCGTGGCGATCGACGTCGGGCTCAGGCATGGACCCGCGCCATCTCTCGATGAAGTGCGTGCGATTGGGAACGATCATGGCGCCGCGCCCCGGCGTCTTGCTCTCCAGGTGGGTGACCCTGGCGCTGGCCTCGACGGTGAACCCGCCGCCGTACTGTCGAGCTGCTCTGAGGCAGTAGTCGACGTCCTCCATGCCATTCACGAAAATCGCGTCAAAACCGGACAGTGAAGCGAATTCCTCGGCGCGGATCATGAGCGCCGCCGCGGTGACCGCGGAGAACGGCCGACCGCTCATCTGCTCGGCGTCCTCAGGGGGGTGGCCGACGAGGAAGTGGACGGGCAAGAAGTCGGAAGCGCAGAAGATGGTTCCGGCCGTTTGCACCGTGTCGTCGGGGTAGAGGAGCAGGGGCTGCACGCCGCGAACGGTCGGGTCCTCGAGATGCGGAAGCGTTGAGGTGAGCCACCCCGACCGGACGACAGTGTCGTTGTTGAGGAACACGACGACCCGTCCGCGAGTTTCCGCGAAGCCGACATTGCAGCCGATGGCGAAGTTGAGATTGCGGGGTAGGCGCACGTAGCGGACCCGCGGCTCGGTGAGGAACGTCGCTACCAGCTGGGTCCCCACCTCGCGCATCGATCCGTTGTCAATGACGACGACCTCGACAGCCAGGCCGCTCGTGTCGGCGTCGGACAGCACCGATGTGACGGCGCGCACGGTCATCTTCGAATCCTGGTACGTGGGGACCACCACGGAGACGAGATCGTGGTCGCGACCCCCGGCGTCCGCGCGAAGGCGATCCCAGTCCACCCAGTTCTTGCCGAGCACCACGAACTGCCACGCCTCGGAGACAGTCGTGGTGATGCGGTCGAGTGCTTCCCGATCGTCGTCGTAGTCGCAGGCGATGAAGGGAAGGAGTTGAATCGGTACTCGTTTCGCGACGCGGAGCGCGAAGTCGTGGTCAATCCAGCGGCGCAGGGTGACGTCGAACCCGTCGATCGACAGCGCCAGAGTCCGTTCGACCACAAGAGTGTTGAGGTCGATGTGGTTCTTGACCATCAAGTCATCGAGCCCGCCCTCGTAGGCGCGGTACAGCACACGACCGGTCGCGTCATCGACCAACCGAGCGCCTGCGTAGGCAGCCGAGTAACCACGATCCACCATCGCCCTGAGTGCGATCCGGAGGAAGTCGGTTCGCCAGGTGTTGTCCGAGTCCAGGAAGGCGACATAGCGTCCGCGTGACAGGTGCAGTCCCACGTTTCGAGCAGCACCGACCCCTTCCGCGGGTCGGCGGATGATTCTGACGCGGGCGTCATGGTCGGCAAGCTCTTCGACAACGTCCGCGGTGTCGTCGGTGGATCCGTCGTCGACGACTATCATCTCCCAGTCGCTGAACTGCTGCTGCTGCACGGACTCGATGGCGCGGCGGACAAGCAGAGGGCGGTTGCGCACCGGAGTGATGATGCTCACCAGAGGTGTGGCTGCACGCGGCAGTTCGTCGTCGCTCCACCTCTCTTTCCACGCCACCTCCGCGAGCGCGTTCCAACTCCGAGTGGTCCGAGGTCCAGTGAGTTTCCTTTGCGTCTCGGTGCGTCGCACCCTGTCGACGAGGGCCGCCCGGGCGTGACCCAGACTGGGAGGCCGCCCGGGGTAGCCATCCGGCACCGGCAGCAACGTCTCCGATCGTGCAGTAGACATGAAGAGACCCAGCGCCCCGCCAGGATGCGCAGCCTTGTCCTCAGTGGCCCCCGCCGCTTTGCGGGCGTCGAACAGCGGACCGATGGATGCACCCAAAGCATCGTTGGTGGCCGCCGCGCGCAGGTGGCCGAGCACGACGCCGATCCGACCCGCGACCCAGGCCTGCTGCACGGAGCGGGGGGTGGAGGCGATGTCCAGCAGTGGGTTCGGCGACAGCGAGGCGGCAAGCCCGCGGGTGATGCAGTGACGCGCCGCCGCTCGATCCGTAGGGAAGGATCTTCCGACGGCGGCGGAGTAGAACTCATAGTCGAAGATGCCCGAGTCGAGCAACCGGTCTACCCGCGTGGGCGGTCGCTGTCCGTCCGAGGTCTGGGTTCTGGCGGCTAGGCGAGCCCGAAGCCGTTGCAACCTCATGCGGTGTCCGTCCCGTCTCTGTCTGCCCCCGACGCCACAGGAGGGAAGCGATGCTCGTCCCAAGCCTGCGGCCGCCGTGACCCCACATTCGATCCCGACCCGTCACGGCGTTACGAGTCGGCGGCAGAGCCTAACGCGACATCGTAACTGTTCGCGTCACCAGCAGGACGGACCGGCGCGGTGCCTCTCAGAGGCGCGAGCGCGAGACCCTGCGCCGGAATCGGCATCCCCCGAGCAGGCAAGCGTTCGCGGTTCGGTCGTGCGGCCAGGCAGGTGGAGCCGACGAAGTGGGTGTTCTCGACGGTGGGGCGGGTCCTCGGTGTGAGGGGGGTGCAGACCGGGGCCTCGCCGACGACATTCGACAGGTCCGGGCGGCCCCTGGTTCCATGGCATGTGGTCCGACTGCATGTGTGCGGTTGCTGACTGAGCAAAGGCGGGTTCCTGGGCCGAGCCAGAGGTTGAGGACGGATCTAGGGCTGGCTGTCCAGTGACTGGAGGACCTCCCGGAGGAAGAGCCCCTCGCGCTCGAAGTCGAAGGTGAAGCCGGACCGGAAGGCCTCCCGTCCCCAGCCCGCATCGGGATGGTCGACGTCCGGCTGGCTCCAGGTGACATCCAGGCGGTGTCCCAGCACGGAGCACATGAGGTACTCGTTGCGGGCCGTGTAGGACTCGCTGGAGACGACGATGACCCGCTTCGGCGTCTTGGAGAAGACCAGGCTGAACAGGCCGCTGCCGGCGAAGCCTGCGACGACCTCGGCGTCGCGGAAGACCCGGGCTTGTTCGACGAAGGGAAGGTCTTCCGGGTGCAGGATGGTGAACCCGTGTGATGCGAAGAGTGCCTCGACGTCGGGTGCGTTGTGGCACGGTCGACGGCGCTTGGTCCGGCGCGAGCAGAACACCCGGGCCGGGTAGTCCTTGTCCGGGGCCGAGGCAACGAGCACGTCGCCCACGTCGGCCCACACCTGCTCGATCCCCGGGTGTGCGTAGTAGGGCGTCGCGAACATCGGAGTGGCCGCGATCAGGCGCTCGACGAGCACCGGCGCGTCCACCAGGACGATGTCCTCCTCCGCGATGCCGGCCGCTCCGAACAGGTCGCGCTCGAAGGAGGCCAGGCTCAGCCCAGCCCCGCGTCGCGAGATCAGCACCTTGAGGTCGGGGTAGGTCTGCTTGGCGCTCGGCCAGGCCCAGAGCCTGGACAGCTGCTCGGTCATGGCGTGCCCGAAGTGAGCCGGGAACTCGCTGTCGAGGTAGAAGTAGGTGCCCGGCAGCGACCTGGGCCTTCGCCGGTCGATCCGGCGCGCGAAGCGTTCTGCGGTCTCCTCGGTTCGCGAGTTCAGCAGCCGCCGGCCCACGTTCTTGCGGTAGGTGTCCGGGAGCAGCAGCGTCCCCTGCACGGCGACCTGCTGGGGCGCACAGGTCACTGCGGCGTACTCCCGGACCACGAGCGGGGGAGTGGCGAAGGTGGCCGGCATCAGCCCGACCGGGTTCTCCGAGCTCTCGCGCCACACGCAGCGGGTCTTGAGCTGCCCTTCGGGGAGCCGGGTGAGCACTCGACCGGCCGCGCCCGACCGGAGGGCCAGCACCTGGTCCATCTCGTGCTCTCGCATCTTCGCGAGTGCCGGGCGGCGGTTGACGACCATCAGGTGCTGCTGTCCCACCACCAACCGACCAACCGCCTGCGCCAGCTGCCTCCTGTCCTCGAGGGCCCGCCCGCGTGGTCCTGGCCGTCCACGGCGACCGGTGGGGTCGCTGCCCGCAGGATGTCCGCCGAGGTGCTCGACGAAGTCGGCCAGCGCCCCCCATCGCTGTTCCGCTGTCTGTTCGAGGTCGAGCTTGCGGGGGCGAGGGGGAAAGCGCAGGAACAGTGCACCCCCGCTCTTGAGGTGGAAGAAGACGTCCGAGAACCTGCTGAGCGCCGGCCCGTCAGACGATGAGTCGACGACGATGACGTCGAAGCGCCCCTCGGCTGCGAGGCTGGCATGCAGCTCGGACGGGTCAACGTCCGAGCCGAACGTGAGCACACGCGTGAGCGGTCGGGCTGCCAGCAGGTCCGACAACCCGTCCCCCTCACGGGGGCGCGGTGCACCGCGCACCACCGCAACAAGGCGACGACGGCGGCCCGCCAAGGCCCTGTCCAGGTCCTGAAGGAAGGTGCGCTTGGCACGACCGGTGCTCCAGCCTGCCGCCCTGGCGGCGGACACCATCGACGGAGTTGCCAACGCGGTCGGGGCCGAGTCCGTCCGGCCTTGAGGACCGACGCCGTCGACGCGGGGGGAAGCCGCCAGCCGCCTTGCCAGGTCCATGGCCCTGCGAGCAAGCGTCCTACTCATGTGCTCCCGTCCCACCTGTCGCGGCTCGAGCGAAAGGTGACCTTACCGGGTCGGCGGGCGAGACGGTTCGCGGCACGGGTCGATGGGCGTCCAGCGCTCAGGGCCGGGTCGTCACCACCCACCAGAAGGCACCCAGCCCGTCATCGGCGGTGAGCTCGACGGCCTCGGTCGCCGATGCCAGAGTCCGGAGGTACGACGCGGGGTCGGTGTCCGCCAGGGACCGTTCGGGCCTTCCACCCCGCACCCCCAGCTCGTGCAGCACGTCGCGCTGACGTCGTACGGCGGCCCCCACCCGGGACGCCACCGCGTCGACAGCGACGGAGGCGGTCACGTCGCGCGAGGCGTCGGGCAGCACATCCACCTGGCGACCGCCTCGGTAGGAGCGCAGTGAGCCGAACGGAGGACGGGTGTCGAGGGTGTGCCCGTAGTCGACCGCCACCGCGATCCCCCGGGTGACCCGGTGCACGACGTCCGCCCAGGCGGTGTCCCGGCTGGTGCCGACCTCGGCTCGGGCGCCGGTCTCACGGCCGTCGAGCGGCCACCACCGGTCCAGCCACTGCTGGAGCGAGGCAGGCACCGACGAGGAGGAGAGCGCCGAGCCGAGGGTCTCCCTCCCACTCGCCGGGTCGACGTGCACGACCCGCGGCACCCCGTCCGGGTCGACCTCGACGACATGGCAGGGGATGTTGTCGAGCCACTCGTTGGCGACCACGAGGCCCTCCACCGCATCAGGGAGCGCCGTGGTCCAGGCGACCGACCGGTCCAGCCCCGCAGGCCGTGGCGCCACCTCGACGCCCAGCAGGTCCAGGCCCGGGTCCAGGCGGCGCATCGCGGTCAACAGCTCCCCGCCGCCCGCCCCTATGTCCACGACGGTGTCCAGGCCTGCGGCGCGGGTCATCGCGACCAGGGCCTCCGCGAACAGCGGCGAGGCGTGCACCGAGGTCCGGAAGTGGTCACCGGGCGCCTCCCGCCGGAAGAAGCCGTCGGCGCCGTAGAGCGCCGAGTCCCAGGCCTGCTTCCACGTCGGGTGGCTCGTGGGCGGCGGCACCGCGGGCATCCCAAGGGGAGTGTGGCCGGCCATCGCCCCAGGGTACGGCTCTTGTGACGGACGCCACTGCGGGTGTGACCGTTTCCCGGCGTACGCTCGAGGCAACATCAGCACACGTCCGGTACCCGCTCGCCGGGACTGGAACGAAAGGCGATGAGGGCGATGACCCGTGTCGGGGTTGTGGGTGCCGGTCGCGTCGGTGCCGTCCTGGCGGCAGCACTGAGCGCCGCCGGCCACGAGATCACCGGGGCCGCCGGCGAGTCGGCCGCCTCGCGTACCCGGATCGAGACGCTGCTCCCGGGGGTGCCGCGCGGCAAGCCCACAGCGGTGGCCCGCGGTTGCGACCTGCTGCTGTTGACGGTCCCCGACGACATGCTCGACAACGTCGTCACCATGCTGTCCGCGTCCGGCGCCATCAGGCGGGGGCAGTACGTCGTGCACACCTCCGGCAAGCACGGGGTCGCCGTGCTGGCGCCGGCTGCCGAGCTGGGGGCGCACGTGTTGGCGATGCACCCGGCGATGACGTTCACCGGCACCGACCTGGACCTGGGGCGGCTGAAGGGCTGCGTCTTCGGCGTGACCGCCGGCGAAGGGGCCTCCGCCCTTGCAGACGCGCTGGTGGCGGACCTCGGCGGCACCGTCGTCCGGGTGCCGGAGGACCGGCGGACGCTGTACCACGCGGGGCTCGCGCACGGCGCCAACCACCTGGTCACGCTGGTCGCGCAGGCGATGGACCTGCTGCGCGCCTCGGGCTCCGACGACCCCGCCGGCACCCTGCGGCCGCTGCTGACCGCGGCTCTCGAGAACACGTTGACCTACGGTGACGCGGCGCTGACCGGACCCATCGTGCGCGGTGACCTGGAGACGGTACGGGGCCATGTCCGCGACATCGCGGCCACGTCCCCGGCGACGTTGGGGTCCTACGTGGCGATGGCCCGTGCCACGGCGCACAGTGCCGTGCTGGACGGCCGGCTGCCCCCGGTCAGGGCGGCCGCGCTGGCCGAGATCCTCGACGACGCCCTGCGGGCGGTTCCGAGCACCGGTCCCGGTCGGTGAGCACCGCGTCGGAGCTGCGTACGCCGGAGCTCGTGGTCGCCGCCACTCGCGCCGACCTCGCGGCCACGCTGGACGCCACCCGGTCACGTGGGGGACGGGTGGCACTCGTGCCGACCATGGGGGCGCTGCACGCCGGGCATGCCTCTCTCGTCAAGGAGGCGCGGGCCTCGGTCAGCGACGACGTCGCGGTGGTCGTCTCGATCTTCGTGAACCCCTTGCAGTTCGGGGCCGGTGAAGACCTGGATCGCTATCCGCGCAACCTGGAGCAGGACGTGGCGCTGTGCACCGCCCTCGGCGTGGACGTAGTCTTCGCGCCCGGCCCGGGGGAGGTCTACCCCGGCGGGGACCCCGAGGTCACGGTCGAGCCGGGACCGGTGGGTGCCCTCCTCGAGGGCGCCACACGGCCCGGGCACTACCGCGGCGTGCTGACCGTCGTCGCCAAGCTGTTCGGGCTGGTGCGTCCGGACGTCGCGGTCTTCGGTCAGAAGGACTACCAACAGCTGGTGCTGGTCCGTCGGATGGTCGACGACCTGTGCATGGGAGTCGACGTGGTCGGTGCCCAGACCGTCCGTGAGCCGAGCGGGCTGGCGATGTCCTCCCGCAACGCCTACCTGGACCCCGAGCAGCGGGACACCGCTGCGCTGCTGTACCGGTCGCTGAGCGCCGGAGCCGCCGCGGGCGGGGGCGGGGCGCACGCCGTGGAGGCGGCGGCACGCGCGGTCCTCGACGGGGCGCCCGGCCTGGTGCTCGACTACCTGGCGCTCACCTCCCCGGACCTCGCGCCCGCTCCGTCGTCCGGCGAGGCGCGGCTGCTGGTGGCCGCCCGGGTCGGGGCGACCCGGCTGATCGACAACGTCGCGGTCCACCTCGGCACCCCCGCTCACCGGCCTCCCGCCGCCCGACCGTGAGCCCGCTGCTGTGCGCCGACATCGGCAACACCTCCACCACGCTGGGGTTGCTGCGCGACGGGGACGTGCTCGCGCACTGGCGGGTCGCCACCGACGAGCGGCGCACCGCCGACGCGTGGGGCGTGCTCATCGGGAGCCTTCTGGACGCGACCGGGCCCCAGGGCGGCGTGCGCGGCATCGCGGTGTGTTCGACCGTGCCATCGGTGCTGCACGAGTGGCGCGAGATGCTGCGGACCTTCCGCCCCGACGTCCCCCGGCTGATCGTGGAGCCGGGAGTCCGGACCGGGGTGCCCGTGCTGATGGACAACCCGCGCGAGGTCGGCACCGACCGGATCACCAACGCCCTCGCCGCCTCGTCACTGTTCGGCGGTCCCGCGATCGTCGTCGACTTCGGCACCGCGACCACGTTCGACGTGGTCAGCGCCCGCGGCGAGTACGTCGGGGGGGCCATCGCCCCGGGGATCGACATCTCCCTTCAGGCGTTGGGTCGCCGGGGTGCCCAGCTGCGAGAGGTGGAGCTGCTGCGCCCGCGGTCGGTCATCGCCAAGAACACCGTGGAGGCCCTGCAGAGCGGGATGCTCTACGGCTACGCCAGCCTCGTGGACGGGATCGTCGACCGGATGCGGCGCGAGCTCGGGCTCGAGGCCGGTGAGCTGACCGTGGTGGCCACCGGCGGGTTGGCACCGCTGGTGCTGGACGAGTGCTCGGTGCTCACAGCCCACGAGCCGTGGCTCACGCTGGTTGGTCTCGAGCTGATCTTCGAGCGCCAGCCCTGAGCGGCCTCCCGCCGCCCGGTCGATAGGCTCCGGCCATGACGGACCGGCCCCGCGACGTGCGCCCCGGCGCTGGACCGGCCGATGGGGACGACCTCCCCGAGCAGCTGCGGGTCCGCCGGCAGAAGCGGGCCCTGCTGGTAGAGCGCGGGGTGGAGCCCTATCCCGTGACCGTCGAGCGCACGCACACCTTGGCGCGGATCCGGGAGACCTACGACGGGCAGGGGCTGGAGCCGGACACCCGCACCGGCGAGCAGGTCGCGGTCGCCGGGCGGGTGGTGTTCCTGCGCAACACCGGAAAGCTGTGCTTCGTGCGGCTGCGCGAGGGCGACGGCACCGAGTTGCAGGTGATGCTGTCGCTGGCGGACGTGGGGGACGAGGCGCTCGCTGACTTCAAGGCGACGGTCGACCTGGGTGACCTGATCGCGGTGCGTGGCGAGGTGGTGACCAGCCGGCGCGGCGAGCTCTCCGTGCAGGCGGTCTCCTGGTCGATGGCCGCGAAGACGCTGCGCCCCCTGCCGGTGGAGCACAAGCCGCTCTCCGAGGAGGCACGGGTCCGGCTGCGCTACGTCGACATGATGGTGCGACCCGAGCCGCGCGAGATGGTGCGCACCAAGGCCGCGGTGCTCAAGAGCCTGCGCGCCACCCTCGACGCACGCGGCTTCGTGGAGGTGGAGACCCCGATCCTGCAGCTGACCAACGGTGGTGCCGCGGCGCGGCCGTTCCGCACGCACCTCAACGCGCTCGACCAGGACATGCTGCTGCGGATCGCGCTGGAGCTGGACCTGAAGAAGGCGATGATCGGTGGCGTGGACCGTGTCTACGAGATCGGCCGGACCTTCCGGAACGAGGGGCTCGACTCCACTCACGCGGCGGAGTTCTCGATGCTCGAGGCCTACGAGGCCTACGGCGACCAGTTCACGATGATGGAGCTCACCCGGTCGCTGGTGCTCGACGCGGCGCGCGCCGTCGGGCGCACCGTCGTACCCGCCCGGGACGGAAGCGAGATCGACCTCGAGGGGGAGTGGCGGCAGGCGGCGATCCTGGACCTCGTGTCCGGCGCGGTCGGCGAACAGCTGTCCGCGGAGACCGACCAGCAGACGCTGCGCAGGCTGGCTGCTGGGCACGACGTCGCGCTGCAGCCGGCGTGGGGTCCGGCGGAGATCGTGGTGGAGCTCTACGAGCAGCTCGTCGAGGACTCCCTGCTGACGCCCACGTTCGTGCTGGACTACCCGGCGGCGGTGAAGCCGCTGGCCAAGCCACACCGGCGCACGCGCGGGCTCAACGAGGCCTGGGACCTGATCATCAACGGGGTCGAGCTCGCACCCGCCTACACCGAGCTCAACGACCCCGTGGTCCAGCGCGAGCGGCTCGAGGCCCAGTCGCGGCTCGCGGCGCGGGGCGACCCGGAGGCGATGGACCTCGACGAGGCGTTCCTGACCGCCATGGAGTTCGGGATGCCCCCGGCCGGCGGCATGGGCATGGGAGTCGACCGCCTGGTGATGCTGCTGACGGGCACGGGCATCCGCGAGACCATCCTGTTCCCCCTGCTGCGCCCGCACTGAAGGGCGACACCGTAAAGAATCAGCAAAGACTCCGGTCAAATAGGGGCACTTCGTCCCTTTTGCTCCGTCAGCCCTGGTCGACAGGACAGCACTGACCTGGGGGCGATGAGGAGGAGCATCACGTGGAAGGCGACGTCAGCAGCCGCCGCGGCGGCCGCACTCACGCTGGGGACCGGCTCCGGGCCGGCGCTCGGCCTGGGCCACGCTGCCGGGGACACGCTCCTGGGGGTCACCGGTCGGCGGCTGCAGGACGCCGACCTCGGCATGGTGGCGCGGCTCGGGGGTGACGAGTTCGCGGTGCTGCTGCGCGACGTCGACGACGCCCACGCGCTGGCGACGGCCGCCTCGCTCCGTTCGGTGGTCATCGAGCCGGTGCCGATCGTCGACGCGCAGCTCGTGGCGACCGCCAGCGTCGGGGTGGCCGGGGTGCAGGGCAGGGCCCGCTCCGCGGACGAGGTCCTCGGCGAGGCGGACGTGGCGATGCACTCGGCCAAGGCCGCTCGGTCCGGAGTGGAGGCCTACCGCCCCGAGGACGGCCACCGCACCGCCCGGCGGCTCAGGCTCGCCCACGACCTGCCCACCGCGCTGGCCGAGGGTGCCCTCGAGCTGTGGTTCCAGCCCCAGGCGCGCTGCCTCGACGGTGAGGTGACGGGCTTCGGGACGCTGCTGCGGTGGAACCACCCGGACCTGGGCATGGTTCCACCGCCGGAGATCGTCGCGGTCGCCCAGCGCACGGGGCAGATCCGGACCCTCACCGACAGCATCGTCGCCCGGGCCCTGCAAGCGCGGGCGGAGTGGGCCCGAGCCGGTCATGATCTCGACGTCGCCGTCAACGTCACCGCGGGAGACGTTGCCGATCCCACCCTGGTGGAGCGCATCGACGCCGCCCTCACGGTGACGGCCACGCCGCCGGGCGCCCTCGTGCTGGAGGTGACCGAGAGCGATGCTCTCGGCGACCCGCAGCAGGCGGTCACCGTCCTCGAGGACCTGGCGGCGCGGGGGTCCGCCTCTCGGTCGACGACTTCGGCACCGGGTACTCGAGCCTGGCCCATCTCGACCGTCTTCCGGTCCACGAGGTCAAGATCGACCAGTCGTTCGTGCTCCGCCTCGAGAAGGCGGAGTCGGACTCCACGATCGTCCGCGCCACCGTGGCGCTGGCTCACGACCTCGGTCTGAGGGTCGTGACCGAAGGGGTGGAGAGCGAGCTGGCCAGGTCGCTGGTCACGGACATGGGCGCCGACCTCTACCAGGGCTTCGGTCTGGGCCGTCCGATTCCCCAGGGCGATGTCCTGCCCTGGCTGACGAGGCGCAGTGCACACCGCGGCAGGAGCCTGGTCGCCCGGACCCGGTGACGGTCGCCCTCGTGGCGGAACGGCCACGACCCGACGGCTAATTCCTTTTCGAACGCCTAATCCCTGCGCCGCAAGATATCGAGGCGCATATGCGATTCTTTACCGCCGGGGAAATTGCACATCCACTTGCGGTTTCCTATATTCGTATCCAGCCGGGATTCGGTGACATAGGAAAGGAAATTGCATGGCACAGCGGGTCAACGTGGTTCTCGTCGACGACATCGACGGCAGTGATGCCGCCGAGACGGTGAGCTTCGCGCTCGACGGCGTCGACTACGAGATCGACCTCTCCGACGGGCACGCCGAGGAGCTGCGCAGCGCCGTCTCCCTCTACGTCGGGCACGCCCGGCGTACGGGCGGCCGCCGGAGGAACGGCAAGCGGGGAGCCGCCGCGCCCGCAGCATCGAACGGCGCCGGTCCCTCCGCGGCCGAGATCCGCGCCTGGGCCCGCGACAACGGCTTCGACGTGCCGGAGCGGGGCCGGGTGAGCGCCGAGGTCCGGGAGGCGTACGCCGCGGCGAACTGACCGCTGGGCCGTCGAGACGGGGCCGGGTCGGGGCAACGATGTTCGCTGTCGGCGAATGCCGGACCGCCCCCTTCCGAGGAACAGTAGGCTGGGACGAGGAGTTGACGTCCATGTACCCGGGCCGCCTGACGCGGAGCGGGCACAGACCTCCCGTCACGGTGCGGGAGCATGGCTGTCAGTCGAGATCCCCCTCACCGGTTCGGCCCGGTCAACCGACGTAGGCCGCGATGTGGGGCACGGCAAGGAGCGATACATGTTCGAGCGGTTCACAGACCGAGCCCGCAGGGTGGTCGTCCTGGCGCAGGAGGAAGCCAGGATGCTCAGCCACAACTACATCGGCACCGAGCACATCCTCCTGGGCCTGATCCAC
>DASQDP010000139.1:0-3432 GCA_035634095.1 Nocardioidaceae bacterium | reverse complement strand
TGCTCGAGCCCTGGGCGGTGCTGCCCACCGTGGCCGCCGCGCTGCGCCCCGGCGGCGTGCTCGTCGGCTACGTGGCCCCGCCCACGCAGCTGTCCACCTACGTCGAGGCGCAGCGGGCGCAGGGCGTGTGGACCGAGCCGCACGCCTGGGAGACCCTGCTGCGGCCCTGGCACGCCGTCGGGCTCGCCGTCCGTCCCGAGCACCGGATGGTCGCGCACACCGCCTTCCTCGTCACCGCACGGCGGCTGGCGGAGGGCGTCGTGGCGCCGCTGCGCCAGCGACGGGCGCAGAAGGGCTGACCGGCGGGGCGGGCGGGGCCGAACGCAACACGACCGTCGCCGTCCCGGAACCGTTCGGCCAGCGAGCCCCGGGCACGCTGTCGCCGGGCGTGTATAGATTTGCGTCCTGGCTCTCCCGATGTGTCGGAGGTGCGCGATGGGCCCCGGTCTTGGCAATGGTCCCGACGAGTTCAGAGCGCGGCGCGAGCGTGACGTGACGGCGCTGCTCAGCCAGATCTCCTACCTGGAGGAGGAGATCGGGCTGCTGCGCCGCAAGGTGGCGGAGAGCCCGCGCCAACTGCGGCTGCTGGAGGAGCGGTTGGCGGAGGCGGAGGGCCGTGCGGCCTTCCTGTCCGAGCGCAACGACAAGCTCGCCACCACGCTGCGCGACGCGCGTGACCAGCTGGTCACGCTCAAGGAGGAGGTCGACCGGCTCGGCCAGCCACCGTCCGGTTACGGCGTCTTCCTCACCCATCACGACGACGGCACGGTCGACGTCTTCACCGGCGGACGCAAGCTGCGCGTCTCGGTCTCCCCGGCCGTGGAGGTCGACGGCCTCCAGCACGGCCAGGAGGTCATGCTCAACGAGGCGATGAACGTCGTCGAGGCGTGCGGGTTCGAACGCGCCGGCGACGTCGTCATGCTCAAGGAGCTGCTCGAGCCGGTGGAGGGCGAGGCGCCGCGGGCGCTGGTGATCGGGCACACCGACGAGGAGCGCGTCGTCCACCTCGCCGACTCCCTCACCGACCAGCCGCTGCGCAGCGGCGACTCGCTGCTGCTGGAGACCCGCTCGGGCTACGTCTACGAGCGGATCCCCAAGAGCGAGGTCGAGGAGCTCGTCCTCGAGGAGGTCCCCGACATCGACTACGGCGACATCGGCGGCCTGGCGCGGCAGATCGAGCAGATCCGGGACGCGGTCGAGCTGCCGTTCCTGCACGCCGACCTGGTCCGCGAGTTCGAGCTGCGCCCGCCCAAGGGCATCCTGCTCTACGGCCCGCCCGGGTGCGGCAAGACGCTGATCGCCAAGGCGGTCGCGAACTCGCTGGCCAAGAAGGTGTCCGCGGTGAAGGGGGAGGGGCAGGCGAAGTCCTACTTCCTCAACATCAAGGGCCCCGAGCTGCTCAACAAGTACGTCGGCGAGACCGAGCGGCACATCCGGCTGGTCTTCCAGCGGGCGCGGGAGAAGGCCGGCGAGGGCACACCGGTCATCGTCTTCTTCGACGAGATGGACTCGATCTTCCGCACCCGCGGGTCCGGGGTGTCCTCGGACGTCGAGTCGACGATCGTGCCGCAGCTGCTGAGCGAGATCGACGGCGTCGAGGGGCTGGAGAACGTCATCGTCATCGGCGCCTCCAACCGCGAGGACATGATCGACCCGGCGATCCTGCGGCCCGGCCGGCTCGACGTGAAGATCAAGATCGAGCGGCCGGACGCCGAGGCCGCCCGCGACATCTTCAGCAAGTACCTGACCACCTCGCTGCCGCTGCACCCCGACGACCTCGCCGAGCACGGCAGGAGCCGCGCGGCGACGATCGCCGGGATGATCCAGCGCACCGTGGAGCGCATGTACACCGAGAGCGAGGAGAACCGCTTCCTCGAGGTGACCTACGCCAACGGTGACAAGGAGGTCCTGTACTTCAAGGACTTCAACTCCGGCGCGATGCTGCAGAACATCGTCGACCGCGCCAAAAAGATGGCGATCAAGGAGCGGCTGGAGACCGGCGCCGGCGGGCTGCGCGTCGGCCACCTCATGCAGGCCTGCGTCGACGAGTTCAAGGAGAACGAGGACCTGCCCAACACCACCAACCCCGACGACTGGGCGCGCATCTCGGGGAAGAAGGGCGAGCGGATCGTCTACATCCGCACGCTCATCAGCGGCAAGGGCACCGAGAGCGGCCGCGCGATCGACACCGCGACCAACACCGGCCAGTACCTGTAGGGCCGGCACCGTCCGACGACGGCCCGGCTCCCGCACGGCGGGGGCCGGGCCGTCCGCCGTCCCGGGGTGCCTCGTCCGGCGGGATCGGCATCGCGGTACCGCCGAGATCGGCGATCTCGCACGGTCCACGGCCCCAACCGTGCGAGATCACCGATCTCGCCGCGCGTGGTGGGCACGGCGGCCGGTCAGCCGCCCGTCCCCGGACGGTGCGTCGCTGCAGACGCCTAGGGTGGCGACATGAGCGTGCGGCGGGTCATGGGCACCGAGGTCGAGTACGGCATCTCGGTGCCCGGGCAGCCGACGGCGAACCCGACGACGCTGTCCAGCCAGGTGGTCAACGCCTGGGCGGTGGCCGAGGCCCCGACGCCGCGCCGGCCGCGGTGGGACTTCGAGGAGGAGTCGCCGCTGCGCGACGCCCGCGGCTTCGACCTCTCCCCGGCCCAGGCGCTGGACCACAACGAGCTGGAGGAGGACTCGGGGATGGCCAACGTCATCCTCACCAACGGGGCCCGCCTCTACGTGGACCACGCCCACCCGGAGTACTCCACGCCGGAGGTCACCAACCCGCGCGACGTCGTCCTGTGGGACAAGGCGGGCGAGCAGGTGATGGCCGAGGCCGCCCGGCGGGCCGCGCGCGTCCCCGGCACCCAGACGATCCAGCTGTACAAGAACAACACCGACGGCAAGGGCGCCTCCTACGGTGCCCACGAGAACTACCTGATGGACCGCAAGACGCCGTTCCTCGACATCATCCGCGGGCTGATCCCGTTCTTCGCCACCCGCCAGGTGGTCGCCGGCTCCGGCCGGGTGGGCATCGGCACCGAGAGCCGCACGCAGGGCTTCCAGCTCTCCCAGCGCGCGGACTTCTTCGAGGTCGAGGTGGGGCTGGAGACCACGCTCAAGCGGCCGATCATCAACACCCGCGACGAGCCGCACGCCGACGCCGACAAGTACCGCCGGCTGCACGTGATCATCGGTGACGCCAACCTCGCCGAGCTGTCCACCTACCTCAAGGTCGGGACGACGGCGCTGGTGCTGGACATGATCGAGGCGCGCACCCTCACCCGGGATCTTTCCCTCGAGGAACCGGTGGCCGAGCTGCAGGCCATCAGCCACGACCCGTCGCTCACCCACCGGGTGCGGCTGCGCGACGGGCGCCGGATGACCGCCCTGGAGGTCCAGCAGACCTACCTGGAGATGGCCCAGCGGCACGTC
>DASQDP010000138.1:0-4057 GCA_035634095.1 Nocardioidaceae bacterium | reverse complement strand
GGCGGTCTCCGGGGACCTGGCCGCCATCGGGTCGGTGAGCAGGTGCCGGTCGGAGGGATGGATGTACGCCGTGGCGTCGTAGGTCCCGGCGACGGGGGCCACGCACCACATGTGGTCGACGTGGCCGTGGGTGACGAGGACGGCGACTGGCTTGAGGCGGTGCTCACGGACCAGCTCGGCGACACCCGGGGCGGCGTCCTTGCCGGGGTCGACCACGACGCACTCGGTGCCGGGGCCGGTGGCCGCGACGTAGCAGTTGGTGCCCCACGGGCCGGCGGGGAAGCCTGCCACCAGCACGGCCCACGCTCCTCGTCTCGGTTCAGACCCCTCGTGCAGCGAACCCGGGCAGCCTACCGAGGCCGACGTGGGGTGCGCGCACGCGGACCTCGCGGCGGTGCCAGGTCCTAGACTTCTCCGGTGGTCACGTCCGCCCGAGCCCGCCCTGCCCAGCGCGACGGTGCGCGCGCCCCTGGCCCCGTGCGAGCCGAGCGGGTTATGACGACGCACCAGCGCGCTGTTGACTACCATGCACGCATCGACCCGTCCCAGCAGCAGGCAGCCTACGCAGAGGGAGTCCGGTGACCGGCCCGGAGAGCGCCCCGGACAGTGCCGTCGAGCCCGCCGCTGCCCGGCCGGTGCCCGGACCGCCGAGGCGTCCCACCCCGCGGCCGCCTGCCGCCCGCCCGCCTGCCGTTCCCCCGGCGTCCGTGGTCACCGAGGTGCAGTCCCCCGCCGCACCGGCACCGAGCGAGGTCGAGGTGGCCGCGCGCGAGTGGGGACGCGTCGGCGAGGACGGCACGGTGTTCGTGCGCACCACCGCCGGGGAGCGGCCCGTCGGGCAGATGCCCGACGCCACCCCCCCGGAGGCTCTGGCCTTCTTCACCCGGCGCTACGCCGACCTGGTCTTCGAGGTGGAGCTTCTCGAGCGACGCGTGCAGGCGGGGGCGCTGGCCCCTGACGAGGCGACCGGCTCGGTCAAGAAGGTCCGGGCCGCGGTGCACGGCGCCCAGGCCGTCGGCGACCTCGACGCCCTCCTCGCCCGTCTCGACGCGCTGACAGGCCTGATCGGGGAGCAGCGTGAGCAGCGGCGCGCCGAGCGGGCCCGCAAGCTGGAGCAGTCCCGCGCCGCCAAGGAGCGCATCGTCGAGGAGGCCGAGCGGCTCGGTCAGGGCAACGACTGGCGCAACGGCGCGGTCCGGCTGCGGCAGCTCCTCGACGAGTGGAAGGTGCTCCCCCGTCTCGACAAGGCCGTCGACGACGCGCTGTGGCGGCGCTTCTCCACCGCGAGGACGACGTACACCCGGCGTCGCAAGTCCCACTTCTCGGAGCTCAACGAGCAGCGTGAGTCGTCCAGAACGGTCAAGGAGCGGCTCGCCGCCGAGGCCGAGGCGCTCTCCGGCTCCACCGAGTGGGGACCGACCGCCGGCCGCTACCGGGACCTGATGCGGCAGTGGAAGGCCGCCGGCCCGGCGCCCAAGGACGACGACGACCGGCTCTGGGCGCGGTTCCGCGGCGCGCAGGACGCGTTCTTCGGCGCGCGGGACGCGAGCAGCGCCCAGCTGGACCAGGAGCTCGCGGGGAACGCGGAGAAGAAGGAGTCGCTGCTGCTCGAGGCCGAGGCCCTGCTGCCGGTGACCGATCTCCGGGCGGCCAAGGAGGCGTTCCGCGCCATCGCCGACCGGTGGGACGCCGCCGGCAAGGTCCCTCGGGAGCGCATGAAGGACCTGGAGGGGCGGATGCGCCGGGTCGAGCAGGCGATCAGGGGCACCGAGGACGACCAGTGGCGACGCTCGAACCCGGAGGCGCGGGCCCGGGCGGCCGCCGCCGTCGCCCAGCTCGAGGCAGGGCTGGCCGACCTGGAGGCCAAGCGGGCCGCTGCGGCTGCCGCCGGGGACACTCGCCGCGCCGGCGAGCACGCGGCCGCGATCGAGGCCCGCCAGTCCTGGCTCACCGAGGCCCGCCGGGCCCTCGACGAGTTCTCCGGCTGACCGCCGACGGCCCGCGCCGGTCCTACTGGGTGATGCGGTAGACGTCGTAGACGCTGTCCACCGAGCGCACCGCCTTGAGCACGTGGCCGAGGTGCTTCGGGTCGGCCATCTCGAACGTGAAGCGGCTCTTCGCGACCCGGTCCCGGCTGGTCTGCAGGGACGCCGCCAGGATGTTCACGTGCACGTCGGAGAGCACCTTGGTGATGTCGGAGAGCAGCCGGTTGCGGTCCAGCGCCTCGACCTGGATGTTGACCAGGAACATCGAGGTGGCGGTCGGCGCCCACTCCACGTCGACGAGCCGCTCCGGCTGCGAGGTGAGGCTGGAGGCGTTGGTGCAGTCCGCCCGGTGCACGGAGACCCCCGCCCCCCGGGTGACGAAGCCGATGATCCGGTCGCCCGGAACCGGCGTGCAGCACTTGGCCAGCTTGACCCACACGTCGGAGAGTCCCTTGACGATCACGCCGGCGTCCCCGGGGCTCGGGCGCTGGGACCGGTCCGTGGTGATCGTGATGCCCTCGGCAAGGTCCTCCGCCGCGCCGTCGTCACCGCCGAAGAGATCGATCACCCGGCGTACGACGGCCTGGGCCCCCAGGTTGCCCTCCCCGACCGCCGCGTAGAGCGCCGAGACGTCCGGCAGCCGCATCTCGGTGGCCACCGTGCTCAGCGTCTCGTGCGACAGCACCCGCTTGAGCGGCTGCCCCTCCTTGCGCATCAGCCGCGCGATCTGCTCCTTGCCCTGCTCGATGGACTCCTCGCGGCGCTCCTTGGTGAACCACTGCCGGATCTTGTTGCGGGCCCGCGGCGAGGCGACGAAGGACAGCCAGTCGCGGCTCGGGGCCGCGGTCGGCGCCTTGGAGGTGAACACCTCGACGACGTCGCCGTTGTCCAGGGTGGACTCCAGCGGCACCAGCCGGCCGTTGACCCGGGCGCCGATGGTGTGGTGGCCGACCTCGGTGTGGATGGCGTAGGCGAAGTCGACCGGCGTGGACCCGCTGGGCAGTGCTATCACGTCGCCGCGCGGGGTGAAGACGTACACCTCGCCGCTGTTGATCTCGAAGCGCAACGACTCCAGGAACTCGCCGGGGTCCTCGGTCTCATGCTGCCAGTCGAGCAGCTGGCGGACCCAGGTCATGTCGCCGGTGCCGTCGGTGGGCCCGCGCGGGTCGGCCGGGCGGTTGTCGACGCCGAGGCCGACCTTCTCCTTGTACTTCCAGTGGGCCGCAACGCCGTACTCGGCGCGTCGGTGCATCGAGAAGGTGCGGATCTGCAGCTCGACCGGCTTGCCCTGCAGGCCGATGACCGTGGTGTGCAGCGACTGGTACATGTTGAACTTCGGCATCGCGATGAAGTCCTTGAACCGGCCCGGCACCGGGTTCCACCGGTTGTGCAGCACCCCGAGGACGGCGTAGCAGTCCCGGTCGTCCTCGACCAGGATGCGGATCCCCACCAGGTCGTAGATGTCGGAGAAGTCCCGGCCCCGGACGATCATCTTCTGGTAGATCGAGTAGTAGTGCTTCGGGCGGCCGGTGACGCGGGCCTTGATCTTCGCCTCGCGCAGGTCGGTCTGCACCTGGTCGATCACCTTGGTCAGGAACAGGTCGCGCGACGGCGCTCGCTCCGCGACCAGCCGCACGATCTCGTCGTACAGCTTGGGGTGCAGGGTCGCGAACGCCAGGTCCTCGAGCTCCCACTTCAAGGTGTTCATGCCGAGCCGATGGGCCAGCGGAGCGTAGATGTCGAGCGTCTCGCGGGCCTTGCCCTCCTGGGTCTCCTGCCGCAGGTAGCGCAGCGTGCGCATGTTGTGCAGCCGGTCCGCGAGCTTGATCACCAGCACCCGGATGTCTCGGCTCATCGCGACGATCATCTTGCGGATCGTCTCGGCCTGGGCGCTGTCGCCGTACCGCACCTTGTCGAGCTTGGTGACCCCGTCCACCAGGGCCGCCACCTCGTCGCCGAAGTCCTTGCGGAGCTCATCCAGGGTGTACGGCGTGTCCTCGACCGTGTCGTGCAGCAGAGCCGCCACCAGCGTCGGCTCGGTCATGCCGATGTCGGCGAGGATCGCGGTGACC
>DASQDP010000137.1:0-24922 GCA_035634095.1 Nocardioidaceae bacterium | reverse complement strand
GGCGACGGTCGTGGAGCACCCGGACCCGTCGTGGGTCGGGCGGCGGGTCGTCGTACGCCCGGGTGTCGACCGGCTCGACCATCCGGAGACGTCGGGATCCTTCGGCTCGGAGCGTGCCGACGCCGCGGTCGCCGACGACGCGCTCGGCATGCTCGCCTCCGGCCACAGCCAGACGCTGACCTACGGGCCGGACGGCGAGCGCCGCGGCGAAGGGATGCGGGTCTTCGTGTGGTCGTTCGCGCCGGCGCCGCGGATGCTGGTCTTCGGCGCTATCGACTTCGCGGCCGCGGTCGCGCGGATGGGCAACTTCCTGGGCTACAAGGTGACGGTCTGCGACGCACGGCCGGTGTTCGCCACCGCCTCCCGCTTCCCCTCGGCGGACGAGGTGGTCGTCAAGTGGCCGCACAAGTACCTCCGCGAGGAGCTCGCGGCCGGCCGCAGCGACTCGCGCACCGTGCTGTGCGTCCTCACCCACGACCCGAAGGTCGACGTGCCGCTGCTCGAGGTGGCGCTGCGTGAGCCGCCCGACGGAGTGGCGTACGTCGGAGCGATGGGCTCGCGCCGCACGCACGAGGACCGCTCGGCCCGGCTGAAGGAGGCGGGCCTCACCGACGACGAGATCGCCCGGCTGTCCTCGCCGGTCGGGCTCGACCTCGGTGCGCGCACCCCGGAGGAGACCGCGGTCAGCATCGCCGCCGAGATCATCGCGCTGCGGTGGGGCGGCGGCGGCGAGCGCCTGGCGACCACCCAGGGGCGGATCCACCACTGACGGTGACCGCACGGGGCCCGGGGCCCCTCCTTGGCTGCTGTCGAGATTGCCCGGCTGTGACCCTTGTCTCAGCGGGTCCGAGCGGCGACGATCGGGTGCCTACCGCGCCCACTTCACGACCCGTCACGACCGAACCCCAGGAGAACCCCCCGATGACCCGGATCACCGTCACCGGCGACGGAGCCACGGACTCCGACGACGTCGAGCCCCGCACGCTCCTCGTCCACTACCTGCGCGAGCAGCTCGGCAAGACCGGCACCGTCGTCGGCTGCGACACCAGCAACTGCGGCGCGTGCACCGTGCACCTGGGCGGTCGCAGCGAGAAGTCCTGCAACGTGCTCGCCGTGCAGGCCGACGGGGCGGTGGTGACCACGGTCGAGGGGCTCGCGCACGACGGTGAGCTGCACCCGGTCCAGGAGGCCTTCCGCGAGTGCCACGCCCTGCAGTGCGGCTACTGCACCACCGGCATGATCATGCAGTCCATCGACCTGCTCAACGACAACCCGTCGCCGTCGGAGGACGAGATCCGCTCCGGGCTCGAGGGCAACCTGTGCCGGTGCACCGGCTACCACAACATCGTCAAGGCCGTGCAGAGCGCCGCCGGCCAGCTGCCCAGCACCGACGCGCTGGAGAGGAGCAACTCATGACCGTGACCGAGGACCGCCAGAGCGAGGCGACCGGCCAGACGGCCAAGGAGGTCGGCAGAGACCGCCGCCGCAAGGAGGACCAGCGGCTGATCACCGGACGCACCCGCTGGACCGACAACATCACGCTCCCGGGCATGCTCCACATCGCGATGGTCCGCAGCCCGTACGCGCACGCCCGCATCACCCACCTCGACACCTCCGAGGCCAAGGCCGCCACGAACGTCGTCGCGGTGCTGACCGGTCAGGACGTCAAGGAGGAGCAGGGCAGCCTGCCCAACGCCTGGCCGATCAAGGCCGACCAGGTCGCCCCCGACCACCCCTCCGTCGCGGTCGACCGGGTGTCCTTTGCCGGTGAGATCGTCGCCGTGGTGATCGCCCGCAGTGCGGCCGAGGCTCGCGACGCCGCGGAGCTCGTGGACGTGGACTACGAGGAGCTGCCGGCTGCGCTCGACCTCAGGGAGGCGGCGGCCGCGGACGCTGACCAGGGCGTGCTCGCCCACCCCGAGCTCGGCACCAACAAGTCGGCGTACTGGTCGTTCGACTCCGCCGAGGCGGGGACCGGCAGCTCCGTCGACAACGCCATCGCCGCCGCCCGCGCCGACGGTGTCGTCGTGGAGCGGGAGTACCGCCAGCAGCGGCTGATCCCGGCGTTCATGGAGCCACGTTCGGTGGTCGTGGACCCGACCGGCGAGCAGCTGACCGTGTGGTCGGCCACCCAGATCCCGCACATCCTGCGCTTCCTGTTCGCGGCGGTGCTCGGCATCAGCGAGTCGAAGCTCCGGGTGATCGCCCCGGACGTGGGCGGCGGCTTCGGCGGCAAGCTGCAGATCACGCCGGAGGAGTTCATCACGATCCTGTCCGCCCGCCGGCTGGGCAAGCCGGTGAAGTACACCGAGACCCGGTCGGAGTCGCTGATGGCGGCCCACCACGGTCGCGACCAGTGGCAGAAGATCACTGTCTCGGCGACCAAGGACGGCACGGTCACCGGCCTGAAGCTGGACCTGATCGCCGACCTCGGGGCCTACGTGGCCATCATGGGCGGTGGCGTCCCGGTCCTGGGTGCCTTCATCGCCAACGCCATCTACAAGTTCCCGGCCTACCAGTTCAACGTCCAGACCGTGCTGACGAACAAGACGTGGGTCGACGCCTACCGCGGGGCCGGGCGGCCGGAGGTGACGTTCGCCGTCGAGCGGATCATGGACGAGCTCGCCGACGAGCTGGGGATGGACCCGCTCGAGCTGCGCAGGAAGAACTGGATCACCAAGGACGAGTTCCCGTTCACCACGGTCACCGGCCTGACGTACGACACGGGCGACTACGAGGCAGCGACCGCCAAGGCCACCGAGATGTTCGGGTACGACGAGCTGCGGGCCGAGCAGAAGCGCCGGCGGGAGGCGAAGGACCCGGTCCAGCTCGGCATCGGCATCTCCACCTTCACCGAGATGTGCGGGCTCGCCCCCTCGCGGGTGCTGGGCACCCTCAACTACGGGGCGGGCGGCTGGGAGAGCGCGTCGGTGCGGATGCTGCCGACGGGCAAGGTGGAGGTCCTCACCGGCAGCACCCCGCACGGCCAGGGCCACGAGACCGCCTGGTCGCAGATCGTCGCGGACCGGCTCGGCGTCGCCTACGAGGACGTCGAGGTGCTGCACGGCGACACCGCGATCGCGCACAAGGGCATGGACACCTACGGCTCGCGGTCCCTCACCGTCGGCGGTGAGGCGCTGGTGCTCGCGGCCGACAAGGTGATCGAGAAGGCCCGGCCGATCGCCGCGCACCTGCTCGAGGCGTCGGTCGACGACCTCGAGTTCACCGGTGGCCGCTTCAACGTCAAGGGCACCGACAAGGGCCTGGCCATCGGCGAGGTCGCGCTGGCCACGTTCGCCGCGCACAACCTGCCGGACGGAGTCGAGCCCACCCTGGACTCGGACGCCACCTACGACCCGATCGACTTCTCCTACCCGCACGGCACCCACCTGTGCGCGATGGAGGTCGACACCGAGACCGGCGGGCTGACGATGCGCAAGTACGTCTGCGTCGACGACATCGGCACGATCGTCAACCCCCTCATCGTGGAGGGCCAGGTGCACGGTGGGCTGGTCCAGGGCATCGCGCAGGCGCTCTGGGAGGAGGCGGTGCACGACGACGCCGGCACGCTGGTCTCCGCGTCGTTCGTGGACTACCTCGTGCCCACCGCCGCCGACACGATCAGCTTCGAGACCGCCAACACGGTGTCGCCCTCGACGACGAACACGCTGGGCACCAAGGGCGTCGGCGAGGCCGGGGCGATCGCCTCCACCCCGGCCGTCGTGAACGCCGTGGTGGATGCCCTGCGCCCGTTCGGCGTGAACGACGTACGGATGCCGTGCACCCCGGAGCGGGTCTGGAAGGCCATCCACGCGCGAGACGGAGCCGAGTCCGGCGGGGCACCCACCGAGGGTGCCGCCGCTCCGCACTTCGACGAGCAGGACACCGCCGACCGGACCGCCGGCGGCACCGATGGGAGCGTGCTGTGATCCCCGCCCAGTTCGACTACGTGGCCCCCACCAGCGTGGAGGAGGCCCTGTCTGTCCTCGCCCAGCACGGTGACGAGGCGAAGGTCATCGCCGGCGGGCAGAGCCTGCTCCCGGTGCTGCGGATGCGGCTCAATGCGCCCGAGATCGTCGTCGACCTCGGCAGGATCGATGCGCTGCGAGGTGTACGCGACGACGGCGACGCGATCGTCATCGGGGCGATGACCACCCACAACGACGTGCTGCACGACCCGCTTGTGCGGGAGCACGCGTTCGTCGTCACCAAGGCCGTCGCGCAGCTGGCCGACCCGCAGGTGCGGCACCGCGGCACCTTCGGCGGCGCGGTGTCGCACGCCGACCCTGCCGGTGACCTCGGTGCGCCGTCGCTGGCCCTCGACGCGGAGTTCGTCATCGCCGGCCGGTCGGGCACTCGCACCGTGGCTGCCGACGACTTCTTCGTCGACCTGTTCGCCACCGCGATCGAGGAGGGCGAGATCCTCACCGAGGTCCGCATCCCGAAGCGATCGGGCTGGGGCGCGCACTACGAGAAGTTCGTACGGGTGGCGCACCAGTGGCCGATCGTGGCGGTCGCGGCCGCCGTGCACGTGGAGGGCGGGACGATCCGCGAGGCGCGGGTCGGGCTCACCAACATGGGCTCCACGCCGCTGCGGGCCCGGTCGGTGGAGTCCGCGCTGGTCGGGCAGCCGGCGACCGACGAGGCGGTCCGGGCCGCCGCGGCCACCGCGGCCGAGGGCACCAACCCGCCCTCGGACCTCAACGGGGACG
Organism: Nocardioidaceae bacterium; assembly: GCA_035634095.1. Taxonomy (GTDB): domain Bacteria; phylum Actinomycetota; class Actinomycetes; order Propionibacteriales; family Nocardioidaceae; genus Nocardioides_B. Next base: position 20,210 of record DASQDP010000137.1, on the reverse strand, counting down.
CCGACTACCGGCGGCACCTGGTCACCGTGCTCACCCGCCGCGCGGTGCTCGCCGCTGCGGGGGCGTGAGCGGCGTGGACCTCAACCACTCGTTCACGGTCCCGGCCTCGGTGGCGGACACGTGGCGCACCTTCGAGGACATCGAGTCCGTCGCCGGCTGCTTCCCGGGCGCCGTGGTGACCGAGGTGGACGGCGACGACTTCAAGGGCACCTGCAAGGTCAAGCTGGGGCCGATCGCGATGGTGTACTCCGGGTCCGGCACGTTCGTGGAGAAGGACGAGGCCGCCCGCCGGTTCGTCGTGGACGCCAGGGGCAAGGACAAGCGCGGCAACGGCACCGCTGGTGCCGTGGTCACGGCGACCTTCACCGAGGAGTCAGCGACGTCCACCCGTGTCGACGTCCAGACCGACCTGGCCATCACCGGCAAGCCCGCGCAGTTCGGGCGGGGGGTGATCGAGGACGTCTCCAACAAGCTGCTCCAGCAGTTCGTCACCTGTCTGCAGGACAGGGTCGCGGTGTCACCCGCGGCTGAGGAGGGGGCCGCTGGGGCGCCGTCGGCGGTCGGTTCGCAGGACGAGCCGAACGTCGAACCGGTGGGCGGGGCCGGGGACCCGGGCGACCCCCTCACGTCGGACGCCGCTGCCCACTCGGCCCTCGCAGCCGGGACTGGCGTCGGCGAGGCAGGCGGGACCGGTCTGAGCGCCGCGGCCGAGTCGGCGCTCGTCGACGAGCCGGAGGGCCGCGCCGCGGCTCCAGGTCCTGGACCCGGGTCGCGGACGCGCTCGGAAGCACACCCGCAGGCACGCTCCACGGGGAGCACCGACGACGCGCTCGACCTCGGCGCGACGGTCCTCCCGGTCCTGGCGAGGGTCTACGGGCCCCGGGCGGCCGGTGCCCTGCTGCTGGTGGTCCTGGGCTACCTGTTGGGCCGCCGCCGCTGACGTTCCGCCCGGCCCCGGTCAGCGGGGGAGGCTGCCGAGCGGCGCGACCGTGATGCCGGAGTGCTCGCAGACCCACGCAGGATCGGGGCCGCCGAGCTCGGGGTGGATGTAGAGCGCGTGCGGGTCCAGGCCGTCGCAGGAGTGGCACAGCGGCCAGCGCCCGGACTCCTGGAGCAGGGCGTCCTGCACGTCCTGGGCGATCAGGCCCGCGACGTACGTCTTGCCCTCCTCCCACTGCGACGCCCACCAGCGCCGCGTGGTCACCGACGCCTCGAGCGCCGACACCGTCTTCGCGTCGGCCACCCGGGTGGCCTCGAGGTCGTGCAACACGAGGGCCCGCGCCTGCATCAGCGCGTCTGTCTGGTCGTCGTCGGGTGTCACGATGTCCATTGTGATCACCGATCAAGGGCCTGGGCACCCCCGTCACGTGCCCGCGCCGCTGCTGGAGGTCGTCGTGACGCATCCCCGGGACGTCGTCGGTGCCCACGACGGGGGCGCGGACCGGCTCTTCGTCGTGGACCGCACGCCGACCGGGGGACGCTCACCGGAGCCCGGCACCGTCTCGGCGGTGTGCAAGGAGACCGACCTCCCGGTGCGGCCCCTGCTGCGGCTCAACGACGGCTCCACCACGACCGGCGGTGAGCTGACTCGACTCGTCGGGCTGGCCGGGGACTACCTCTCGGTCGGCGCCGAGGGGGTCGCCTTCGGCTTCCTCACCGCCGACCTGACCGTGGACGTCGAGGTCTGCGCGCACCTCGTCGAGGCGCTGCGTGAGCCGCCCTGGACGTTCACCTCGGCGATCGACGCCAGCCTGGAGACGTCCCTGGCCTGGCGGCAGGTGCGCGGGCTCGCCGGGGTGGACGCGGTGCTCTCGGCCGGGTCGCCCCGCGGCCTGCAAGCCGGGCACGAGGAGCTGACCGAGCGAGCCGCCGCCGACCCCGCGGTGGCGCGGCTGCTGATGGCCGGTGGCGGCCTGCGCGGGGAGCACGTGCCGTGGCTGGTGCGCGCCGGAGTCCGTCAGTTCCAGGTCGGCTCGTCGGTGCGTCCCGGTGGATCCTGGAAGGCCCACGTCGACGCCGGCCACGTGCGCGCCTGGCGGATGCTGCTCGACGACGCGAGCGACCGAGCACAGGGCCTGGCACCGTGGCGGCCGACCGGGTGACCCTGCTCATCGACCCCCCCAACGCGCCCGGGCACGGCCGGATGTGGTCGCACCTGGCCAGCGACACGTCCTACGACGAGCTGCACCGCTTCGCGCAGGCGCTGGGCGTCCCTCAACGCGGCTTCGACCGTGACCACTACGACATCCCCGCCGAGCGGTACGACGCGGTGGTCGCCGCCGGAGCCGTCCCGGTGTCCAGCCGCCAGCTCATCGAGCGGCTGCGCACGGCAGGGCTGCGCCGGCGCAAGGCGGACGCCCTCGCACCCAAGCGGCCCGGCAACGCCCTGGTGCGGGCTCGCCGGCTCCGCCCGGGTGACCGGGTCGCGGTGGTCGCGCCGTCCGGACCGGTCCCGGAGGACCTCCTGGACGCAGGTGTCTCGGTGCTGCGTTCCTGGGGTCTCGAGGTGACCGAGGCTGAGCACGTCCGGGGTGGGGACGCGCCGCTGGGGTACCTCGCGGCCGACGATGCCGCGCGTGCCGACGACCTGATGCGTGCCTGGGTCGACCCGAGGGTGGCCGCCGTGTTCTGCGCCCGCGGTGGCTACGGCGCCCAGCGGGTGCTGGACCTGCTCGACTGGCGGACCCTGGCACTCGCGGTGCCCAAGGTGCTCGTCGGCTTCTCCGACCTCACCGCGCTGCACCAGGCCTTCGCCGCCAGGCTCGGGCTCTCCACCCTCCACGGGCCGGTGCTCGCCAGCCTGGCGAGCGGCGACGACGAGTCGCGCGAGCACCTGCGCTCGCTGCTGTTCTCGGCTTCCCCGGGCCTGACGCTGACGTCTGCCAGCGGCCACACGCTGTGGCCGGGGCGGGCCGAGGGCGCGTTGGTAGGCGGCAACCTCGCGCTGCTCGCCTCCGGCGTCGGCACCCACGGGTCGCTCGCGGCGACCGGGTCGATCGCTGTGCTCGAGGACGTCGGCGCGGAGCCGTTCCGGATCGACCGGCAGCTCACCCAGCTGCTGCGGGCCGGCTGGTTCGACGGCGTCCGCGGCATCGTGCTGGGGCAGTTCACCGACTGCGGACCGCCCGAGCGGGTGCGACAGCTCCTGACCGACCGGCTGGTGCCGCTGGCCGTGCCCACGCTGAGCGGGGCCCCCTTCGGCCATGAGCCCCGCAACCTCGCCTTCCCGTACGGCGTCCCCGCCGTCCTCGACGCGGACGCCGGCACGCTGGTGCTCAGGGAGGCCCCGCTGCTCTGATCCGGCTCAGGCGAACAGCGGGAGCCGGTCGCGCATCGGCCCCAGCAGCCGGAGCTCCCTCTCGGTCGCGCCAGCGCGCCCGGTGGCCACCCGCGCATAGCGCTCGTCGTCCCAGTCCAGCGCCGGGCTCGCGCCCAGCAGGCCGTCCAGGACCCGCCGCACTTCCGCAAGGCCCGCCGCCGCCGGCCCGGGTGCACCGGGAAGGTCCGCCACGAGGTCGAGGTGGTGCAGGGTCGCCTCGACGGTCAGCGTGCGGAGCAGGTCGTCGGCCCGCAGCACGTGGCCCTGGGTGCGCACCCGTCCGGTCGGGTCCGAGGCGGCGCCGGCGTGCACCACGGCCCGGGCGGTGTCGACGTACAGCGCCCGCAGCTGTTCCCAGGCCAGGAACATGCTCGCCCCGACCCGGGTGAAGCGGCGGCCCTGCGCGGCTGCCGCGTCGTCGGGCGCCCAGTCCGACCAGTACGTCACCGCGTCCCGGTCCACCTTCTCCCTGGTGGGGGTGTGCAGCGCGACCAGCGCCCGCTGCGCGTCGGCCAGGCAGTGATGCGTCAGGTCGCGCACCGCCCATCCGGTGCACGCGGTGGGCCGCCACGAGTCCTGCTCGTCCACCCCGGCCAGCGCGCGGATCATCCCGTCGTACGCCTCGTCGACCAGTGACGCGCCGGACCGATCTTCGGATTCTCCTGCTCCGGCAGCAGATCCAACCGCGAGCCGGCGCGTGAGCGAGCGGACCTCGCGTTCCACGTTGCCGCGGGCGCGGGGCTCCCACCGCTCGCGCGCCTCGGGGGTGGAGTACAGCGTCGGCTTTGCGAGCAGGTCCCGCAGCACCGCCGCCCGACCTGCTGCGAAGTCGGCGTCCGAGACTGCGGAGTACTCCGCGCGGACGCCGTGGACGTACGCCGCGTAGCGCTCCGGGCCCGCCGCGAGCACCGCGAGGTCGGCGTCGCAGAGCACCTGCCCCGGCCGGTCGTGGGCGGCCGGCCGGTGCGTGCTCGTGAGCCGCACCAGCCGCCCCACCTCGGCCTCGAGCCCGGTGCCGGCCAGCACGGTCTCCGCGCGGCGGGCCGAGCGCTCCTCGTCGTCGGCCTTCCCGTCGTACACCACGTCGTGGAACCAGCCGGCCAGGAGCACCGCCTCGCGGGCGGGGTCGTCGGGCGGCATCAGCTCCTCGACGTGCTCCAGCACCTCGGTCAGGTGCCGCAGGTCGTGGTAGCCACCCACCCGGCCGGCGTACGCGGCCTGCACCTCGGCACGCACCGCGTCGTCGAGCCACGGCGGCCAGAAGCGACGCAGGTCCGTCACGGCGCGCCCAGCTCCTCGGGCAGCGGCTCGGTGTGGAGGACCACGAGCGAGGTGACGGCGCGGGTGAGGCAGACGTAGAGCCTGCGCAGCCCGGTGAGCCGGTCGGCCTCGCCGGCCACGACCGCGGCGGGCTCCAGCAGGACGACGTGGTCGAACTCCAGGCCCTTGGCCAGGGAGGCGGGTACGACCTCGAGCCGGGTGTCGAACTCCACCGCGGCGTCGTCGCCCGGGGCCTCCGCGCCGAGCACCGCGTGCACGACGCCGGCGCGCGACAGCGTCTCGGCCAGGGCACTCACCAGGGCGTCCGGCGCGATCACGCCGACCGAGCCCACCAGCGTCGCGGCGGACCGCACCGTGGCGTCGAGCCCCTCCAGCAGCCGGCTCACCCGGTCCACCCGGAGCTCGCCGCGCGCCTGCCTCACCGCGGTCGGGGGGCGCAGTCCCGGGGCGATGACCGGGAGCAGGCGGGTGGCGTAGTCGAGCACCTCGCCGGGCACCCGGAAGCCGCGGGTGAGCTGCTCGACGCGCGCATCGGGCTTCCCGAGGTGGGTCAGGGCGTCGGACCAGGAGCGGCTGCCCCACGGCGTGGTGGCCTGGGCGAGGTCGCCGAGCACGGTGGTGGACCCCGTCGAGCAGCGCCTCCCCACCGCGCGCAGCATCATGGCCGAGAGGTCCTGCGCCTCGTCGGCGACCACGTGCCCGACCGATGGCGTGCGCTCCACCAGGTCGGCCGCCTCGTCGACCAGCACCGCGTCGGCGAGGCTCCACCGTGCCGACACCGGAGTCCTGGCCGGTCGATGCCACAGCAGCATCGCCTGCTCCTCGGCCGTCAGGACGCCGTCGGCCACGGATTCGAGGAACGCGGCGTCGCCGAGCAGCCGCAGCACCAGCCGCGCCGGGTCGACGACCGGCCAGACCGCGTCGACGTACCGCTTCACCTCGCGGCTGCGCGCCACCGCGTCCTGCACCCGGTCGGCGGGGGAGTCGCCGGAGCTCTCCATCTTCACCAGGACGCCGTGCGCCAGCCGTTGGGCGAGCATGCCGCGGGCAGCGCCGTACCGGACGCCGCGGGACCGCAGCTCGTCGAGCACCTCCTCCACCTCGTACGCCGCGAGGCGCCAGCGTCGCGCGCCGCGCGGGACCAGCAGGCCCTCGCTGGGGGGCCGCACCTGCGACCACAGGGCGCGGCGCACCACCGTCGCCAGCCGGGCGTCGCCCTTGAGCGTGGCGACCCGCGGGTCGTCGGTGCCGCGGAGCAGCGATCGTGGGTGCAGCCGGGTCAGGGTGCCGGCGACCAGGTCCTCGATCGTGGTCTGCTGCGCGTCGATCTCCCCGAGGGCCGGCAGCACGTCGCCGATGTAGCGGAGGAACGAGGCGTTCGGTCCGACCACCAGGACGCCCTGGCGGGAGAGCTGGTCGCGGTGGGCGTAGAGCAGGTACGCCGCCCGGTGCAGGCCGACCGCGGTCTTCCCGGTGCCCGGCGCGCCCTGCACGCACACGGACTGCTGCAGGTCGGCGCGGACCAGCAGGTCCTGCTCGGGCTGGATGGTGGCCACGATGTCGCGCATGGGGCCCACGCGGGGACGCTCGATCTCCGACTCGAGGATGCGGGACCGGGCCGCCGGTCCGTCGTCCTGCAGCGCCTCGTCCTCGTAGGCGGTCAGGGTGCCGTGCGAGAAGCCGAACCGTCGACGCAGCCGGACCCCCATCGGCTCGACCCGGCTGCCCCGGTAGAACGCCCGGCTGACCGGCGCCCGCCAGTCCACGACGAGCGGGTCGCCGGCCTCGTCGGTGACGTGCCGGCGACCGACGTAGAACCGCTCGCCGCCGGTGTCGACGGGCCCGTCCCGGTAGTCGAGCCGGCCGAAGAACAGCGGCACCGTCGGGTCGTCGGCGAGTGCCCTGCGGCGGCGCAGGAGCGCCGCCTCCAGCACCTCCTGGCTGATCCGGTCCCCGCCCGCGGAGGCGTCCAGCCGCGCGGTGCGCGCACGCATCCGCGCCAGGGCGGCCCGCGCCGCGGCGAGGTGGGCACGTTCGGCGGACAGGTCGGGCCCCGCGGACGGGTCGGCGACGGCGGGAGCCGGGCCGGCTGTGGCGGACTCGGAGGCCGTGACCGGGGGCATGGGTGCAGGCACGCGAGGACCTCGCAGGGGTGGGAGCCCGATGACGGTACACCTGTCGACCGGACGCGTCACCCGCGTTCTCACGGTCGTTGAGGTCTAGACAGCGCGACAGCGGGGGACCAAGGTGTGAGCCGGGACACATCGTCCCTCTGACCGAGGGGGAGCACGCGTGAGAAGAACGGCTGCCATCGTCGCCTGCCTCGCCCTGGGAGCCACCGGACTCGCTCCGGGCCCGAGCGCCACAGCCACACCGACGCGGCCGGCGCACCACAAGCCCGGCTACACACCCCCACCCCTGAAGTGGGGGGAGTGCGTCGACGAGGACCTGGTGACCGTCGGGGCCGAGTGCGCCGACCTTGTGGTGCCGCTGGACTACGCCCACCCGCGCGGACGCACCATCACCCTCGCGGTGTCGCGGGTGGTGCACACCTCTCCCGACGCCGACCACCAGGGGCCGATGCTGGTCAATCCGGGCGGCCCGGGCGGGTCGGGATTGATCTACTCGATCTTCGGGTCACCGTTGGTCGACATCCTCCCCGGTCCCGTCGAGCAGACCTACGACTGGATCGGGTTCGACCCCCGCGGCGTCGGCTCCAGCAGGCCCGCGCTCTCGTGCCGCTCGGACTTCTTGGGGTACGACCGCCCCAGCTACGTCCCACGCACCAGGGCCATCAAGCGCTACTGGCTGCGCAAGTCGGCACGCTACGCCCGTAGCTGCGCGAGCTCGCCGGCCCGCCGGCTGCTGCCTCACCTCAAGACCACCGACACGGCGGCCGACGTGGAGAGCCTGCGCAAGGCGCTCGGCGCCCGGAAGATCAGCTTCTACGGCTTCTCCTACGGCAGCACCATCGCGCAGACCTACGCCACCCTGCACCCGCGCCGGGTCCGCCGGCTGGTGATGGACGGTGTGGTCGACCCGAGCCGCACGCCCTACCAGTCGAACCTCGTCCAGAACGTCGCCTTCAACAAGAACATCCAGGTGTTCTTCGGCTGGTTGGCGAAGTTCGACGCGGTCTTCCACCTCGGGACGACCCGACGCCAGGTGTCGCGCGGCTTCTACCGCGAGCTGAGGAAGCTGGACCGCACGCCGGCCGAGGGCGTCATCGGCCCTGATGAGCTCACCGACGTCCTGACGAGCGCCGGGTACTACGTCTACAACTGGGTGGAGATCGGACGGGCCTACGCCGCGCTCGTCAACAGGGGTGACGGCTCGGCCGTCAAGGCGCTCTTCGACGGCGCCAACCCTCAGGGGACGCCCGGCAGTGACAACGGCTACGCGATCTACCTGGCCACCCAGTGCACGGACGCCCCGTGGCCGCGCCACCTGCGCAGGGTGATCCGGGACAACTGGCGCTACCACTCGTTCGCGCCGTTCTTCACCTGGAGCAACGCGTGGGTCAACGGACCCTGCAACTTCTGGCCCGTCAAGCCGGGGAAGAAGTTCAAGGTCAGCGGTGCCGGCCTGGGGAAGCGACCGGTCCTGCTGGTCAGCGAGACGTTCGACCCGGCCACCCCGTTCTCCGGCGCGCTCGAGGCGCGGCGCCGCTTCAAGGGTGCGAGGCTGATCGAGGGTGTGGGCGGCACCACGCACTCCGGATCGCTGTCCGGGGTCGCGTGCACGGACAACGCCATCGCGGCGTACCTGACTGACGGCTCGGTGCCGCGACGGCTGCCCGGGAATCGGTCCGACCTGAAGTGCCCGCCGGTGCCCCGGCCCGACCCGACCGCGGAGCAGGCGGCGGCGCAGCGCAAGCAGAGCAGCGCCGCGGAAAGGCTGCAGCAGCGCCTCCGCACGGAGCTGAGGCAGGCACGGCTGCGCTAGCAGCGGGCGTGGTTCGACCTCAGGCGGTGGCGATGTCGTCCGCGTCGACGATCCGGTAGGCGTAGCCCTGCTCGGCCAGGAACCGCTGCCGGTGCTGGGCGAAGTCGGCGTCGACGGTGTCCCGGGACACGATGGCGTAGAACCGGGCGGCGCTCTTGTCCTGCTTGGGCCGCAGCAGCCGGCCGAGCCGCTGCGCCTCCTCCTGCCGCGACCCGAACGAGCCGGACACCTGGATCGCGACCGCGGCCGAGGGCAGGTCGACCGAGAAGTTCGCGACCTTCGACACCACCAGCAGATCGATCTCCCCGTGCCGGAACGCGTTGAACAGCCGCTCGCGCTCCTTGACCTTCGTCTCGCCCTTGATCACCGGGGCGTCGAGCAGATCGCCGAGCTCGTCGAGCTGGTCGAGGTACTGCCCGATCACCAGCGTCGGCTCGCCGCGGTGCTTGGCGACCAGGTCCTCGACCAGCCGCGTCTTCGCGCTGGTGCAGGCCGCGAGCCGGTAGCGCTCGTCGGGCTCGGCGGTGGCGTAGACGAATCGCTCGCCCTCGGGCAGCGTGACCCGGACCTCGACGCAGTCGGCAGGCGCGATCCAGCCCTGCGACTCGATGTCCTTCCACGGGGCGTCGTACCGCTTGGGGCCGATCAGCGAGAACACGTCGCCCTCGCGGCCGTCCTCCCGGATCAGCGTCGCGGTCAGCCCGATCCGCCGGCGTGCCTGCAGGTCCGCGGTCATCCGGAAGATCGGCGCCGGCAGCAGGTGCACCTCGTCGTAGACGACGAGGCCCCAGTCCTTGGCGTCGAGGAGCTCGAGGTGGGCGTAGACGCCCTTCCGCCGTGTCGTCATCACCTGGTACGTCGCGATGGTGACCGGTCGGATCTCCTTGGTGGTGCCGGAGTACTCCCCGATCTCGTCCTCCGTCAGCGTCGTACGACGGACCAGCTCGTCCTTCCACTGCCGGGCGGAGACCGTGTTGGTGACCAGGATCAGCGTCGTGGCCTTGGCCTGTGCCATCGCCGCCGCCCCGACGAGGGTCTTGCCGGCGCCGCACGGCAGCACGACCACACCGGACCCGCCGTGCCAGAACGACTCGACTGCCTCGCGCTGGTAGGGCCGAAGCGTCCAGTCGGCCTGGTCCAGGTCGATCGCGTGCGCCTCGCCGTCGACGTACCCCGCGTAGTCCTCGGCCGGCCAGCCGAGCTTGAGCAGCGCCTGCTTAAGGTTGCCGCGCTCGGAGGGATGGACGGCGACCGTCTGCTCGTCGAGGCGGGCGCCGAGCATGGGTGCCACCTTCTTCGCGCGCAGCACCTCCTCGAGCACCGGGCGGTCGGTGCAGGTCAGCACCAGGCCGTGCACGGGGTGCTTGTCGAGGCGCAGCCGACCGTAACGGGCCATCGTCTCGGCGATGTCGACGAGCAGTGCGTGCGGAACCGCGTACCGGCTGTAGCCGAGCAGGGTGTCGACCACCTGCTCGGCGTCGTGCCCGGCGGCCCGTGCGTTCCACAGGCCGAGCGGCGTGAGCCGGTAGGTGTGCACGTGCTCGGGGGAGCGCTCCAGCTCGGCGAACGGTGCGATCGCCTTGCGGCAGTCCTGGGCGCGCTCGTGGTCGATCTCGAGGAGCAGGGTCTTGTCGGACTGGACGATCAACGGGCCGTCTGTGGCCGCGGTCATGCGCCGATCACGGTCTCGGCGGACACGGCGTGCGCTGCGGTGAGCATCTCGCCAGCCTACCCGGGTCGCCGGCGACCGGGCTGGCGGTGCCAGGGCTGCCGGGGCGGGCGCCGTGTCCGATCTGTCCGATTCCCTACAGACCCGGTCCCGGGTGGCCGACACTCGCGGTGCAGAGGTGTCCGTACGCCGGGCAGACCGACCAAGGGGGCCACGTGGGTGTCGACGAGCTTGACCGCTCGCGGCTGGACCGGCTGCTGCCCGCTGCCCTCGTCGCCGTCCTCGTCGCGTACGTTGCGACCGCCCTCGAGGCGCCGGACACCGCCCTGGTTTCGTGGGTCCGCGACCTCGTGCTCGGCAACCTCGTCTGCGTGCTGTCCATCGCCACCCTGGTGCACCGGGCGCACACGCGCCCCGCCGAGCGGAGCAGCTGCCTGCTCCTGGCCGGGGCCACCTTCTCGTTCATGGTGGGCGCCTACCTGTTCCTCGCCCAGCAGACCGGTACCGAGGCCTCGCAGCTTCCCTCGGTGACCTACGTGGTGAGCCTCGCCACCTACCCCCTGCTGCTCACCGGCGTCCTGCTCGCCCTCGGCCCCCACATCCGCCGGGTCCGACTGATCGTCGCGCTCGACGGGCTCGCCGGCGCCCTCGCCGGAGCGTCGGTCGCCGCGGCCGCGGTGGCCCCTGTCGTGGCGCGGGCCTACGACGGGTCCGGCAGCGCCGCGGTCAGCCTCGGCTTCGTCGTCGCCGGCGTGGTCCTGGTGAGCGCCTCCCTCGGTGCCCTGGCCGTCGTCGGACCGGCCAACGGCCGCCACTTCGCGCTCTGGACCGTGGGCACGGCCATGTTCAGTGTCGGCGACCTCGCCTACGCCTTCCTGCGGGCCTCCGACGCCTACCGGGCCGGCACCTGGGTGGACTGCTGCTGGGTCGGGGGAATGGCGCTGATGGCGTTGGGGGCCACCGCCGTCCGCTCCGTGGAGCCGCAGCTCGTGCCTCCGCTCAGGTCGCTGGCCGTGGTGATCACGAGCTGTGTGGCCGCCGTCTGCGTGCTCACCGTCCGCGTCGCCCCGGCCTGGGGCCCCGGGTCGCTGCCGTCGGTCCTGGCGCTGCTGGCCCTGGCCGCAGGCGGCGTGCGGTTCGCCCTTGCCTTCGCGCAGCTGCGGGAGCTCGCCGTCGTCCGCCAGCAGGCGCTCACCGACGAGCTCACCGGGGCCGGGAACCGGCGGGCGCTGTACGGACGCCTCGACGAGCTGTTCGCGCGGACCGGCGCTGGCAGCACGGCCGAGCCGCAGCCGTTCGCGCTCGCCGTGATCGACCTCAACCACTTCAAGGAGGTCAACGACTCCCACGGACACGCTGCCGGCGACGAGCTGCTGCGCGCGGTGGCAGCTCGCCTGCAGCGAGGGCTCGACCAGCTCCAGATGCCGGGCCTGCTGGCCCGGCTCGGCGGCGACGAGTTCGCCATCGTGCTCGCGGACGCGCACTCGGAGGCGGACGCCAGGATCTTCGGGGACGCGCTGCAGCAGGCCCTCCGGGATCCGGTCGTCCTCGACGAGGGGGTCCTGCACGTGCAGGCGAGCATCGGCGTCGCGCTGGCACCGTTGCACGGGCAGACGCGCAGCGACATCCTGTTCGCCGCCGACGCCGCGATGTACGCGGCCAAGACGACCGGTGAGCCGGTGTGCCTCTTCTCCGCCGAGCAGGTGGGCGACCGGCGCAGGAGGCTGGAGATCGCCGAGGACCTCTACGCCGCGCTCGAGCGGCGTGAGCTGACGCTGGAGTACCAACCGGTTCTCACCCCTCGCGGCGAGCTCGAGGGCATGGAGGCCCTGGTCCGGTGGGACCACCCGACCCGCGGGCGGCTGTCCCCCGAGGAGTTCCTCGAGGTGGCCGAGCGCTACCGGCTGACGCCCAGCATCGCGGTGCGGGTCCTGGACCTCGCGCTGTCGGACCTGCGCCGCTGGAGGCAGACGAGACCCGGGCTGCGGATGGCAGTCAACGTGTCGGCCTCGGACCTGCGTGACGAGGCGCTCGTGGACACCGTTGCCTCGGCGCTGCTGCGGCACGACGTGCCGCCCACCTCCTTGACCATCGAGATCACGGAGACCGCGATGATGCGGGACCCGAAGATGGCACGCACCGTCATGCAGGCGCTCAGCGAGCTCGGCGTGCAGCTCGCCGTCGACGACTACGGCACCGGGTACAGCTCCTTGGAGTACCTGCTGCGGCTGCCGATCCACGCGCTCAAGCTCGACCGCGCCTTCTCGGCCGACCTGGCCAACCAGCGGCGTTCCGTGGAGATCGTGCGCTCGACGGTCGGCCTGACCCACGCCCTCGGCCTGCGGATGATCGCGGAGGGGGTCGAGGACGAGGCGACGCTGACCATCCTGCGGGAGCTGGGCTGCGACCTCGTGCAGGGCTACCACCTCGGCCGCCCGATGCCGCCGGTCGAGCTCGAGCGCTTCCTCGCCAGGACGCCGGCGCGCCGCGAGACCCCGGCGGGGTCCGCCGGCTGGGCGGCCCTCAGGTCTCGAGGACCCGGACGGCGGTGATCCGGTGCACGGCGAAGGACCGGACGTCCTCGGTGCGGTGGTCGTACGCCGAGAGCCAGCCGGCGTCCACCTTCACCGGGTCCACCACCCGCTCGCCGCTCGAGCCCGAGCTGTCGACGTACCCGATCCAGACGCTGTGTCGGGACTCGACCGCCTCTCGGAGCACGGTGAGCGTCGCCGCGGGAGTGGGCGGGTCGACAGCCCTCAGGCCGGGTCCGGGCCGGGTGTCGGCGGCGCGGTCCCCGGCACGGATGGCGGTCACCGCCGCGGCGATCCGCCCGGACAGCCGTGCAGCGGAGACGGGGTCCAGCCGGTCCACGGGGACGGCGGTGTCGGTGAGGGCAGGGGGCCGGCGGGGGGTCCTGGCCCGGAGCACCTCGGCCCGGGACAGCCGGACGCTGCCGTCGGGCGCCTCCACGACGGGCGCGGCGCCCAGCTCGCGCAGCCGGGGGAGCAGCACGTCGAGCGGGACATCGCTGACCACGACCGTCGGGGCGATGCGTCGCAGCCGCAACGCGGCCGCCTTGGGGTGGTGCACCAGCTCGGCCAGCGCCGACTCGTCGTCGCTGCGCAGGAACGACTCGGCGGCGCCGGCGCGCACGGTGCCGAACCGTCGTGACACGTCGTCGACGAGGTAGGTCAGCGCCTGCGGCACCGGCGTGCGCGAGGCCGCCGCGACGAAGTCGTGCACCTCGGCCGCCGACCACCCGGAGTCGAAGGCCCGGCGCACCGAGCGCTCGGTGAAGCGGTAGACGGTCGCGCCGCCCCGGGACTCGACGTCGGCGACCGTGCCCAGCCGCCGCCCCAGCGCCGGGTCCAGCGGCCCCGGAGCGATCGCGGTCAGGTCGGCCTGGACCAGCACGTGGTCGACCGGCGCGGGGAGCAGCGGCTCCAGCGCCCGGGCGCTCTCGGCGTGCGGGTCGTCGGCGGCGAGCAGCGCGCGCCCGTGCGCAGCGACGCCACCGAGGGCGGTGACCCCCATGACCGCGGACTCCTCGACCGCCCAGGACACCGCTTGCGCTCGCGCCGACGGGCGCCGGGGTCGCAGCCAGGCGAGCCGCTCGAGCAGCGACGACAGGCCGGTGGTAGCGGCCAGGACGGTCCCGGGCCGCAGGGACGCGACCTCGAGCAGCGCCGCCCGTCGGGTCTCCGGCAACCACGTCCGTTCCAGGCCCGGCACCAGTGCGTTCACCGGCTTGCCTCGCAGTCCGGTTCCCGTCGGCGTGCTCTCCCTGCTGCCCACCAGCCCGACGAGCCGCTGGCCGTCGAGCCAGGCGCTCGCCAGGCGGCTCCAGCGCTCGGCGACCGGCGCGGCGGTCCAGCCGTCGAACGCGTCGGTCGGCAGCCACGCCGACAGGCCGGACGGGCCGGTGCCGACCGCCACCAGGCCGGCGGCCCAGGCGACCTCCACGAGCAGGGCCGCTCCGCGCTCGTCGACGTGCAGCAGCTCGGCGGTCGCCTTGAGGTCACGCACGCCCAAGCCACCGGTGCGCAGCGCCGGCGGAGGCGCGCTGCCCCACTGTTCGAGGACCAGCTCGACCTGCCGGACCAGCTCGAAGGCAGCGCCTGCCGCGGTGCGGTCCACGAGGGCGGCGCCGCGCTCGGCGGTCGACAGTGCCGGCTCGTCGTCGGCGCGTGCCCGGGTGGTCCGTCCCCCCCGCAGGCAGATCGCCACCTCACGGGGTACGGCGACGTGGCGGGTGTCGCGGGCCACCAGCAGGCCTCGGGACAGCAGCTGGTCGACGGGCCCGCCCGGGCCGCGGGAGGTGGTCCGTTCAGTGGACTCCACGGAGCCGTCCCTGCCCTCCCGGTCCAGGTGCTCGAGGATCGCCCGCGCCTGCGGGTCGACGTCCGCGAGGAGGCGGGAGACGTGGGCCGGATCGGCCAGCCGGTCGGCGACGGCCGCCACGTCGTCGTGCCGGTCGCCGGTGGGGGTCAGCCCCAGGTCGGCGGCGAGCGCGGCCACCCGCGCGGGCCCGTAGCCGGCCAGCAGCGACGCGGCCGGCGGACCCAATCCGCTCAGCCGGGTGCCGAGCACGTCGGGGAGGATGCTGAGGGCGCGCAGCGTGCTGTCGGTGCCCCACAGCAGGCCCAGCGCCCTCAGCCGGTCCAGAGCCCGGTCGACGGCGTCCGGAGCGGCGTTGACGCGCTCGCGCAGCAGTGCCGCGGACGCCGTCCCGCCCACCGCCAGGGCGGCGTCGAGGACGACGAGCTCCAGCCGGGTGAGCTGGTCGACGGCCAGCAGCACCGACGAGCGGGTGCCCAACCGGGAGGCCAGCGAGGACGTGTCCTGCGGGGCGGGGCCGGCCAGGTCCGGTCGCTCGGTGAGCAGGGTCGCGAGCTGCTCGTCGGTCCAGCCGCGCAGCTGGTCGGCGAGCGTGCGCGGACCGGGCGGTCGGCCTTCGAGGTGGGGGGCGGGCCCGGCGGGCTGCGCGGCCGGCTCGCGGCTCACCGGGGACGTGGACATCCTCTCCACGATACCGACCACGGGCCAGGGGCGGCGGGACCTAGGCTCACGCCATGACCTCGACGACCGACGACCCGACTGCGTCAGCAGCCACCCCCCTGACCGGGCGCACCGCGCTGGTGACCGGCGGTGCCAGCGGCATCGGCCGCGCGGTCGCCACCCGGCTGGCCGAGCAGGGCGCCGCCGTGCTCGTGCTGGACCGGGACGAGGACGGCGCCCGGGCGGTGGCCGAGGAGGTGGGCGGGCGGCACCTCGTCGCCGACCTCTCCGACGGGGCGTCGATCGACGCCCTCGGGCTCGGCACCGAGGTGCACGCCGACATCCTGGTGAACAACGCCGGGGTCCAGCACGTGGCGGCCGTCCAGGACTTCGACCCCGAGCGGTTCGCCTTCATCCAGCGGCTGATGCTCGAGGCGCCGTTCCGGCTCGCGCGGGCCCTGCTGCCGGGGATGTACCAGGGCGGCTGGGGCCGGCTGGTGCACGTCTCGTCGGTGCACGGCCACCGCGCGTCGCCGTACAAGTCCGCCTACGTCTCGGCCAAGCACGGGCTCGAGGGGCTCTCCAAGGTCATCGCCCTGGAGGCTGCCGGCAAGGGGGTCACCAGCAACACCGTGTGCCCCGGCTACGTCCGCACGCCCTTGGTCGAGGGCCAGATCGCCGACCAGGCCCGCACCCACGGCATCGACGAGAGCGAGGTCCTGGACACGGTTCTGCTCGCCCGGACGCCGGTGAAGCGGCTGGTCGAGCCGTCCGAGGTGGCGGAACTGGTGTGTTTCCTGTGCGGACCGGGTACTGACTCCGTGACGGGCAGCACCTTCATGGTCGACGGCGGTTGGACCGCCACCTGAGAGGACGGCACGGATGGCTACTTCGACCGGACCGGCGGGCACGCCGGACAGCTCGACGGGCACTGCGGACTCGCCACCGGAGAACAACATCGTCAAGGTGGTCTTCGCCAGCCTGGTCGGCACCGCGGTGGAGTGGTACGACTTCTTCCTCTACGGCTCCGCCGCCGCCCTGGTGTTCGGGCCGCTGTTCTTCCCCTCGTCCGACCCGGTGACCGGCACTCTGCTGGCCTTCGGCACCTACGCGCTGGGCTTCGTGGCCAGACCGCTGGGTGGGGTCGTCTTCGGTCACTTCGGGGACCGCGTGGGCCGCAAGAAGATGCTCGTCGTCGCACTGATGATGATGGGCCTGGCGACGTTCGCCATCGGGCTCCTGCCGACGTACGCCACCATCGGGCTCGCGGCGCCGATCCTGCTGCTGGTCTGCCGTCTGCTCCAGGGCTTCGCCGTCGGCGGGGAGTGGGGCGGCGCGGTGCTGATGGTCTCCGAGCACGGGCCGGACAGCCAGCGTGGCTTCTGGTCGTCGTGGCCGCAGGCGGGGGTGCCGCTGGGCAACGTGCTGGCGACCGGGGTGCTGTTCATCCTGGCCTCGCTGCAGAGCGACGCGGACTTCGAGGCGTGGGGCTGGCGGATCCCGTTCCTGCTGTCCGCGGTGCTGGTCCTCATCGGCCTGTGGGTGCGCCTCCAGCTCGAGGAGTCCCCGGTGTTCGCGGAGGCCAAGGAGCAGATCGCGGAGAAGGGGGAGCAGGACTCCCACATGCCGATCCTCGAGGTGGTGAAGACCTACCCCAAGGAGGTCTTCATCGCGATGGGGATGCGGATGGCGGAGAACATCTCCTACTACATCTTCACGATCGTCGTCATCACCTACGCCAAGGACTTCCTCGACGTCGACACCGACCTGATCCTGCAGATGCTGCTGATCGGCGCGGTCTTCCAGTTCTTCCTGATCCCGGCGCTCGGAGCGCTCTCCGACAGGGTGGGGCGCCGTCCGCTGTACCTCACCGGTGCCGTCGGCGTCGCGGTGTGGTCGTTCTTCTTCCTGGACCTGGCCAGCTCGCAGAGCGGCCCCAAGGTGCTGCTGGCGGTGGTCGTCGGCCTGTTCTTCCACTCGCTGATGTACGCCCCTCAGGCGGCGTTCTTCTCCGAGCTGTTCGGCACCTCGGTCCGCTACACCGGGGCTTCGGTCGGCTACCAGCTGGCGTCGATCTTCGCCGGCGCCCTTGCTCCGCTCATCGCGGTGGAGCTGCTGCGCAGTGGGGACGGCGAGAACACCCTCGCGGTGGCGCTCTACGTCACCGCGGCGTCGGTGATCACCATCCTCGCGGTGCTCTTCGCCAAGGAGACCCGAGGCAGCTCGATGCGCCACGACCGGGTGGTTCGCGGCGCCCACGACTGAGCCCGCCTGTCCCTCCACCCGGCCTGGCCGTCGGCGGCCCCGCAGGCTCAGCGGGGCCGCTCGCCCCGTCCGGACTTCTCGGCGACCTGGGCGATGCGTCCGGCGCGCGTCGGGGCGCGCTTCGCCTGCACGATCCACTCCAGTGCCGCCCGGCGCGTGGAGCGGGGGAAGGCGTCCCACGCCTCCCGTGCGCCGGGATGCCGCCCGAACGCCTCGGCGAGGTCCGGTGGGACCACCAGGTCCTCCACGTCGTCGAGCAGCGACCACGCGCCGTTCCGCTTGGCGACGTCGATGGCGCGTTGGCCGGCCGCACCCATCCGCCCCTCGGCGTACAGCCGCTCGACCCGCTGCTTGTTGGGTCGCGACCACCCGCTCGTCGGGCGCCGGGGTGAGAACCACAGCATGCTGCGGTCCTCGTCCAGCCTCCTCGCCACACTGTCCACCCAGCCCACGGCGAGCGCTTCGCTGACGGACTCGTCGTAGGTCACGGTCGCGCGGCCGGTGTGCCGCTTCCAGGTCACCAGCCAGGCCCCCGAGGACCCCGAACCGTGCTCGTCCAGCCACGCCCGCCACTCGGCCGCTGTCGCCGGTTGCACCCGCTCCGCGTCGTCCATCCTCGACATGGGTCCAGCCTGCGATGCCGCACACCCGGTCGGCAAGGCGCGCCCGGCCGGCCGGTCGCCCCCGGCGGTCGCGGGGTAGCGTCGAACGGGTCATGTGGAAGGTCTGGTACGTCAGCTACGGGTCGAACATGTGCTCCGCCCGTTTCGCCTGCTACCTGCAGGGCGGCCGGCCGGCCGGGGGCGGCCGCGTCAACCCGGGCGCCCGGGACCGGAGCCTGCCGGACCGGACCACCCCGGTCGACCTGCCGGGGACCGTGTACTTCGCGGGGGAGTCGCCGCAGTGGGGAGGAGGCGTCGCCTTCTACGACCACGACCGCCCCGGCCGTACGGCGGCCCGGGGCTACCTGGTGACCCGTGGTCAGCTTGCTGACATCGCCGCACAGGAGATGTACCGCGCCCCCCGCCACGATGACCCGCTCGAGGACCTGCTGACCCGGCCGCTGGTGGACGGGCGGCACCTCCTCGGCCCCGGGCGCTACGAGACGGTGGTCGAGCTGGGCCGGCACGACGGGCTCCCGCTGCTGACCTTCACCTCGCCGGACGGGTTCGACGCGGTCGCGCACACGCCGCCCTCGGACGCCTACCTGTCGGTGGTCGCGGCCGGGCTCCGGGAGAGTCGGGGGTGGGACGACGCGCAGGTCTCGTCGTACCTCGCCTCGATCGTCTGCTGAGCGCCGCCGAGCCGCTCAGGCTTCAGCGAGCGCCAGGTCGACGGCGCGGGTGGCGTGGACCCGCATCGAGTCGAGGAGCCGCACCGACGTGTCCCGGGCGCTGACCAGGAGCTCGATCTCGGTGCACGCGAGGATGACGGCATCGGCTCCGTCGTCGGACAGCGTGGCGATGATGTCGAGGTACTCCTGCCGCGAGGAGGTCTCCACCCGTCCCTGCGTCAGCTCCTCGAAGATGACGTGGTCCACCCTGACCCGCTCCTCCGCACCGGGCGTCACCACCTCGATCCCGTGGGTGGCCAGCCGCTCCGCGTAGAACGGCTCCTGCATCACCCACTTGGTGCCCAGCAGCCCGAGCCGTGACCACCTGTGGCGCTTCGCCTCGCGGGCCACCGCGTCCGCGATGTGCAGCACGGGTACGTCGACCGCGGCCTCGACGTCGGCGAAGACCTTGTGCATCAGGTTGGAGCAGATCAGCACCAGGTCCGCCCCGGCGCTCTGGCAGCGGGTCGCGGCGTCCGCCACCAGGCGTCCGGCCTCCGGCCAGTCGTCACGCTCCTGGCAGGCGCGGACGACCGAGAAGTCCAGGGACTGGAGCGCAACCTCCGCCGAGGCATGTCCGCCGCGGCGCTCCTGGACCAGCTCGTTGATGACGCGGTAGTACTCCATGGAGGAGTACCAGCTGAGCCCGCCGACCAGCCCGATCGTTCTCATGAGGCCATCCTGGCGGCGGGCGCCGGCGGTGCCTAGCAGCTCGAGCTGGCTGGCCGGCTCTGCTGCGGCCGACGGTTCGAATCACCCCGCCATTGCTCGGGGGGCGTCTCACTGGTCGGACGATCCGATGTCGCAGGACCGGATGGTGTCGGTGGTGTGCTCTAGATTCGAACACATGATCGAGACTACGGGGCTGGATGTGGCGGGGGTGGTGGCGGCTGCGGTGGAGTGTCGGCGGGTCGCGGACCGGGCGGAGGCGGAGCTGTTGGTGGTGGCGGCGCGGTGGGCGGATCTGCACACGGTCGGGCCCGGCGCTGACGGCGGCGCTGATAACGGTGCTGCTGGTGCTGCGGCTGGTTTCGGTGTGGGTCGGGACCTGGTGGGTGCTCAGCGGTTGGTGCCGTTGGCCGGTGCCGGGACGCCCCTGGTGGCGGAGTTCGCTCCCGGTGAGCTGGGCGCCGCGTTGGGGATCACCTCGCATGCGGCGGCGTGCCTGGTCGGGGACAGCCTGGAGCTGCGGCCCCGGCTGCCCCGGTTGTGGGCTGCGGTGCACGCCGGGCGGCTGCAGGCGTGGCGGGCCCGCAAGATCGCCCAGACCACGGTGTGTCTGTCGGTGCAGGCGGCCGGGTTCGTCGACGCCCAGGTCGCGCCGGTCGCGCACAAGGTCGGCCTGTCGCGGGTGCTGCGGCTGGTGGAGGTCGCGATGCGCCGCTACGACCCCGACCTGT
>DASQDP010000136.1:0-2821 GCA_035634095.1 Nocardioidaceae bacterium | reverse complement strand
AGCTTCACGAGGACCTGGGCGGCGACGCCCTCGCCCTCGCGGATCAGGCCGAGCAGGATGTGCTCGGTGCCGATGTAGTTGTGGCCGAGCTGCAGCGCCTCGCGCAGGGACAGCTCGAGCACCTTCTTGGCCCGCGGGGTGAAGGGGATGTGCCCGGACGGAGCCTGCTGGCCCTGGCCGATGATCTCCTCCACCTGCTGGCGGACGCCCTCGAGCGAGATGCCCAGGGACTCCAGCGCCTTGGCGGCGACACCCTCACCCTCGTGGATCAGCCCCAGGAGGATGTGCTCGGTGCCGATGTAGTTGTGGTTGAGCATCCGGGCCTCTTCCTGGGCCAGGACGACCACACGGCGGGCTCGGTCGGTGAACCGTTCGAACATCTGCTGCTTCTCCTCTGACCGGCTGGTCCGGCGCTGCCCTCCCCTGGTGGGGAGGAGCACCCGACGTCCGTCGGCGCACGGGGGCACCGGTCTTTCCACTGTAGTCGCGGACTCCGTCCCTCCGTCGGCACGCGGCCGGGGCGGAGGAGAGGAGCTGCACGGTCCAACCGATGGTGGCGGAGCGGTGTTCCGGGCCCGTTACGCCGACAGCGGACGGCGCGCCGCTGGGGGCCCGGGTTCAGCAGGTCAGCGCGAGGCAGACCCAGCACAGCGGCCACTCCTCGTCGCCGTCGTCCGGCCAGACCCAGAGGGCCGGGTCGAGCAGGGTGACCGGTGCCAGGCACAGCGCCCGGCCGGCCACCAGTCCCGTGTCGCCGACCGCGTGCAGCCGGCTGGGTGCCGTCCCGCCCCAGGGCGAGCGCGGGGCGACGGTGTCCACGCCGACGGTCCAGTGGTCCTGGCCGGGGCCGGCGGCGGGACGGCGCCCCGCGGCGGACCAGGGACCCTCGACGGTGCTCACTCGACCACCAGCCGCACGCCCTGGGCCGCCAGCGTGCCGACGAGACGGTCGAGCAGCTCGCGGGCGGCGTCGTCGGCCGTGGCGAGGGGCCGGAGGTGGACGGTGACCTGCCGGTGGCCCCGGTGCTGCAGCGCGACGATGCTGCCGCACAGCAGGTCGGCGGCGAGGACGTCGAGGTGTCCCCGCGCCCGGACGACGCCGCGGCGCTGGTCGAGGCTGGCGGTGAAGCTCGGGGCCTGGGGCAGGGGTTCTCCGGACTCCCGTCCGACGGCGGTGCCCGGGCCGTGGAGAGCGGTGGTCTCGGCCGCGTCCTGGCTCATGGCGCAACCGTCACGAATCAGTCCGGAACACCCCAGGGTCCAACGTCCCTGCTCAGGGCCGACCGTGACGCACCGTGGTGAGACGACAGCGGCCCGGAACCCCCAGGGAGGGGTGCCGGGCCGCTGGTCAGCTGTGCGGTGGCCCCGTCCCGGGTCCCGCCCCGAGCGTGCGAGGGGTGGGAAGGACGGCGGCCTCCCTGCAGGGCCCCGCCGCGAGCCTGCGAGCGGTGGGGGGCCGGGAGGTCCTTACGTCAGTGCGCGGCCTCGTAGGCCTCGACGACGCTGGCCGGGATGCGCCCGCGGTCGCTCACCGCGTGGCCGTTCTTGCGTGCCCAGTCGCGGATCGCGCCGGCCTGCTCGCGGTCCATGCGACCGCCGCCACCGGTGGCCCGGGACCGGCCGCCGCCGGAGGCCCGGCCGCTGCCGCGACCGACCTTGCGCGCGGCCTGGACGTACCGGGAGAACGCGTCGCGCAGCTCCCCGGCGTTCTTCTCCGACAGGTCGATCTCGTAGTTGGTGCCGTCGAGCGAGAAACTCACCGTCTCGTCCGCGGGCACGTTCTCGTCGAGGTCGTCACTGAGGATGACCTGTACCTTGCGCGCCATTCGCCTGCTCCGCTCCCACACTGCTCCGTGCGGCCGGGGCATTCCGACCCCGACCACAGCCGTTCTCGCTGTCGGAGAGGACGATAGACCATTCTCGCCGGAAAGGGACATCCGCGGCACAATGGAGTGAGAAAGGGCACCCCGCGGTTCAGGTGGCCAGCGGCCGGACCAACGGGAACAGGATGGTCTCCCGGATACCCAATCCGGTCAGCGTCATCATCAACCGGTCCATGCCCATCCCCATGCCACCGGTGGGCGGCATGCCGTACTCGAGTGCCTCGAGGAAGTCCTCGTCGAAGGCCATCGCCTCGGGATCGCCCTCGGCGGCGAGGCGGGACTGGGCGACCAGCCGCTCGCGCTGCGCCACCGGGTCGACCAGCTCCGAGTAGGCCGTGGCCCGCTCCACGCCGGCGACGTAGAGGTCCCACTTCTCGGCCAGCCCCGGCTCCGACCGGTGCGCCCGGGTCAGCGGCGAGGTGTCCAGCGGGTAGTCGACGACGAAGGTCGGCTCCTGCAGCGTGTCCTGGACCAGCGCCTCGAACAGCTCCTCGACGACCTTGCCCGGGACCCACGCCGGGTCGACCCCGACGTCGTGCCGCTCGGCGAGGGCGCGCAGCTCCACCAGCGGCGTCCCGGGGGTCACCTCCTCGCCGACGGCGTCGGAGACCAGCGTGTAGAGCGGCACCTGCCGCCACTCCCCCGACAGGTCGATCTCGGTGCCGTCGTTGTGCCGGGCCACGTGGTCGCCGAACAGCGCGGCGCAGCACTCCTGCGTCAATTCGCGGGTGAGCGTGGCCATCACCTGGTAGTCGGCGTAGGCCTGGTAGGCCTCGAGCATGGCGAACTCCGGCGAGTGGGTGCTGTCGGCGCCCTCGTTGCGGAAGTTCCGGTTGATCTCGAAGACGCGTTCCAGTCCGCCGACGATGCACCGCTTGAGGAAGAGCTCCGGTGCGATGCGCAGGTACAGGTCGAGGTCGAATGCGTTCATGTGCGTGC
>DASQDP010000135.1:0-25735 GCA_035634095.1 Nocardioidaceae bacterium | reverse complement strand
TGACCTTCTGACCGTGTCGTACTCATGGCTGAAAAAGGCTGCGCAGCGAGGTGAGGTTCCTTGTACTCACATCGGACGGGCCGTTCGGTTTTCCTCCGCGCACGTCGCGGCCATCGTCGAGGCGGGGGAGCGGCCAGCCATCGTCGTTGTCCGCCGCAGTTCGGCTCGGAGCAACCTTTAGCTGTTGCGTCGCCGTGACCCGTCGCTGGACACCGGCCGGATCTTGCGGCGCTCGACGTCGTCTCGGCTGGGGCGCGGGACGATGGCTTCGGCGATGGTGAGCATCTCGCGAGACATGGCTTCGGCCATGAGGGGGTCGTGCAGGTTGATGAGTCCTCCGTAGACGTCGTAGGTGATTTGGAGGCTGGCGTGACCGAGTTGTTCGGACACGACCTCGATGCGGACCCCGGCGGCTAGGGACCAGACGACCGTCGTGTGCCGCAGCATGTGGGAGTTGCATGCTTGGTCAGGCCTCGCCGGACGGCCTCGTTGCGTGCCGGCACCCACCGGTCGGAGTGGAAGTCCGGGTAGCGCCATGGGTTGCCCTCCGACGTCCTGAACAGATAGTCATCAGGTCGCAGCGCGGCGATGGCCTTCTGGAGCCGCTGGGCGTCATCGCCGCGGACCACGACATGTCGGGATCTTCGCGACTTCGGGGGCCCGAGCTTCCACGTGCGGTTCTCGCCGTGCGCGATGTCGATGGGCCCGTCTTCGTCGGGTGCTCGCTTCGACCATGCCCGGACCACGTGGATGCGAGCGGTCTTCGCATCGGGGAAGGACAGGTCCCCGCAGCGCAGTGCAGCGAGCTCGCCCCATCGCAGGCCGGTCGCCAGGGCGGTGTCTAGGAGGAGGTGGACGTCGTTGCGTATGCACGACCGCAGGAGCGCCCACTCGCCGTGCTGGAAGAACCGGACCTGCCTGCCCAGCTCGCCGTCCTTGCTGGGTGGTCGGCTGAGTTCGGCGGGGTTGTCCGGACGCAGACCGAGACGTTTCTGTCCGTGCATCAGGATCGAGAACAAGAGCCCGTGTCGGTTGCGGATGCTCTTGCCTGTCGAGGGCAGGTCGCGTTGGTCGACCTTCCAGTCCTCGATGTCGAGCGGCTGAACGTCGGTGAACGCCATCTGTCCGAAGGCCGTGGACAGGTGCAGCTCGTAGGAGCGGCGGTAGCGGTGCAGGGTGTACGGCTTGAGGTGGCCCAGCTTCATCATCCGGGTCTGGTACTCGAAATTGCTGAGGGCCACGTCGTGCAGTGTGCGGACGGCGCTCGCGGGCTCCGCGACTGGCGACACATAGCCGCGACCCTTGGTCCATCTAATCCCGGCCGCGTTGGTAGGCCACTGGTGGTCGGCTTCCTCGACCTCCGCTGCGAATGCCAAGGCACGAGACCTGCTAGTGAACGTTTCCGCGGCTTCCGTCTGGCCCGCGCCCGCGGCACCCCCGCCGATCACCCATCGCACCTGGTAGCTGACCCCGCCGTCGGAACGACGACGCTTTCGCACTCTTGCCATGCACATCTCCTGACGCGACGCCTATCCCTAACAGGTGCTGAATGGGACACGTAGAGGACACGTTCGCGACGCCCCCGTGGGACACGAGTGGGACATGAGTGGGACATCGACGGTGGGGACCGCGGAAATGTGTCCGTTAACGACTGATAGGCCCCGGGTATCCAGGGCCTATCGACGGTGTCCGAGGGGGGACTTGAACCCCCACGCCCGATAAAGGGCACTAGCACCTCAAGCTAGCGCGTCTACCTATTCCGCCACCCGGACAGGGTGTGCCGCCCAGGCTCCCTCGAGCCCGACAGCGGCGGCAACTGTAGCAAAGGAGGCCCCTTCACGATGCACCGGGCGAGGCCGTGCGACCGGTGTCAGGATGGGGCCATGAGCACCGACGACGACGGCCGAGCGACCTACGACCCGGCGGCCGAGGTGGTCGACATCTGCCGTGACCTGCTCCGGATGGACACCACCAACTACGGCGACGGGAGCGGCCCCGGCGAGCGCAAGGCCGCCGAGCACGTGGCCGCGCTGCTCGACGAGGTCGGCATCGAGGCGGAGCTCTACGAGGGGGTCGCGGGTCGCACCAACGTGGTCGCTCGCTGGGGCTCGGGGGACCGTGACCCGCTGCTGCTGCACGGCCACCTCGACGTGGTGCCGGCCGAGGCCGACGACTGGAGCGTGCACCCCTTCTCCGGCGAGGTGCAGGACGGCTACCTGTGGGGTCGCGGCGCCGTCGACATGAAGGACTTCGACGCGATGCTGCTGTCCGTCGTACGAGCACGCGCGCGCGCCGGCGCCCAGCCGCCACGACCCACCGTGCTCTGCTTCACCGCCGACGAGGAGGCCGGGGGTCACCAGGGCGCCGAGCAGATCGTCCTGCATCGACCGGAGCTACTGGAGGGGTGCACCGAGGGCGTGGGGGAGGTCGGCGGGTTCAGCGCAACGGTCCGAGGCCGGCGCGTCTACCTGATCGAGGCGGCCGAGAAGGGGATGGCCTGGATGCGCCTGACCGCCACCGGTCACGCCGGGCACGGGTCCATGCGGCACCCCGACAACGCGGTCACCGCCCTCTCCGCCGCGGTGGCGCGGATCGGCGCCCATCGCTGGCCGGTCCGGCTGACCCCCTCGATGCGGGTCCTGCTGGCCTCCGTCGGTGAGCTGGCCGGCGTCGAGGCGAGCCCGGACAACGCCGAGGAGCTGGTCGAGGAGTTCGGCACCGCCGCCCGGATGCTCGGCGCGGTCATCAAGCACACCACCAACCCGACGATGCTGAGCGCCGGCTACAAGGTCAACGTGGTCCCCGGCGAGGCGACCGCGCACGTGGACGGGCGGTTCCTGCCCGGCTACGAGGACGAGTTCTTCTCGACTCTCGCCGAGCTGGTCGGCGACGACGTCCGGATCGACTACGTGAGCAGGCAGCCCGGGCTCGAGACGACCTTCGACGGCGACCTCGTCGACGCCATGACCACGTCCCTGCTCGAGGAGGACCCGGACGCCGTCGTGGCGCCGTACCTGATGTCCGGCGGCACGGACGCCAAGCACTGGACCAAGCTCGGCATCCGCTGCTTCGGCTTCGCGCCGCTGCGGCTGCCCGCCGACCTGGACTTCACCGCTCTCTTCCACGGCGTCGACGAGCGGGTTCCCACCGACGCGCTCGAGTTCGGCGCGCGGGTCTTCGACCGGTTCCTGGACCGCGCCTGAGGGCTCAGCCGACGTACGTCGACCGCTGCCGGATGATCTTGCGCCTCAGCACGATGCGGCGCGTGCCGTCGGGGGAGAGCCGCAGGCGGTCGAGCTCCCAGCCGCCGTGCTCGGCCCTGTCGACGAGCAACCGGGTCACCGCGCTCCGGGAGAGCTCGCGGGGGAGGGTGAGCCGCTCGAACTCGTACTCCACCCCGGGGGGAAGCGCCCGGCGCCGGTACAGGGTTTCCTGGGGCGCGCGAGACATGCGCACCATGGTGACACGCCGACGAGGGACCGCCCAGCCGACACGAGGCCGTCTCATGAGCGCCCCCGTAGGCGACCTCAGGGGCGGGTGACGTCGTCGAGGGCCGCGACGATCTGCGCGGGCAGCACCACGTCCTCGACAGTGAGGGCACCCCGCAGCTGCGCGGCTGTGCGAGCTCCGAGGATGGGCGCGGTCACACCGGGCCGGTCCCGGACCCAGGTCAGCGCGACCTCGAGCGGGGACCAGTCCAGCCCCTCCGCGGCGCGGGCCACCGCCTCCACCACCCGGGCGGCCCGCTCGTCGAGGTAGGCGCTCACGAAGCTCGCGAAGTGGGGCGAGGCCCCGCGGGAGTCGGCCGGGGTGCCGGAGCGGTACTTCCCGGTGAGCACTCCGCGGCCCAGCGGCGACCACGGCAGCACCCCGAGGCCCAGGGCCGCCGCGGCCGGCAGCACCTCGACCTCGGCGCTGCGGTTGACCAGGGAGTACTCCACCTGGTTCGACGCGAGCGTCGCCCGCCCCGGCACCGCGCGCTGCCACGTCGCGGCCTGGGCGCTCTGCCAGCCGGTGTAGTTCGACACCCCGACGTACGCCGCGCGGCCGGTGCTCACCGCGTAGTCCAGGGCGCTCAGCGTCTCCTCCAGCGGCACGTCGTCGGCCCAGGCGTGCACCTGCCACAAGTCGACGTGGTCGACGCGGAGGCGACGCAGCGACGCGTCCAGCGTCGAGATCAGGAAGCCGCGCGAGGTGTTGGTGGCCCGAGCTCCACGGGTCCGGCTGATCCCGGCCTTGGTGGCGATCACCAGGTCGTCGCGAGGCACCACGTCCCCGACCAGTGACCCGATGAGCTCCTCGGAGGCTCCCTCGCCGTAGCCCGCCGCGGTGTCCAGCAAGGTGCCGCCGGCCTCGGTGAAGGCGACGAGCTGGTCGCGGGCCTCGTGCTCGTCGGTGTCGCGTCCCCAGGTCAGCGTGCCGAGCCCCAGTCGCGACACCTTCAGCCCGGTCCTGCCCAGGTAGCGCTGCTGCATGGCGACACGGTAGCGAGGACGCTACGAGCGGTGGTCCCCGCCTCGCCGCGACCCCCGTAGTCTGTGGGCGGCAGCCCCCAGCGGAAAAGAGCAGATGGACTATCTCCAGGCAGTCGTCCTCGGCATCGTCGAAGGGCTGACGGAGTTCCTGCCCGTCTCCAGCACCGGCCACCTCACGATCGCCGAAAAGCTGCTCGGCCTCGACGTGGCGGACCGCAGCGTCACGGCGTACACAGCGGTGATCCAGATGGGCGCCATCGCGGCCGTGATCGTCTACTTCCGGGTCGACATCTGGCGGATCGCCCGCGCCTGGACCACCGGCCTGGTCAAGCCGGAGCTGCGCGGTCACCGCGACCACCGGATGGGCTGGTACATCGTGCTCGGCTCCATCCCCATCGGCATCGTGGGACTGGCCGCTCGGGACCTCATCACCGGGCCGCTGCGCTCGCTGTGGGTGGTGGCCGGGGCGCTCATCGCATGGAGCGCGGTGATGCTCCTCGCCGAGCGCCGTGGCCGGCAGCAGCGCAGCGAGCGGGACCTCACGCTGCGCGACGCGCTGATCGTCGGCGTGGTGCAGTGCCTGGCGCTGGTGCCCGGCGTCTCGCGGTCCGGGGCCACGATCTCCACCGGGCTGCTGATCGGGCTGGACCGGGTCGCGGCCACCCGGCTGTCCTTCTTCCTGTCCATCCCGGCGCTGCTGGCGGCGGGTGTCTACGAGCTGCCCGAGGCGCTCGCCGGCGATATCAGCCTCGGCCAGACGCTGGTGGGGACGGCGGTCAGCTTCGTGGTCGCCTACGCCTCGGTGGCCTGGCTGCTGCGCTTCGTGGCCGGGAACTCGATCGGCAGGTTCGTCCCCTACCGAGTGGGCCTCGGTGTGGTGCTCCTCGTGGTCCTCGGCGCCGGCTGGATGTCCCCGACCTGAGCCGCTCCCGCTACAGCCAGCCCGACTTCTTGAACTGCCGGTAGAGCAGCACGCCGGAGACCAGCATGATCCCCAGCGCGAAGAAGTAGCCGTAGCGCCAGTGCAGCTCCGGCATGTGGTCGAAGTTCATGCCATAGATCCCGGCCACCAGGGTGCCCACCGCGGCGATGGCCACCCAGGCCGAGATCTTCCGCATGTCCTCGTTCTGCTGCACGCTGATCCGTGCGAGATGGGCGTCGAACGCCGTGGACAGCAGGCTGTCGAGCCCCTCAACGGTCTCCGAGACCCGGACCAGGTGGTCGGCCACGTCACGGAAGAACGGTGCGGCGTCCTGGGTCACGAAGGCCACCGACCCCGCGGCGAAGCGCTTCATCGGCTCGCGCAGCGGGTCGACGGCCCGGCGCACCTCGGACAGCTCCCGCTTGAGGACGTAGATGCGCTGGGAGTCCTGGGTCCGGTCCGGGGAGAACACCGAGGCCTCCACCTCGTCGACGTCCTCCATCAGGGAGTTGGTGACCGACTCGTACCCGTCCACGACGTGGTCGCAGATGGCGTAGACCACCGCGGACGGGCCGTGCCCCAGCACCGCGGTCTGGTCCTCGAGCCCCAGACGGGCGGAGTGCAGCTCGGTGCCCTCCCCGTGCCGGACGCTGATGATGTAGTCGCGGCCCACGAACAGGTTGATCTCGCCGGTCTCCACGGCGTCCTCCGCGTCCACGTACCAGAGCGTCTTGAGGACCAGGAAGAGCCCGTCGTCGTACCGCTCGAGCTTCGGACGCTGATGCGCCTTGAGGGCGTCCTCGACCGCCAGCGGGTGCAGGGAGAAGATGTCGGCGACCCGGTTGAGCTCGTGCTCGCTGGGAGCGTGCAACCCGACCCAGACGAAGTCGTCGTCGGCGCGCGCCGCGTTGCGCAGGGTCTCCACGTCGTCCTTGTCGCAGTCCGTCCGCACGCGCGCCCCCTCGCGGTACAACGCGCTGTCGACGATCATGGCCACAGGGTACGACGCATCGCGCTGGCTATCCTCCGACCATGGCGACCCTGATCCTGGCCCGGCACGGACGCACGAACGCCAACGTGACCGGCGTCCTCGCCGGGCGGACCAAGGGCGTGCACCTCGACGACACCGGGAGGGAGCAGGCCCGCGCTGCCGCCGCCCGCCTCGTCGGGGTGCCCCTGGCGGCCGTCGTCTCCAGCCCGTTGGAGAGGTGCCGCGAGACCGCACGCGAGATCGTCCGGCAGCAGGCCGGCGCCCCGGCGGTGAGCACCGAGCGGGGGCTGCTGGAGTGCGACTACGGCTCGTGGACCGGCCGCGAGCTCAAGAGCCTGGCCAAGGAGCCGCTGTGGAAGACGGTCCAGGCGCACCCGTCGGCGGTGGAGTTCCCCGACGGCGAGGCGATGACGACGATGTCGTCGCGAGCGGTGGGCGCCGTCCGACGGTGGGACGCCCGCGTCGAGGCCGAGCACGGGCCGCACGCGGTGTGGGTCGCGGTCAGCCACGGTGACGTGATCAAGGCCGTCCTGGCCGACGCCCTGGGCATCCACCTCGACGCGTTCCAGCGGATCGTGGTGGACCCCGCGTCGCTCTCGGTGGTCCGCTACACGCCGGGGCGCCCCTTCGTGGTGACCATGAACAGCTCCGCCGGTGATCTCGCCCACCTGCGGCCCCCGCCGAAGAAGGGCCGGCGTCGAACGGTGAGCAGTGACGCCGCCGTCGGCGGGGGCACTGGGTCGACCACCTAGCATCGACGCCATGGCATCGCTCATCCACAGCTTCGACCCCCCCGAGCGGTTCGTCGCCGGCACGGTCGGCCCTCCCGGCCAGCGGACCTTCTTCCTGCAGGCCCGCACCGGCCCCCGGGTCACCAGCGTGGCCCTGGAGAAGCAGCAGGTGTCGGCGCTGGCCGAGCGCATGGAGGAGCTGCTCGACCAGCTCGTGAGCGCCCCCGACGTCAAGGGTCCGATCCCGGTCGTCCCGCCCACGGCCCTGGAGGACAACGGTCCTCTCGAGCAGCCCATCGTGGAGGAGTTCCGGGCGGGCACCATGACCCTGTCCTGGGACGACGTGAACGAGCGGGTCGTGGTCGAGGTGTTCCCGGTCGTGGAGTCGACCGGCGAGGAGCCCGACGACACCGAGGAGGAGGTCGACGAGCCCGAGCCGGAGGAGGTGCTCGTCGTCCGCCTGTCCCCGGGCCTGGCCCGCGCCTTCAGCAAGCGCGCGCTGGCCGTCGTCTCCGCGGGGCGCGCGCCGTGCCCCTTCTGCGGGAACCCGCTCGACCCCAGCGGTCACCTGTGCCCGCGGGCCAACGGCTTCCGGCGCACGACGACGCCCGGGGCATGACTGCCGGCGTCGGCAGCGATCCCGGGGACCGGGCGAACGAGCACGAGGTGCTGGGCCGCGGTGACCTCGTGATCCACGGCCGGATCATGCCGGCGTCCAACGCCACCTTCTACGCCACCGCGACCATCGAGGGCGAGGGCGTCCCCTGCGTCTACAAGCCGGTCGCCGGTGAGCGTCCGCTGTGGGACTTCCCGGACGGGACGCTCGCAGGACGGGAGGTGGCCGCCTATCTCGTGTCCGAGGCGATGGGCTGGGACGTCGTGCCGCCCACGCTGCTGCGGGGCGACGGGCCCGCGGGCGCCGGCATGGTGCAGGCGTGGCGCGAGCCCGACCCCGGCCAGGACCCGGTCGCGCTGGTGCCCGCAGGCACCGTGCCGGAGGGCTACCTGCACGTGCTGGACGCCTACGACAGCCACGACCGCGAGGTGGCGCTGGTGCACGAGGACAGCGCTCCGCTGCGCCGGATGGCGGTGTTCGACGCGGTGGTCAACAACGCCGACCGCAAGGGCGGCCACGTGCTCGCGATGGGCGACGGCCACCGCTACGGCGTGGACCACGGTGTGTCCTTCCACGTCGACCCCAAGCTGCGCACGGTGCTCTGGGGGTGGGCGCAGGAACCGCTGCATCCCGACGACGCTGCGGCCGTGGGGTCCCTCGCGGAGGCGCTGGCTGCGGCCGACAGCGTCCTGCGCGGCCTGCTCCGCGACCTGATCCTGGACGAGGAGGTGGACGCGACGGTCCGGCGCTGCGAGCTGCTGCTGCGCCGCTGCGTGATGCCCCAGCCCTCGCGCACCCGACCCTCGATCCCGTGGCCTGCCTTCTAGTCCCCGGCGGTTAGGCTGCCCGCATGCGTGCCTGGACCAGCCCCGCCGTGCCCCGGCTCGGGCCGGAGCCGGCCGGGCCGGTGCATGTGCACGACACGGCCAGCGGCGCCGTACGACCCTCCGTGCCGACGGGTCCGGCGCGCCTGTACGTGTGCGGCATCACACCGTACGACGCCACACACATCGGCCATGCGGCGACCTATGTCGCCTTCGACCTCCTCAACCGGGCCTGGCGCGACGCGGGACACGAGGTGCGCTACGTGCAGAACGTCACCGACGTGGACGACCCGCTGCTGGAGCGGGCGAGCGCCACGGGTGTGGACTGGGCGGAGCTGGCCGAGCGGGAGACCCAGCTCTTCCGGGAGGACATGACGGCGCTGCGCGTGCTCGCGCCCGACCACTACATCGGGGCGGTGGAGTCGATCCCCCTCGACGTGGAGGTGATCGAGCGGCTCGCGGAGCGGGGCCACGTGTACGACGTGGACGGCGACCTGTACTTCGACGTGCACGCCGACCCCCGGTTCGGAGCCGTGTCCGGGCTCGGCGAGGCCTCGATGCTCGAGGTCTTCCCGCAGCGGGGCGGCGACCCCGACCGTCCGGGCAAGAAGCATCCCCTGGACTGCGTGGTGTGGCAGGCGGAGCGGCCCGGCGAGCCCGCCTGGGACTCGTCGCTGGGCCGCGGGCGGCCCGGCTGGCACATCGAGTGCTCGGCCATCGCGCTGCACCACCTCGGGCACGAGCTCGACGTGCAGGGCGGGGGGAGTGACCTCGTCTTCCCGCACCACGAGATGAGCGCCGCGCACGCGCAGGCCGCGTACGACGGTCGGCCCTTCGCCAAGGCCTACGTGCACGCCGGCATGGTCGGCTACTCGGGCGAGAAGATGTCGAAGTCCAAGGGCAACCTGGTGCTCGTCTCGCGGCTGCGGGCCGACGGCGTGGACCCGATGACGGTCCGGCTCGCGATCCTGGCGCACCACTACCGCTCCGACTGGGAGTGGACGGACGCCGAGCTCGGCGCGGCCTCGGCCCGTCTGGCCTCGTGGCGCGCGGCGGCCGGCCGGGCGTCGTACGACTCGGCCGAGACGTTGGTGACGGAGGTCCGCGCTGCTCTCGCCGACGACCTGGACGCGCCCGCGGCGCTGGCCGCCGTCGACCGTTGGGCCTCCGGGGCTCCCGGGGACGGCTCCGGCGCTGACCTGGTCGGTGACCTGCTCGACTCCCGCCTCGGCATCCTGCTCTGAGGGCCCGAGGGGTCAGTCCTCGGACTCCCGGCGCTTGAGGTAGCGCTCGAACTCGCGGGCGATGGCGTCCCCGGTGGCCTGCGGGTCGTCGGCGGTGTCCCGGGTCTGCTCGAGGGCGCGGACGTAGTCGCCGATCTCCTCGTCCTCCTCGGCGAGCTCGTCGACACCCCGCTCCCACGCCCGCGACTCCTCCGGCAGGTCGGCCAGCGGGATGCTCACCTCGAGCAGGTCCTCCACCCGGTTGAGCAGCGCCAGGGTCGCCTTGGGGCAGGGCGGCTGGGCGACGTAGTGCGGCACCGCCGCCCAGAACGACACCGCCGGGATGTCGTTGACCGTGCACGCGTCCTGGAAGACGCCCACGATGCCGGTCGGACCCTCGTAGTTGGACTGCTCGAGCTTGAGCCGGTCGGCGATCTCCGGCTCCGAGGTGGTTCCGGACACGGGGACTGGGCGGGAGTGCGGGGTGTCCGCGAGCAGGGCGCCCAGCGTCACCACGAGCCGGGCCCCCAGCTCGTCGGAGGCCGCGAGCAGCTCGGCGCAGAACTGCCGCCAGCGCATGTTGGGCTCGATGCCGCGCAGCAGGATGACGTCGCGCAGCGCCCCCGGCGGGGAGCACACCAGCAGCTGCGTCGAGGGCCAGGTGATCCTGCGGATGCCGTCCTCGCCGCTGCCGACGCTGGGCCGGTTGACCTGGAAGTCGTAGAAGTCCTCGGGGTCGATGGCCGCCACCACACGCGCGTCCCACACCCGCGCCAGGTGGTCCACCACCGACGACGCCGCGGCGGCGGCGTCGTTCCAGCCCTCGAAGGCCGCGAGCAGGACGGGCGACCTCAGCTCGGGGACTTCCTCGATCTCGATCACCGTTCCACACTAGTCCGGGCGGTTCCCCGCCGGAGGCACCCGCGCCGGTCCCGCCGCGAGGCGCTGCCTCCTGACACAATGCCAGACCTGAGTGTCAGGCAGTGGACCGTTCCGGGGGCTCCAGCGGGCCCGCCTACCCTGGTCGGGGCACCTGCCCAGCCGGGCCGCCGCTGCGCCGACACGCTGACATCCCCACCGTCCCCCACCCTGCCGAGGAACCGTGACCGACCTGCTGACCCGTCCCGACGCCACCGAGGCGCTCGCCGCCACCCTGCGCGAGCGGATCCTGGTGATGGACGGCGCCATGGGCACGATGATCCAGCGGCACGGACTCGGTGAGGAGGACTACCGCGGCGACCGGTTCGCCGACTGGGGCCAGGACGTCCGCGGCAACTCCGACCTGCTGAGCCTGACGCAGCCCGAGCTGGTCCGGGCCATCCACCGCGAGTACCTCGAGGCGGGCGCCGACCTCGTCGAGACCAACACGTTCAACGCCCAGCGCATCTCGCAGGCCGACTACGGCATGCAGGACCTCGCCTACGAGCTGAACGTGGCGTCCGCGCGTCTGGCGCGGGAGGCCTGCGACGAGATGACGGCGCGCACTCCGGAGCGGCCACGGTGGGTGCTGGGGGCGCTCGGCCCCACGAACACCACCGGGTCGATCTCGCCAGACGTCAACGACCCGGGTGCCCGCAACATCACCTACGACCGGCTGGTCGAGGCCTACCTGGAGCAGGTCCGCGGCCTGGTCGACGGTGGATCCGACCTGCTGCTGGTGGAGACCGTCTTCGACACGCTGAACGCCAAGGCGGCGATCTTCGCGATCGAGACCCTGTTCGAGGAGCGGGGGCGACGCTGGCCGGTGGTCATCTCGGGCACCATCACCGACGCCTCCGGGCGCACCCTGTCCGGGCAGGTGACGGAGGCGTTCTGGAACTCGGTCCGGCACGCCCGGCCGCTGGCGATCGGCCTCAACTGCGCCTTGGGCGCTGCCGAGCTGCGCCCCTACGTGGCCGAGCTGTCCCGAGTGGCGGACACCTTCGTCTCCTGCTACCCCAATGCCGGGCTGCCCAACGAGTTCGGGGAGTACGACGAGGCGCCCGACGAGACCGCGGGAGTGCTGGAGGAGTTCGCGGGCAGCGGTCTGGTGAACCTGCTGGGCGGCTGCTGCGGGACCACGCCCGGGCACATCGCCGCGATCGCCGCCGCCACCGCCGGCAAGGCGCCGCGGGCCGTG
Source organism: Nocardioidaceae bacterium (assembly GCA_035634095.1). GTDB lineage: Bacteria > Actinomycetota > Actinomycetes > Propionibacteriales > Nocardioidaceae > Nocardioides_B. The sequence goes on along the minus strand of DASQDP010000135.1, from coordinate 13,834 downwards.
CCCGTCGTACCCCCGGCGCTGAGGCTCGCCGGCCTGGAGCCGCTGACCGTGACGGCCGACTCGCTGTTCGTCAACGTGGGCGAGCGGACCAACATCACCGGCTCAGCGCGGTTCCGCCGCCTGATCAAGGAGGGCGACTACGGCACGGCGCTGTCCGTGGCCCGGCAGCAGGTGGAGTCCGGGGCGCAGGTCATCGACATCAACATGGACGAGGGCATGATCGACGGCGTCGCCGCGATGGACCACTTCGTGAAGCTCGTCGCCAGCGAGCCGGACATCTCCCGGGTGCCGGTGATGGTCGACTCCTCGAAGTTCGAGGTGATCGAGGCCGGTCTCAAGTGCGTGCAGGGCAAGCCGATCGTGAACTCCATCTCGATGAAGGAGGGCGAGGAGAAGTTCGTCGAGCAGGCCCGCAGGTGCCGCAAGTACGGCGCCGCCGTCGTCGTGATGGCCTTCGACGAGGACGGCCAGGCCGACAACCTCGCCCGGCGTACGGCGATCTGCCGGCGCGCCTACGACCTGCTCGTCGAGGAGGTCGGCTACCCGCGCGAGGACATCATCTTCGACCCGAACATCTTCGCCGTGGCGACCGGCATCGAGGAGCACGCGAACTACGGCGTCGACTTCATCGAGGCGACGCGCTGGATCAAGGAGCACCTCCCGGGGGCGCTGGTGTCCGGCGGCGTCTCCAACGTGTCCTTCTCGTTCCGCGGCAACAACCCGGTGCGCGAGGCGATCCACTCCGTGTTCCTCTACCACGCCATCCGGGCCGGCATGGACATGGGCATCGTGAACGCCGGAGCCCTCGTGGTCTACGACGAGATCGACCCCGAGCTGCGCGAGCGCATCGAGGACGTCGTGCTCAACCGGCGGGCGAACGCGGCCGAGAGCACTGAGCGGCTCCTGGAGATCGCCCCGAAGTTCGCCGGCGACGGCGTCCAGCAGGAGGTCGCCAACGAGGAGTGGCGATCGCTGCCGGTCGGCGAGCGGATCACGCACGCGCTCGTCAAGGGCATCGACGCCTACGCGGAGGCCGACACCGAGGAGCTGCGCGCGGAGATCTCGGCGCGCGGTGGCCGCCCGATCGAGGTGATCGAGGGGCCGCTGATGGACGGCATGAACGTTGTCGGGGACCTGTTCGGCTCCGGGCGGATGTTCCTGCCGCAGGTCGTGAAGTCGGCTCGGGTGATGAAGAAGGCCGTGGCATACCTGATCCCGTACATCGAAGCCGAGAAGAAGCCGGGGGACGTGCAGGAGAAGCGCGGCACGATCGTGATGGCCACCGTCAAGGGGGACGTGCACGACATCGGCAAGAACATCGTCGGCGTCGTGCTGCAGTGCAACAACTACGAGGTCATCGACCTCGGGGTGATGGTGCCGGCGCAGAAGATCCTCGACACCGCGCGCGAGGTCGACGCCGACCTGGTCGGGCTCTCCGGCCTGATCACCCCCTCGCTCGACGAGATGGTGAACCTCGCGTCCGAGCTGCAGCGACAGGGCTTCGACATCCCGCTGCTGGTCGGTGGTGCCACCACCTCCCGTGCCCACACGGCGGTCAAGGTGGACCCGAAGTACGACGGGCCGGTGGTCTGGGTCAAGGACGCCTCGCGGTCGGTGCCCGTCGCAGCCTCACTGCTGTCCGCCGACCGGCGCGGCGCGCTTCTCGAGGAGGTCAATGCCGACTACGACTCCATCCGTGAGCGGCACTCCGCCAAGCACAACGACCGGGTGGTGCTGCCGATCGGCGACGCCCGCGCTGGTCGCACCCCCATCGACTGGGACGGCTACACCCCGCCGCAGCCCGCGATGGCCGAGCGGGTCACGGTGCTCGAGGACTACCCGCTCGCGGAGCTGCGCGACTACATCGACTGGCAGCCCTTCTTCAACGCCTGGGAGCTGAAGGGCCGCTTCCCCGACATCCTCAACAACCCGGCCAGCGGCGAGGCGGCGCGCCGGCTGTACGACGACGCGCAGGAGATGCTCGACCGGATCGTCGAGGAGGGCTGGCTGCGGGCCAACGCGGTGCTCGGGCTGTTCCCCGCGAACGCGGTCGGCGACGACATCGAGGTCTACACCGACGAGTCGCGCAGCGAGGTCCTCACCACGCTGTGCCACCTGCGCCAGCAGGGCCAGCACCGTGAGGGCGTCCCGCACCGGGCCCTCACCGACTTCGTGGCGCCCCGGGAGACCGGGCTGCCCGACCATGTGGGTGCGTTCGCCGTCACCGCCGGGCTCGGCAGCTCGGAGAAGGTCGCGGAGTTCAAGGCGGAGCTCGACGACTACTCCGCGATCCTGCTGGAGTCGCTGGCCGACCGGCTCGCCGAGGCGTTCGCTGAGCGGCTCCACGAGCGGGTGCGCACCGAGTTCTGGGGCTACGCCCCCGACGAGCGGCTGGACGCCACGGAGCTGCTCAAGGAGCGGTACCACGGCATCCGGCCGGCGCCCGGCTACCCGGCCTGTCCCGACCACACCGAGAAGGCCAAGCTCTGGGAGCTGCTCGACGTCGAGCGCACCACCGGCATCACGCTGACCGAGAGCCTCGCCATGTGGCCCGGTGCCGCCGTCAGCGGCTGGTACTTCTCGCACCCGCAGTCGCAGTACTTCGTGGTCGGCCGGATCGCCCAGGACCAGGTCGAGGACTACGCGAAGCGCAAGCAGATGACGCTCGCCGAGGCTGAGCGCTGGCTCTCGCCGAACCTCGCCTACGACCCCGAGGACTGAGCCGTGAGCGGTCTGAACGGCGTCGCAGCCGTCCTGTGGGACATGGACGGCACCCTGGTGGACACCGAGCCGTACTGGATCGAGTCGGAGTTCGAGCTGATCGAGGCGCACGGGGGCACCTGGAGCCGCGCCCAGGCCCTGGAGCTCGTGGGCAACGACCTGGTGCAGTCGGGGCGATACATCTCCGAGCACGCGGGCATCGACCTCGAGCCCTCCGAGATCGTCGAGGAGCTGCTCGACCGGGTGATGCGCCGTGTCGGCCGGTCGGTGCCGTGGCGGCCGGGCGCGGTGGAGCTGCTCGAGGACCTGCGCCGCCGGGGCGTGCGGTGTGCGCTGGTCACCATGTCCTACCGGCGTTTCGTCGCCCCGGTGCTGGCGGCCCTGCCCGAAGGGTCCTTCGAGGTGGTGGTGACCGGGGACGCCGTCGGACAGGGCAAGCCGCACCCGGAGCCGTACCTCAAGGCCGCGGCGGGCCTGGGCGTGGACCCGTTCGAGACGGTGGCGATCGAGGACTCCAACACCGGCGCCCGGTCCGCGGAGGCCGCCGGCTGCACGGTCCTGGTGGTCCAGAACCACGTGCCGGTGCTGCCGGGGGAGCGGCGCGTCTTCGCCGAGACGCTCGCCGGCATGCGCGCCGACGACCTGCCGGCCCCCCTGCCTCGCCCGTGAGTCGTACGACCACTGGGCAATGGCGGCTCGCACCCGCGCGCCGTCAGGCTGAGGTCGGCTGCGCGCCCGGCGCGACGGCGAGCGGTGTGCCCGATCAGTGCACCTCCGACCCCCATCCGCCGCCATACTGAGGCCGCGCACGCACCTGGAGAGAGCGCGTCGACACCTGGGAGGGGCCGGAGTGCGGTACCTGACGAACCCGGTCGTCCAGTTCCTCGCCGCAGGACTCGTGGTGCTCGTGGTGGTCGTCGCCGGGACGCTGCAGCTGAGCCGCGACGCCGCGGACCAGGAGGCCATCGCCGACGCCCGGGCCACCACCGAGCTGCTCGCCTCGTCGGTCGCTGCCCCGGCGATCCCGCTGGGCCTGGTGGACGTCGACCCTGCTGCGGTGGACCGGTTCGACCGCACCGTCCTGCGCCGGCTCAAGGTGGAAGACGTCAAGCGGATCAAGATCTGGCGCGCGGACGGCATGATCGTCTACTCCGACCAGTCGGAGCTGATCGGCAAGACGTACGCCCTGGGGGCGGACGAGCGGGAGGTCCTGGCGGACGGCGGCAGCGATGCCGAGATCTCCAACCTGAGGGGATTCGAGAACCGCTTCGAGAGGGACCTGGGCGGACTCCTGGAGGTCTACACCCGGATCGAGTCCCCGGAGGGCGAGCCGCTGCTGTTCGAGGCCTACTTCTCGGCCTCCGACATCGCCGAGCGCCGGCAGGAGGTGTACGACGCCTTCCAGCCGATGATCTTCGGCGGTCCGCTGGTACTGGTCGCGGTGACCACGCCGTTGCTGTGGGTGCTCACCCGTCGCCTCGAGCGGTCCGCCCGCGACCGGGAGCGGCTGCTGGAGGCGGCGGCCGACGCCTCCGAGTCCGAGCGTCGTCGCATCGCTCGCGACCTGCACGACGGTGTGGTGCAGGACCTGGCCGGAACCTCCTTCGCGCTCTCGGCGACGGTGAGGGACACGAGCACGCCGCACCTGGTCGCCCAGCGGCTGGCCCCCATGAGCGGCTCCCTGCGCTCGTCCCTGCGCTCTCTGCGGTCACTGCTGGTCGAGATCTATCCTCCCGACCTCGGCGTGGACGGGCTCTCGTCCGCCCTGGAGGACCTCGTCGCGCCGGCGGTCGGGGCCGGGGTCGCCGCGACGGTCGAGGTGCGGGGTGCCGAGCACGCCTCTGAGGCATCGGTCCGCCTGGTCTGGCGGGTCGCGCAGGAGGCGGTGCGCAACGCGACACGCCACGCCAACGCCGAGCACCTGTCCGTGCGGGTCCAGATGATCGGAAGACACCTGGTTCTCGACGTCACCGACGACGGCGACGGCTTCGAGCCCCAGCACGAGAGCGGGGGCATCGGCCTGCGAGGCCTGCGCGACCTGATCCGGGAGGCCCGTGGCAGGCTCGACGTCCGCACGGCCCCCGGACAGGGCACGACGGTGCACCTGGAGGTGCAGCCGTGACCGCGGAGGGACGCGCGCCTGCGCAGGGCTCCGGGCCGGACCCGATCCGCGTCGTGCTGGTCGACGACCACGCCGTCGTACGGTCAGGGCTGGCGCAGCTGCTCTCCGGCGCCGGCGACATCGAGGTCGTCGGGCAGGCCGGCAACGGCGCGGAGGCCCTCGACCTGGTCCGGAGCACCCGACCGCACGTGGTGGTGATGGACCTGCAGATGCCGCGGATGGACGGCGTGGAGGCGACCCGTCAGATCCTCGGGGAGGGCATCGGCAGCGAGGTGGTGGTGCTCACGTCGTTCTCCGACAGCGCCCGGATCGTCGCCGCCCTGGACGCCGGTGCCGTGGGCTACCTGCTCAAGGACGCCGATCCCGAGGACGTCATCACCGGTGTCCGCGCCGTGAGTCGCGGTGAGTCGCCGATCCACCCGAAGGTCGCCCGGCAGCTGCTGAGCTCACGGGTGGAGCCGGCCGCCTCGGTGCCGTTGACGCCGCGGGAGGCCGAGGTCCTGGCGCTGGTCCGCGCCGGGCTGGCCAACAAGCAGATCGGTCGGCGGCTCGGGATCAGCGAGCGCACCGTCAAGGCGCACCTCACCTCGGTGTTCCAGCGGATCGGCGTGGCGGACCGGACGCAGGCGGCGCTGTGGGCGGAGCGGCACCTGTGAGGACCTCCACGACGTCACCGGTCGTGACCTCCGGCAGCGGGGGCGGGGTGCCGCCCCACTCCGGGCACCGCGACCGGTGCGGGCACCACTCGCACGCGGAGCTCCGGCGCGGCCGCCAGTCGCCGGACTCCTGCGCGGTGCGGATGGCCTCCCACACTGCCTCGATCTTGCGCTCGGTCGCCCTCAGGTCGCTCTCGTCGGGGGTGTAGCGCAGCACCTCGCCGCTGCCGAGGTAGACCAGCTGGAGCATCCGCGGGACGACGCCTCGGGTCCGCCACAGCACCAGCGCGTAGAACCTCAGCTGGAACAGTGCCCTGGCCTCGAAGCCCTCGCCGGGCGCCTTGCCGGTCTTGTAGTCGACCACCCGGATGTCGCCGGCCGGGTTGATGTCCAACCGGTCGACGAACCCGCGTAGCAGCAGTCGCGAGCTCAGCACTGCCTCGACGTAGGTCTCGCGCTCGGCCGGCTCGAGCCGGGTCGGGTCCTCCAACGTGAAGTAGCGAGCCACCGCCTCCTTGCAGGACGCGAGCCACGCGTCCCATCGTGCGGACCCCTCCTGGGTGTCCGCCTCGGCAGGCGGACCACCCTGGAACAGCCTGGCGACCTCCGGCTCGGCCGCGGTCAGGGCCGCCCAGGCCGGCTCCACCATCCGGACGGCCCGGGCGGGGGTGCGCTCGTCCGCCGGCAGGTCGAAGAGGTCCTCCAGCACCTTGTGCACCAGGGTGCCGCGCACGGCGTCCGTGGAGAGCGGCTCGGGCAGCCGGTCCACGGTCCGGAACCGGAAGCGGAGCGGGCAGGTGAGGAACTCCGCGGCCCGGCTCGGGGACAACGAGCCGAGCACATCGAGGCCGTCCACGAGCCTGCGCTGCTCGTGCGCCGCCTCGCCGGTCATCGGCCTCCCTCGCCAGGTCCTGCTTGGTCCTTCTGGCCGTCCCGCCTCGACCGCGCCGACGACGACGTCGACCCTACGAGATGGCACCGACAGCTGGCCGTCGTGACGTCACCAGCTCGAAGTCGGTCCGCCGCGCTAGCCTCGTGAGGTGGAGCAGCAGACCGAGGGCGCCGGCGGTGCGGGCCCGGACAGAGCCCGGCCGTCAGGCACGCTGCGCGTCGGCCGGATCGCCGGCGTGGACGTCCTGGTCAGGTCCTCGTGGGTGCTGATCGCGGTCCTGCTCGCGCTGCTCGTGGCGCGGAGGGTCGAGGACGTGCAACCGGGCCTGGGCGCCTGGAAGTATGTCGCCGGTCTGGTCTTCGCGGTGCTGCTCTACCTGACCGTGCTCCTGCACGAGGCGTCACACGCCCTGATGGCCCAGCGCTACGGGCTGCCGGTCAGGTCCATCACCCTGCACTTCCTCGGCGGGGTGACCGAGATCGAGGGTGAGCCGGACACGCCACGCCGCGAGTTCGGTGTCTCCGTGGTGGGCCCGCTCACCTCTCTGGGCGTCGGGCTGGGCTTCCTCGGGCTGCACCAGGTCGTCTCCGACGGGCTGATCGGCGCGGCGGTGGAGATGCTCTTCTGGGCCAACCTCTCCATCGGGGTGATCAACCTGGTGCCCGGGCTGCCGCTCGACGGAGGCCGGGTGCTGCGCGCGGCTGTCTGGCAGGCCAGCGGGAATCCCCATCACGGCACCATCGTGGCCGGGTGGGGCGGTCGGATCTGTGCTGTGCTCGTGCTGGCCTTCCCCTTCGTTCGGGAGGCGATGCCGGGCGGGTCCTCGTTCGTGTCGGACTACCTCCTCGCGTTCATCATCGCCGCCTTCCTCTGGACCGGGGCCAGCTCCGCCATCGTCTCGGCGCGGCTCCGCCGACGGCTCCCCTCGTTGCAGGCGCGCGCGCTGGCGCGGCGTACCCTCGCGGTCCCGCACGACCTGCCGCTCGCCGAGGCCGTCCGCCGAGCCCAGGACGAGCAGGCCGGAAGCATCGTGGTCGTCGACGCCACGGGCAGGCCGGCAGCCATCGTCAACGAGGCGGCCGTCCTGGCCACCCCCGCGGAGCGTCGCCCCTGGCTGCCGGTGAGCGCCGTGGCCCGGTCGGTGGAGCCGGGCCTCACCTTCCCTGCCGACCTCTCCGGCGAGCCGCTCATCCTGGCCATGCAGAGGCTCCCGGCCACGGAGTACCTCGTCCTGGACCCGGACGGCAGCCTCTACGGGGTGCTGGTGACCGACGACGTGGACCGCGCCTTCTCCTCCCAGTCCTGACCCCGCAGCCCGACCACGGCCCGTCGGGTCGACCCGTCGCCCGTGAGAGGGTGCGCGCATGTCGAGGAACACCTGGTCCGGCGTCCGTCGGGGACCGATGCAGGCAGGGGAGTGGGTGCGGCTGACCGACGCCAAGGGCCGTCGTCACAACATCTGCCTGACGGCCGGCAAGCAGTTCTTCACCAACCGCGGCTCCATCGACCACGATGCGTTGATCGGGCGGCCGGAGGGGGTGAGCGTGGTCTCGTCCGCGGGCGGGGAGTACCTCGTCCTGCGGCCACTGCTTCCCGAGTTCACGGTCTCGATGCCGCGGGGGGCGGCGGTGGTCTACCCCAAGGACGCAGCGCAGGTGGTGGCCATGGCCGACATCTTCCCCGGCGCGCACGTGGTGGAGGCCGGGGTCGGGTCGGGGGCGCTGACCTGCTCGCTGCTGCGGGCGGTCGGCCCGGAGGGGTCGCTGCGCTCCTACGAGCGGCGCCAGGAGTTCGCTGACGTGGCGGCCCGGAACGTCGACCAGTTCTTCGAGGGGCGCCACCCCGCCTGGTCCCTGGTCGTCGGGGACCTGGTCGAGGCCATGACGGAGGCCCCGGGCAGCGTGGACCGCGTCGTGCTGGACATGCTCGCCCCCTGGGAGTGCATCGACCGGGTGGGCGACGCGCTGGCCCCCGGCGGCCTCGTGTGCGCGTACGTCGCCACCACCACCCAGCTCGGCCGGACCGTCGAGACGCTTCGCGCCCACGGCGGGTTCACCGAGCCGCACCCCTGGGAGACGCTGGTGCGGGACTGGCACGTCGAGGGGCTCGCCGTGCGGCCCGGCCACGGGATGAGCGGCCACACCGGGTTCCTGGTGACGGCTCGCCGGATGGCGCCGGGGGAGCGGGCACCGGTCAAGAAGCGGAGGCCGTCGCCCGGCGCCTACGGGGTGGACTACTCCGGCCCGCGCCCGGTCGGGCTGCCCCCGGCGGCCGCCGAGGAGCCCTTCGACGCCTAGCGCCGCCTTCCCTGAAGGCTGCACCGGCGCTGCCACGAGGTCACGGTTGGGACAACTCCCGTCCGACACCTGACCGGAACCTCTTCGCCACCCCGGGCCGCCGGGTAGGTTTGTGGCTCAGGAAGCACCCGCGGATCCACAGCAGTGGAGGTGGCTGATCGTGCCAACGTCAGACAGTGGTCAGAGCCGGTCCGGCTCCCGCACGCCAGAAGAGCTGCAGAGCCAGCTGGGGTACCTCCAGGACGAGGTGTCCGAGCTTCGGCGCCGCCTCGCCGACAGCCCCCTGCACTCGCGCGCCGTCGAGCAGCGCCTGGCGGAGACCCAGCGCTCCCTGGCCGCGGTCACCTCCCAGAACGAGCGCCTCGCCCAGACCCTGCGAGAGGCGCGCGACCAGATCATGACGCTCAAGGAGGAGGTCGACCGGCTCGCGCAGCCGCCGGCAGGCTTCGGGACGTTCCTGGCCCGCAACGACGACGACTCCATCGACGTGTTCACCGGCGGCCGCAAGCTGCGGGTCAACGTCAGCCCCTCGGTGGAGCTCGACAGCCTGCAGCGGGGCCAGGAGGTCATGCTGAACGAGGCGCTCAACGTGGTCGCCGCCCTCGACTTCGAGCAGGTCGGCGAGGTGGTGATGCTCAAGGAGTACCTCGCGGACGGCGACCGGGTGCTGGTCATCGCGAACGCCGACGAGGAGCGCGTCGTGCGCGTCGCGGAGCCGTTGCGGGCGGAGACGCTGCGGGCCGGGGACTCCCTGCTGCTGGACTCCCGGTCCGGCTACGTCTACGAGCGGGTGCCGAAGTCCGAGGTCGAGGAGCTCGTGCTCGAGGAGGTCCCGGACATCGACTACGAGAAGATCGGCGGCCTCAAGGGGCAGATCGACCAGATCCGCGACGCCGTGGAGCTGCCGTACCTGCACCCCGACATGTTCAAGGAGCACGAGCTCAAACCACCGAAGGGCGTGCTGCTCTACGGTCCGCCCGGCTGCGGCAAGACGCTGATCGCCAAGGCCGTGGCGAACTCGCTCGCCAAGAAGGTCGCCGCCAAGACCGGCGGTGAGGGGTCGGCGGGGAAGAGCTACTTCCTCAACATCAAGGGCCCCGAGCTGCTCAACAAGTACGTCGGCGAGACGGAGCGGCACATCCGTCTGGTGTTCCAGCGGGCCCGCGAGAAGGCCAGCATGGGCACGCCGGTCATCGTCTTCTTCGACGAGATGGACTCGCTGTTCCGGACCCGCGGCTCCGGGGTGTCCTCCGACGTGGAGAACACCATCGTCCCTCAGCTGCTGTCGGAGATCGACGGGGTCGAGGGCCTGGAGAACGTCATCGTGATCGGCGCCTCCAACCGCGAGGACATGATCGACCCGGCGATCCTGCGGCCCGGGCGGCTCGACGTGAAGATCAAGATCGAGCGGCCCGACGCGGAGTCGGCGCGTGACATCTTCTCCAAGTACCTCACCGCCAGGCTGCCACTGCACGCCGACGACCTCGCCGAGTTCAGCGGCGACCGGGACGCCTGCGTCGCCGGGATGATCCAGGCGACCGTGGAGCGGATGTACACCGAGACCGAGGAGAACCGCTTCCTGGAGGTCACCTACGCCAACGGCGACAAGGAGATCCTGTACTTCAAGGACTTCAACTCCGGGGCGATGATCCAGAACATCGTGGACCGGGCCAAGAAGATGGCGATCAAGGACCTGCTGGACCTGGACCAGAAGGGCCTGCGGGTGACTCACATGCTCCAGGCGTGCGTCGACGAGTTCAAGGAGAACGAGGACCTCCCGAACACCACCAATCCCGACGACTGGGCACGGATCTCCGGCAAGAAGGGCGAGCGGATCGTCTTCATCCGCACGCTCATCACCGGCAAGCAGGGCACCGAGCCGGGCCGGTCGATCGACACGGTGTCGAACACCGGCCAGTACCTCTGAGGCGCCGGGTCGGGTCGGGTGGCCGAGCACGAGCCTGCGGTCGAGCGGGCCGACGTCGAGGCGGTGCTCGAGGCGCGGCGTGAGCTGGGTCCGTCGTACGACGCGGCGCTGGTCGACTCGTTCGCTGAGCGGGTGGAGCGCGCCGTGGCCCAGCGTGTGGACGCGGAGCTCGAGGAGCGGCGGCGTGGGCGCCGGCACGACAACGCACTCGACGCCAAGCAGCTGGCGCTTGCGATCGTGTCGCTGGGCACCGGCATCCCGATCACCGCGATCTCTGCGAGCGTCGCGGACCTTCCCGGACTCCTCGTGGCGTGGGCCGGCATCGTCGGCGTCAACATCGCCTACGCCTTGCGCGGTCGCCGGGACCGCTGACCTGGTCTGAGGCGGTGGTCTTCTCTCGGCGTCCTCCTGGTGCTGGTGGTCGTTGGTGTCGCGCTCAGCTGGGGCCTGCGCGGGTACGATGACCGCGAGCACGAGCCGGGCGGCCAGCGACTGCGTCCTCCGACCCGGATCGTCCCCGGCGCCCCTCCCCAGACGTCTCCGACGCCGCGTCCCGGAGCATCCGGCGACCGCACCGGGGCGACGGTGACGGCCGAGCCTCCTGTCCGACGGCCCGGCCGGCCGGCCAGCTCACCGGGGCTCCGTCACGTCGGCCACGGTCGCATCCAGCACGTCGACGAGCTCGTCGGCGTCCACGGTGAGCGCGACTCCGGGCGCACCGCCGCCGATCGACACTCGGCCGGCCAGGGAGGCGTCGGCGATCACGGGCCACGCCCGGGTGCTCCCCAGCGGTGTGATGGTGCCCCGCACATACCCGGTGACCTCGTGGGCCACCTCGGCGCTGGGCATCGACATCCGGTGCACGCCCAGGAGCGCGCGCAGCTTCGGCCAGGCGATCTCGCGGTCGCCGGGCACCAGCACGAACCGGTAGTCGTCGTCCGCGAGCCGCACCACCAGCGTCTTGATCACCGCCCCGGGCTCCACGCCCCGCGCGGCGGCGGCCTCCTCGAGCGAGCGCACCGGACCGTGCTCGGTCACCGCGTGCTCCAGCCCCAGCCGCTCGGCCGCCGCGACCGCCCGCGTCGGCACGCCGGTCACCGGTCCACCCGGAGCGAGGTGAGCGCGGGGTAGTCCCGCACTCCTCGGGCGGCCAGCCGCGCCAGCAGGGCGCGGGTGTCCGGCACGAACGGCCAACCGGGGTCGGCCAGGTGCGCATCGAGCTCTGGCAGGGTCATCCAGGCGCCCCACACCACCTCGCCGTCCGCGTGCCGGACCGGACCAGACCACGTCGTCTCGAAGCAGTGCTCCACGCACCGGGTCGTCTCGTCCTCGTAGACCGACAGCCCGAGCGGCCGCAGCGAGGCGCCGGTGATGCCGAGCTCCTCGGCCAGCTCGCGCTCCGCGGAGGCCAACGGCTCCTCCCCGGCGGTGAGCACGCCGCCGGCCGCCGCGTCGTGGTGGCCGGGAGCCCAGTCCTTGTCGGGCGACCGGCGGTGCACGTAGATCCGGCCCGACGCGTCCCGGACCAGGATCCCGGTGGCGGCGTGCATCAGGTTGTCGCGGCGTACGACGGAGCGCTCGGCCGACCCGACGACGGAGCCCGCCCGGTCCACGAGCGCGACGACCTCGACGGAGCGCGGGTCCTGCGCGGACGGGACGGGAAGGGGGCGGTCTGTCATGTCCGCGCTGCCGCCGTCCCGATCGAGAGGAAGCCGAAGGGTCGGGAGGCCCTCGGCCCCGGGAGGTACCGCTCGTCCAGGTCCAGGATCTCGAAGTCCGCGCCGACGAGGTCGGCGATGGGGCGGTCCAGGTGGCAGCCGCCGAAGACCCGCCGCTGCGCGGGGGTGAGCCGGTCCTGCCAGCGGGCCACCGGCTCGTCGGGGGACCGGCCGTGCTCCGCGAAGTGCAGACGCCCTGCCGGCGCGAGCACCCGCCGCAGCTCGCGCAGCGCCGAGGCTGGGTCGGGGACGACGCACAGCGTGAAGGTGGACAGCGCCGCGTCGTACGAGCCGTCGTGCGCTGCGAGGCGCTGGCCGTCCACCCCAGCCCGGCTCACCGGGGGGCCCGAGGAGGAGACGCGCCTGCCGGCGAGCCGCCATGCCACGTCGGAGGGCTCCACGGCGGCCACCTCGCTGACCGCGGGCGGATAGTGCGCCACGTTCAGGCCCGACCCGAACCCGACCTCGATGACCCGACCGGTCAGGCCCGCGCACGCCTGCCGGCGGACCCGGCGGATCTCCTCGGCGTCCAGGCTCCGGTCCACGAGGTGCGGCACGACCCGCTCGGTCCACCAGCCCACGACATCCTCCTCGCCCTGCGACCCTGCGACCCTATGCCGCGCCGGACCTGCGCGTGGGGCCGACCACGAGCGAGGCGGATCGGGTCGTGCTCCGGGTCGCGCCGGACGACGCCACTGGTCGGTGGACCCGCGTAGGCTCGACGCATGAGGTGGCCGGCATGAGCGTGCGACGGGTGATGGGCACCGAGACCGAGTTCGGGATCTCGGTGCAGGGCCAGCCCACCGCGAACCCCATGGTGGCCTCCTCGCAGGTCGTCAACGCCTACGCGAGCAGCAACCTGCGCGCCCGGCGGGCCCGGTGGGACTTCGAGGAGGAGTCGCCGCTGCGCGATGCCCGCGGCTTCGACATGTCGCGCGACGTGGCCGACCCCAGCCAGCTGACCGACGAGGACCTGGGTCTGGCCAACGTCATCCTCACCAACGGTGCCCGGCTGTACGTCGACCACGCCCACCCGGAGTACTCCACCCCCGAGTGCACGAACCCCCGTGACGTCGTGAGGTGGGACAAGGCGGGCGAGCTGGTGGCCCTGGACGCCACCCGCTTCGCCGCGACGATCCCCGGCGCCGCCCCGATCACGCTGTACAAGAACAACACCGACAACAAGGGCGCGTCCTACGGCGCCCACGAGAACTACCTGATGCGGCGCTCGACGCCGTTCAGCGACATCGTCCGCCACCTGACCCCCTTCTTCGTGAGTCGGCAGGTCGTCTGCGGTGCGGGTCGGGTCGGCATCGGCCAGGACGGCCGCGAGGACGGCTTCCAGATCAGCCAGCGCGCCGACTACTTCGAGGTCGAGGTGGGTCTCGAGACGACCCTGAAGCGGCCGATCATCAACACTCGCGACGAGCCGCACGCCGACCCGGAGAAGTACCGCCGGCTGCACGTGATCATCGGGGACGCGAATCTCGCGGAGATCTCC
>DASQDP010000134.1:0-87648 GCA_035634095.1 Nocardioidaceae bacterium | reverse complement strand
GGCTCCTCGTCCGACGACCCCACCCGTGCCGGCATCGACCTGGTCGCCGACGTGCCGGCGGTGGCGGAGTGGCTGCTCGGCCTCGACCGTCCCCTCGTGCTGGGCAACTACGTCTACGCCGACGGCGCGGACAACGTCCGGGTGTCGATGGCGGTCGACGCCGTGACCACGACGCTGCTGGAGGCGCGCGACGACGTGGCGCTGGGCTTCCTCGCCACGCCGACCGACGTCTACGCGGTGCCTCGGGATGCGGTGGAGGCGTCCACGGACGCCTATGCGTCACGGTCGGCCGGAGCGCGGGCGCTGGGGCGGCCGCTGCGGACGGTCAGCGGGGGCCGCCTGCTGCGCCGGGCGTACCTGCCGGGAGCCGACCCCGGCATCACCGACAGCCTCGTGCCGCAGCAGGGCCCGAACTACGCCCTGGCCAAGCGCCTGCAGCGCTGGCGGGCCACGGTGGCGAGGGCGTCCGGCACCACCGTCTCGATGAACGTCGCGCCTCCGACGAGGACCAGGTCGGTGGTCAGGAACCGTGCCCTCGCCGCGGCGTACGCCGGCGCTCACCGCTTCGGCGTCGAGGTCTTCGAGCCGGCCACCGCCAACGTGCTGATGGCTGCGCTCCTGGTTCACGACCTGCACACCGGCGGGGGACCGGCGCACGCGGAACCGTGGCAGGACGAGGCGTACGGCGCCGTGCACGGCGGGCTGTGGCGCACGGCGTACGCCCCGCGCAGCGCGCTGGGGCTGGCCGCGCTGCTCGGGTACGGCGCGGCGAGGGGATGACGCGGCGAGGGGATGACGCGGCGAGGGGATGACGCGCACGGGGGACCCCTGGTGACCCGCCCTTCGCGTTCCACTGCCAACCATTTCCTTTACTGCTTGGATCAGGTGGTCTGTGGGGCCCTTTCGGAGCGCCTCTCCCGGTAGCAGCGAACGGAGCGCATCGTGCGCGGTCCTCGTCGGAGCCTCGTCCTCTCGACCGCAGCCCTGGCGGTCGCCGGAACCCTGGCTGCGCAGCCGGGTTCCGCCTCGGCCGATCCGGGGGAGGACCGTCCACCGCGGGCGAGCACGGGGGCGAGCGGTGACCTGACACCCGTCGGCCCCGACCTCCGCGACGGCAAGCTCGCGTTGGACCGCGGGTCCCTGGCCGCGGCCAAGCGCCGTCTTGCGGCTCGATCCGATGCCCCCGGTGCCGAACCGGTCGCCTCGGCGGTGGGGGACGTCAAGACCTGGCCGGCGTTGGACTTCACCACCAGCGACGCGTACGTCAAGGACTACACGCTGCGAGGCATCGGTGACCACATCCAGGTCTGGGTGGCCGAGGACCGCGAGTTCCCCGACGGTGACTGCCGGAACGCCCTCGGACTGACCGAGATCACCGACGCACAGGTGACCGGCTTCGTCACGGAGTTCGACACCAACATCCACCCCGAGGAGTCGGCAGCCTTCTCCGTCCCCCCGGAGCGAACCGGCTCGTCAGCCGGACTACCGGAGCAGCTCGACCTGCCGGCCGACTACTACCAGGTACCGGCAGTAGAGAGCGATGACACGGTGGTCCTCGTCGACAACGTGCGCGACGACAACTTCCACGAGCCGACCAGCACCGACGGCCAGACCTTCACTGCGGGCTTCTTCTCCCCTGACTTCAATCAGCTCGTCGACCGCAACGTGATGACGATCGATGCGTTCGACTGGCTGCACCGCACCGGGGCCACCCCGCCCGACGATCGGTCGGACCCGGAGTACGCGGCGTGTGCTGCGGCGAACGACGTGGCGGACGACCGTGCCTACGGCACCCCGCGTCCTCGCAGCTACGAGGGCACCTTCGCCCACGAGTACCAGCACCTGCTGGAGTCCTACGCGGACCCCGACGAGGTGACCTGGGTCGACGAGGGACTCGCCGACTACGCGCAGACGCTGGTCGGCTACGTCGACCCGAGCCTGGCCGCGGACGACCCGGCGGCCGACAGCCACATCGCCTCGTTCCTCGGCTTCGGCGGCGCCCACTTCGGAGGCCCCGAGAACTCCCTGACGCTGTGGGGGGACCAGGGCGCCCCGGAGATCCTGGCCGACTATGGCGCGGCGTACACGATGATGGAGTACCTCCGCGACAAGTACGGAGCCGACATCCTCACCGACCTGCACCGCGCACCCGGCAACGGGCTGACGGGGCTGGACGACGTCCTCGCCGCCCGCGGCGCCACCAGGTCGGCCCGGCGGACCCTGCACGACTGGGCAGCGGCGATGGCCCTCGACACCGCCACCTCAAGCGACCCGAGGTGGGCGCCCGACGGGCCTCTCTCCGTCGAGACGCTGCGCGCCACGGTGAACTGGCGGAGCAAGCAGGCCTTCGGCTCACCGGGAGCGCCACCCAACGGCTCGGACTACGTGCGCTTCCGCGACGAGGACGGCCGCTACCTGCGCGCGAAGGCGCTGCGCTCGCTGAGCTTCCGCGGGGCGCGGACGCTCGCACCAACGCCCGTCGAGTGGAGCTCTGTGGCCGCTCCGCCGGATGCCACCACACCCGACAGCACCTGCGACGCGGTCCCGGCGGAGACGGGTGGGCAGGCGCTGTACTCCGGGTGCGGGCGGAACCTCGACCGGTCCATCGCCCGGGCCGTGAGCGTGCCCGACGGTGCCGCCCGGCTGACCTTCGACGCGCTCTGGGACGCCGAGGCGGGCTGGGACTTCGCGTTCGTCCAGGTGTCGACCGACGGCGGGTCGTCGTGGACGAGCCTCGGTGCGACCGACACCACCACTGAGCACGACCCCGACGCGGTCCCCGAGGTCGTCGACAAGCTGCCCGGCTTCACCGGCGACTCCGGCAGCTGGAAGAGCCAGGCCGTCGACCTGTCTGCGTACGCCGGCCAGCAGGTCCTGCTCGGCTTCCGCTACGTCACCGACCCCAATGTGGACGAGGCCGGCATCTGGCTGCGCAACATCGCCGTCGGGGGCGTCGCCGTGCCCACCGACCCGGCGGGCTGGCAGTCGTACACCCAGGTCAAGCCGGTGGCGGTGAGCGGCTTCACCGTCCGGCTCGTCGGGCTCAGCGCCAGCGGCGTACGTGCCCACTCCCGGACACTGCGGCTCGACCGCGGGTTCCGGGTCGCTCTGCGCCGCCAGGCGCTGCGGCAGGCGGTGGGCAAGCGGTCCAGGCTGGTGGGCGCGATCGTGACCTACGACGAGCCGACCGAGACGCTCACGCCCTACGCTCGGTACCGGCTGACCGTCAACGGCCACCCGCAGCCGGGGGGCTGAGCCGCCTCGGCCGGGCGGAGTCACCGCCTGGACGAGCCGGAGGCCCTGGCGGCGCCACCGGGCCCGTCCTAGCCTGGGAGGCCGGGGCGTGGACGGGAGAAGCTCATGACGGTGGCGATACCTCTGCTGCTGACCGCGGCGATGGCCTGGCTGGTCATCCACCTGGTGGTCAGCAGCACGGTGCCGCGCGCGGCGCTCGACCGGCGGGAGCGCGGTGAGCTGGACGCGCTGCGGGTGCTGGTCGACGATCTCAAGGAGACGGCCTGGGAGCATCGGGAGCTCGACTCGCCCCTGTCCACGATCGTGATCGACAAGATCCGCACGCACGAGCGCCGACGGCGCGAGCTCGACTGACCGCAGCAGGAGGCGGGTGGGGGCACCAGCAGAGGTCCCGGTACCTTGAGCGCATGCACGCCACCGGCTCGGGCTCCGGAGCTGGCAGCGCCTCCGGCCGCACCAGCGCAGCGCCGTGCGGTGGCCGCAGGTGACCGCCAACGTCGTCTACCTGCTCGCGGGGATCGCCCTGCTGCTGGCCGTGGTGCTGCCGGTGGCGCTCAGCAAGCTGGCGGTCTCCGCACCGATCGTGCTCGTCCTGACCGGAGCGCTGTTCGGCCTCCTGCCGCTGCCTGACGGGGTGTCGATGCTCCCCAAGGACCACGAGGCGTTCACCGAGCACCTCACCGAGTTCTGCGTCGTCGTCGCGCTGATGGGCGTCGGCCTGGCGCTGGACCGGCCGTTGGACCTGCGGCGCTGGGTCACCTGGAAGCGCTGGGACGTCACGTGGCGGCTGCTCGGCATCGCGATGCCGCTGTGCATCGCGGCCGTCGCGCTGCTGGGCTGGTCGCTGATGGGGCTCCCGGTGGCGGCGGCGCTGCTGCTCGGGGCGGTCCTCGCTCCCACCGACCCGGTGCTTGCCTCCGACGTACAGGTGGGCGGACCCACGACCGTCGACGAGGAGGCTCCCGAGGAGATCGACGAGAGCGACGAGGTGCGCTTCGCGCTCACGTCGGAGGCCGGACTCAACGACGGGCTGGCGTTCCCGTTCGTCTACGCCGCGATCTTCCTGGTGACCATGGGCAGCGTGACCGACTGGGGCCTGCGGTGGGTGGCCTGGGAGCTGGTCGGCAAGCTCGTCATCGGCGTCCTCATCGGGGCCGCCGTCGGCTGGCTGCTCGCCAAGGCGGCCTTCCGCTCGCCGTGGCCGTCGCTGAGGCTGGCCGAGACCGGCGAGCCGCTGCTCGCGCTGGCGGCGGTGCTGCTGTCCTACGGCGCGACACAGGTCGCGGAGGGCTACGGGTTCGTCGCGGTGTTCATGTGCGCGATGACGCTGCGGTCGATGGAGCGCGGCCATGCCTACCACGTGCACATGCACCAGGTGATCGAGCGGCTGGAGCGGCTGCTGACCCTCAGCGTGCTGCTCCTGCTCGGCGTGGCGCTGACCCACGGCCTGCTCGCCGACCTGACCTGGCAGGCGGCGCTGGTCGGCGTGGCGCTGGTCTTCGTGGTCCGTCCGGTCGCCGGGCTGGTGGCGGTGCAGCTCGGCCGGCACCCGGACCGGGTGGGGAACCGGACGCTGGGGCGCGGCGAGGGGTTCGCGACCGCGTTCTTCGGAGTCCGTGGCGTGGGGTCGATCTACTACCTGGCCTATGCCACCGGGGAGGCCGACTTCGGCGACGTGGAGGTGCTCTGGGCCACGGTGGGGTTCGCGGTCACCCTGTCGGTGCTCTGGCACGGCGTCACCGCCACCCCGGCGATGGCGCGGCTGGAGCGCAGCCGCAGCGCCGCGGCGGCCTGAGCACCCCTCAGCCGCGGGCTCCGCTCACCACGGCCATGGTCTGGCGGGCGATCTCCCACTCCTCGTCGGTGGGCACCACGAGCACCGCCACCGCGTCCTCGGGACCGTCCTCCGGCGAGACGGCGAAGGGTTCGTCGAGCCGCTGCTCGTTGCGGACCGGGTCGACGGCGATGCCGAGCCTCTGCAGCCCGGCGAGCGACTCGGCCCGTACGGCGGCAGCGTTCTCGCCCACCCCGGCGGTGAACACGACGGCGTCCACGGTGCCGAGCACGGCGTAGAACGCTCCGACGTAGCGGCGGATCCGGTGGCAGTACACGTCGAACGCCAGCCGAGCCGCCTCGTCGCCGGTCTCCCGTCGCTGGGCGAGCTCCCTGAAGTCGACCAGGCCGGCGAGCCCCTTCAGCCCGGACTCGCGGTTGAGCAGCCGGTCGATCTCGGGAAGCGACCAGCCGAGCTCACGGTGAAGGTGCGCATGCAGTGCCGGGTCCACGTCCCCGGAGCGGGTGCCCATCACCAGCCCCTCCAGCGGGGTCATCCCCATCGACGTGTCCACCGAGCGCCCACCGCGGACCGCGGTGGCCGACGCGCCGTTGCCGAGGTGCAGCACGATGAGGTTGACGTCCTCGACGGAGGCCCCGAGAAAGCGGGCGGCCTGCTCGGAGACGAAGGAGTACGACGTGCCGTGGAAGCCGTAGCGGCGGATGTGGTGCTCGTCGCGCAACGACAGCGGGACCGCGTAGGTGAAGGCGTGCGGCGGAAGCGTCGAGTGGAAGGCGGTGTCGAACACGGCGACCTGCGGCAGGCCCGGGAAGAGCGTCCGCGCGGTCGCGATGCCCTCGAGGTTCGCCGGGTTGTGCAGCGGGGCCAGCGGAACCAGGTCGGTGACGGCCGCGACGAGGCCGTCGTCGACCAGCGCGGGGGCGGAGAAGAGCGGGCCCCCGTGCACGACCCGGTGGCCCACGGCCTCCAGCCCGGCGCTCCCGAGGTGCGGGCCCTGCGACTCGAAGGCCTCCAGGACCGCGCGCAGTGCGTCCTCGTGGGTGCCGAACGCCCGTTCGGTGCGGTGCTCGCCGCCCGGTCCGGAGTGGGTGAGCTCGCCGGACGGCTCGCCGATCTGCTCGACGAGGCCCGACGCTGCGGCATCGCCCGTGACTGCATCCACGAGGCTGTACTTCAGCGACGACGAGCCGGCGTTGAGCACCAGCACCAGCTCGCTCACGAGAGGTCCTGCGCCTGGATCGCGGTGATCGCCACGGTGTTCACGATGTCGCGCACCGTCGCCCCCCGGGAGAGGTCGTTGACCGGCTTGCGCAGCCCCTGCAGCACCGGCCCCACGGCCACCGCCCCGGCGGAGCGCTGCACGGCCTTGTAGGTGTTGTTGCCGGTGTTGAGGTCCGGAAAGACGAAAACGGTGGCGCGACCGGCCACGTCGGAGTCCGGGAGCTTGGTGTGGGCGACGGCCGCGTCGATCGCCGCGTCGTACTGGATCGGGCCCTCGACGAGGACGTCGGGCGCACGCTCCTTGACCAGCGCCGTGGCGGTCGAGACCTTCTCGACGTCGGTGCCGGCACCGGAGGTCCCCGTCGAGTAGGACAGCATGGCCACGCGGGGCTCGATGCCGAAGGACGCCGCCGTAGCCGCCGACGAGATGGCGATGTCGGCGAGCTGCTCGGCCGACGGGTCCGGGTTCACCGCGCAGTCGCCGTAGACCAGCACCTGGCTCTCCAGGCACATGAAGAACACCGAGGACACCACCGAGACCCCCGGCACCGTCTTGACCACCTCCAGCGCGGGGCGGATCGTGTGGGCGGTGGTGTGCGCGGCACCGGAGACCATGCCGTCCGCGAGGCCGAGCTCGACCATCATCGTGCCGAAGTAGGACACGTCCGCCATCACCGCGCGGGCCTCCTCCAGGTCGATGCCCCGGTGCTTGCGGCGCTCGTGGTACTCCCGGGCGAAGCGCTCGTTGAGCTCCTCGTCGAGGGGGCTGAGCAGCCGCGCCGCGCCGAGGTCCACCCCGGCGGCCGCTGCGGCGGCGGTGGTCCGCAGCGGGTCGCCCAGCAGCGTCAGGTCGGCCACCCCGCGCCGCAGCAGGATCTCCGCAGCACGCAGCACCCGCTCGTCGTCACCCTCGGGGAGCACGACGTGCCGACGGTCGGAGACGGCCCGGTCGATCAGCTGGTGCTCGAACATCAGCGGCGTGACCGCCTCGGTGCGGGCCACCTCGAGCCGGTCGAGCAGGTCGTCGCCGTCCACGTGCTCGGCGAACAGGGACAGCGCCGTGGTCACCTTGCGCGGGGACTGCCGGGTCATCCGGCCCCGGACGCTGTTCAGCGCGGTGGTGGTGGCGTGCGTGCCGAGGTCCGTGGCGACGATCGGCATGGTGGTGCCCAGCCCCTCGAGCAGGCGGACCACCTGGGCAGGCAGCGGCAGCCCGCCGTTGAGCACGATGCCGGAGATCTGCGGGAAGTTCGCGGACACGTGCGCCATCACCACCCCCAGCACCACCTCGGGGCGGTCCCCTGGAGTCACCACCACGGCCCCGTCGAACAGCCGGTCGAGCACGTTGGGCATCGTCATCCCGGCGACCACGAACCCGGTGGCCTCGCGGCCCAGCAGCTCCGGGTCGCCGCCGACCAGGGCGCCGCCGACCGATGGCATCAGGTCCGCGACGGAGGGGGCGCTGAGCAGCGGCTCCTCGGGGATCGCGTAGGCGAGCACCCCTTCCACGGTGATGGCCTCGACGTCCTCGATGACCTGCGCGGCGTCCACCCGGTTCGCGACCACGGCGAAGAGCGAGCCGTGGTGCGACCGCAGCTCGCCGGCGCTGACGGCGGTCATGGTCTGCAGCTCCTGCGGCGTGCGGCCGTGCCCGTTGAGCACCAGCAGCACCGGCGCCCCGAGGTTGGCCGCGATCCGCGCGTTGTAGGCGAACTCGGTCGGTGTGCCGACGTCGGTGTAGTCGCTGCCCAGCACGACGACCGCGTCGCACTTCTCGACCACCTGGTGGTAGCGGTCGACGATGCGGTCGAGCGCCGCGGACGGGTCGGCGTGCACCTCGTCGTACGTGACGCCGGCGCACTCGTCGTACGACAGCGCGACCGCGTCGTGCGAGACCAGCAGCTCCAGGACGTAGTCGCGGCCGTCGTGCGCCGCGTCCCCGGCCCGGACGACCGGCCGGAACACGCCCACCCGGCCCACCCGTCGGGAGAGCGCCTCCACCAGCCCGAGCGCGACGGCGGACTTCCCGGTGTAGCCCTCGACCGACGCCACGTAGATGCTGCTGACCATGGGTCGCACCCTAGACCCGGGCGTGCTGGGCTCAGCCCAGCCAGCGCGGGTCGGACGGCACGTCCACCGAGTGCTCCTCCAGCCAGAGCATCGGGACGACCTCCAGCGCCCGCGCGTTGGTCGAGGCCAGCACCACCGGTGCGCCCGCTCCGGCCTCGTAGGCCTGCGCCCACCGCGCCGCGACGACGCACCACCGGTCGCCCGGTGCCAGTCCCGGGAAGCCCCACTCCGGCCTGGGAGTGGAGAGGTCGTTGCCGACCGACTCCTGGTGTGCCAGGAACTCGGGGGTCATCACGGCGCAGACGGCGTGCAGCCCGAGGTCGTCGGGTCCGCAGGAACAGGAGCCGTCGCGGTAGAAGCCGGTCACCGGGTCGATGCCGCAGGGCTCGAGCCGGCCGCCCAGCACGTTGAGCTCGGTCATGGTGGCCAGCCTGTCATGCGGGGAGAACGGGGGGCGCCGCTGACTGGACCGGCTGGGCGGTCACCGGGTTCACCTGGTGAGCCGTCGCTTCCCACGGGGAGGTCACCGTGGGAAGCGACGGTTGTCCATGTGAGGTGCGGCGGTCAGCGGATCCGGCCGTAGGAGACGCTGCTGGTCCAGAGCCGTGCCCGGTGCACCGTCGACCCGGATCGCGGCGAGTGCCAGATCCGGTTGCTCCCGGCGTAGATCGCCACGTGGTAGACACGTCCGCCGCTGCGGAAGAACACCAGGTCGCCTGTGCGTCGCTGCGACCTCGAGACGTGCTTGGCGTGACGCGCCTGGGCGCGCGAGGTGCGGGGCAGGTGCCGTCCGACCTTGCGGAACACCCAGCGGGTGTAGCCCGAGCAGTCGAACGCGCTCGGCCCGGTGGCGCCGTACCGGTAGGGGGTGCCCTTCTTCGACGCGGCGATCTTCATCACGCGCGCCCTGGTGTCGCGGCTCATGGCATCCGCCGCGGGGACGAACGCGGCCGAGGAGGCGATCAGCGCGCCGATCACGACGAGGACGTGCACGAGCATCCGGCGCACGGGCACGTGCAGGGGAGCAGGGAGGGGAGCAGGCAGGGGAGTAGGCAGGGACATGCAGGGACCCTTCGGCACCGCCTGCGAACGATGTCCTGTCGGGTTCGGGATCCGAAGTGGCCCGGCCACGGTGTGGCTTCACCCCAAGGCACGCTCCCACGGAGGGGCGTGCCGGCCTGCTGGGTCGTCCGTGCCCGCACTTGCGATGGTGCTCGGGGCGTCCGGCTCAGCGCGGGCTTAGGCGTGGGCTGGACGGCCTCACCGTCGGTTCGGCGAGGACTTCGTTCCGCACCCTAAGGGCTCGGGCGCGGTCCGCGATAGCCGGGACGTCCCGGTCCGTCCGGATTGCTGGCGCCGTCAGGCATCAGCCGCGGTCAGGAGAGGCCCAGGATGTCGCCGTCGTCGGTGAGGTCGATGTGCGCCGAGGCGGGCGTCTTGGGCAGTCCCGGCATCGTCATCACGTCGCCGCAGACCACCACGACGAAGCCGGCGCCTGCCGACAGCCGGACCTCACGCACGTGCAGCTCATGACCGGACGGCGCGCCACGCAGCCCCGGGTCGGTGGAGAAGGAGTACTGCGTCTTGGCGATGCAGACCGGCAGCCCGCCGTACCCGTCCTCCTCGATGCGCTGCAGCCGGCGCTTCGCCTTGCCGTCCCAAGTCACCTCGCCGGCGCCGTACAGGCGGCTGGCGACGCGCTCCACCTTCGCGGTCAGGGTCAGGTCGTCGGCGTAGGTGAAGGAGAACGAGTACGGCGAGGGGCCCTCGAGCACCTCGAGCACGCCCTTGGCCAACGCCTCCGCCCCGGCGCCGCCGTCCGCGAAGTGCGTCGCAGGGAAGGCCTTGACGCCCTCGGCGGCCGCCAGGTCGACGAGCCGGGAGACCTCCGCGTCGGTGTCGGTGGGGAAGCGGTTGACGGCCACGACGCAGGGCACCCCGTACACCTCACGGACGTTCCGCAGGTGGCGGCGCAGGTTGGCCATGCCGCGCTCGAGGGCCGCAAGGTCCTCGGACTGCAGGTCCCCGACCGCGACCCCGCCGTGGTACTTCAGTGCTCGGACGGTGGCGACCACGACGGCGACGTCGGGTCGCAGGCCGGACTTGCGGCACTTGATGTCCACGAACTTCTCGGCGCCGAGGTCAGCGCCGAAGCCGGCCTCGGTGACGACGTAGTCGGCGAGCCGCAGCCCGGCGCGGCTGGCGATCACCGAGCTGCAGCCGTGGGCGATGTTGGCGAACGGCCCCCCGTGCACGAACGCCGGCGCCCCCTCGAGGGTCTGCACCAGGTTGGGCGCCAAGGCGTCGCGCAGCAGCACCGACATCGCGCCGTGGGCCTGGAGGTCGCCCGCCGTGACCGGCTTCTTGCTGCGGGTGTAGCCGATGACGATCTCGCCGATGCGCCGCTTGAGGTCCGCCCAGGACTCGGTCAGGCAGAAGATCGCCATCAGCTCCGAGGCGACCACGATGTCGAAGCCGTCCTCGCGCGGGAAGCCGTTGGCCACCCCTCCGAGCCCGACCACCAGGTCGCGCAGCGCCCGGTCGTTGAGGTCGACCACGCGCTTCCAGGAGACGCTGCGCACGTCGATGTCGAGGGCGTTGCCGTGGTGGATGTGGTTGTCGATCAACGCCGACAGCAGGTTGTGGGCGGCGGCGATCGCCGCGAAGTCGCCGGTGAAGTGCAGGTTGATGTCCACCATCGGCACCACCTGGGCGTAGCCGCCCCCGGCGGCGCCGCCCTTCATGCCGAACACCGGGCCCATCGACGGCTCCCTGAGGCAGGCCACCGCCTTGCGTCCGAGGCCGTGCAGCGCGTCGGTCAGCCCGACCGTGGTGGTGGTCTTGCCCTCGCCGGCCGGAGTGGGCGACAGCGCGGTCATCAAGATCAGCTTCCCCGACGGACGGTCGGCGAGCGTGGACAGGTAACGCAGGTCGACCTTCGCCTTGTGGTGGCCGTAGGGCACGAGATGCGCCGCGTCGATCCCGAGAGTCTCGTCGGCCACCTGCGTGATCGGCCGCAGACGGGCGGCGGTGGCGATCTCGATGTCGGACAGCATGCGGTGGCTCCCTGCGTGACGTGGATGAGTGCGCCCACACCCTATGACGAACTCCGACGTCACCGGGTGCCGTACGGCGCCTTGCCCGGAGTTCCGCGGTCTCCGGGGTGGCACCATGGCTGGCTGTGGGCATCGAACCGCGGGAGACGTGACGGCCGAGGAGTCGGCACAGGAGGCGGCGCGCCGGATCAGGGCGAACGCCGAGCGACGCGCGCGAGCATCCGGACCGGCAATCCGGAGCGACATGGGTCCATGCAGCGCGGGCGCCCCACGGACGCCGGCCGCTCTGGCGTCGTTGCCGCCGAGCTGGAGCACCGTGAGGTTGGCCGAGCCCCGATGGCCGCACGTGGTGGGGATCGCCGTCGGGCCCGGCGGCGTCTTCGTGGTGGGCTCCTGCCAGGGGTCGCCCGAGTCGGCGCGTCAGATCGTGCTGTCGGAGCTGTCAGCGGCGACCGAGCAGGTCATCACGCGGTGCGGCGTCCCGCCCGACCTCGTACGCCCGGTGCTCTGTCTCGACGGCGGCAGCGCGCTCGAAGACGCCGGCGGCGTCCACGTCTGCCGCCCCGAAGATCTGGTGCGCACGCTGACGGAGCGGCCGGCCCAGCTGTCACCGGCGGGCGTGGCCGGCGCCGCGATCAGACTGGACGCCTGGCTGCGTACCGCGGCTGGTCGAGGAGTCCCGAAGCCTGGAGCGGCCCCGGGGCAGGGCACCGCCTGGCGCGCCCGGACCGCGGTCCAGGTGATCCTCGCCCTGCTGCTGATCCTCGCGCTGCTCGTCGCCGGAGCACGAGTGGCGTACCGCAGTGGTGACGCCCTGTCCGGTTCGTCCGGAAGCGCGCCATTCGTGCAGACGTCTGCACCTGGTTCGATCGCCGCGCTGCCAGGGTGAGCACAGGGGGCCGGAGACGGCGACGTGGTGTCCGAATTGTACTTGTTTGTATGGCCCAGATGTGTCATTGAGGTGGCGTGCCGTTCCGCGATTGCGTGGAGGTCGGTGCGCGTGGGGCGCACGAACCCAACGGAGGAAACCTTGATGAGACGGCAATCCACCATCGTGGCCGGTGCGGCCTGCGCACTGGTGCTCGGTGCAGCTGCAGTGCCTGCGTCCGCGCAATCCGGCAGCAAGCTGCGCACCGTCGCCGACGGCTTCGACGGCCCGCGAGGGGTCGCGAGCGTCCGGCCAGGAGTCACCATCGTCGCGGAGGCCGACGGCACCATCAACCTGGTGCGCGAACGTCGCCACCACCGTCCTGCCCGGGTCCGCGAGCTGACGTCGGTGCCGACGCTGTTCGCCCCGGCCGTCGCGGTCGGGCGTCACCGGACCGTCTACATCCTCACCGGGGCGGCGACCGACCCGGACAACGACGGCCCGGTCGAGGTGCCTGAGGCAGTGGCCGAGGCGGCGCAGAAGCTGTACAAGTGGCGTCCGGGGTGGAAGCGACCGCACCTGATGGCCGACATCGCCGCCTACCAGGAGACCGACCCGGACCCGTACGACCAGGAGGACAACCCGACCGACAGCAACCCCTTCGGTGTGGCAGCCCTGCGCAACGGCAGCGTGCTGGTCTCCGACGCAGCCGGCAACGACCTGCTGAAGGTGCGACGCAACGGGAAGATCAAGACAGTAGCGGTGCTCAAGCCGCGGACCGTCACGGTGCCCAAGGGGCTGCCGACCACCGACCCGGAGGGCAACCCGCTGCCCTTCCCCCCGGCGGGAACAAAGGTCCGCTCCGAGGCGGTCGCCACGTCGGTCACGGTCGGCAAGGACGGCTACTACTACGTCGGTGAGCTGCGCGGCTTCCCGGCGACCCCCGGGAAGTCGCAGATCTGGCGGATCCACCCCCGGGCCACCGACGCCGTCTGCAACCCGAAGGCCCCGAAGGCCGGTCGGTGCAAGCGCTACGCCGACGGTCTCACGTCGATCGTCGACCTGGCGCCGGGCAAGCGGGGCAGCGTGTACGCCCTGTCGCTGTCGAAGAAGAGCTGGCTCCAGTTCGAGCTGGGCGTCGAGGGCGCCGACGTCGGCGGCCTGTTCAAGGTCAGCCGGTGGGGTCACCACCGTCGCGAGCTCGCCGCCGGCCGGCTGAAGACACCGGGCGCCGTGGACACCGCCCGTAACGGCAGCATCTACGTGACCGGTCCTGTCTTCGGACCCGGATCCTTGTTCAAGCTGCGCCGCTAGCACCACCCCCTCACGCTGCCCTCTCCCGCCCAGGCGGGAGGGGGCAGCGTCGCGTCGGCCCCAGGTCCTGGCCGGCTCCGGCCCTGCTCGCTCCTACTCGGCGCCGATGGCCGTGAGCACGTCCAGGCGGGCGGCCCGCCGAGCGGGTAGCACCGCGGCCAGCACGCCCGCGACCGCGGCCAGGGCCACGAAGGCCGCCAGCTGCACCCAGGGGATGGACAGCACGTCGACGCCCTCGTCAGCGATGGCGCGCTGCAGGGCGACCCCGAACACCAGTCCCATCGCCACCCCGAGCACGGCGCCGAGCACCGCCACGATCACCGACTCCAGGCGCACCATCCGCCGGAGCTGGCGACGGGACAGACCCACCGCGCGCAGCAGTCCCATCTCCCGGGTGCGCTCGATCACCGACAGCGCCAGGGTGTTGATGATGCCCAGCACCGCGATCACCACCGCCAACCCGAGCAGGGCGTAGATGAAGTAGAGGAACAGGTTGATCTGGGACCGCTGCTCCTCGGCGAACTGACCGGGATCCTTCACCGTCACCGTCGGCAGGTCCGCGACGATCCGGTCGACCTCCGCGCGCACCGCGGCCGTGTCGGCGTCGTCGGACTTCGTCACGTAGAGGACCGAGTCGAGCGGCTCCAGCCCCCCCTTCACGAACGCGTCCGGCGTCACCAGGTAGTTGGCCGGCAGGGCCGCCGAGGTGCCGAACAGCGCGACCAGCCGCAGCGGGACGGTCCCGCCCTGGAACCGCATCGGGACCACGTCCCCCAGCCGCAGACCGCGACGCTGCGCGGACCGGGCGCTGGCGGCCATGGTGCCGGAGCGCAGCTCGGTCAGCGACCCGGCCTGCATCGGCAGGGCCAGCGCGAGGCCGAGGTCGCGCGGGTCGACCGCCGCGACGAACGTGCGGTCGCCGCCGATCCGCGCGCCGGCGGTGCGCAGGGCAGCGACGCTGCGCACGCCTTCGACCTCGCGCACCTGCCGCGCGATGCTCGTGGAGAACGGTGTCCCCACCAGGTTGGACACGACGAACTCGGAGGTCAGGCTGCGCTCGACCGCCGCGTCGGTGCTCGCGGTGGCGGACCGGCCGAGGATCGACATCAAGGACACCAGGGTCAGCCCGATCATGAGGGCGCTCGCCGTGGCCGCGGTGCGCCGGGGGTTGCGCAGCGAGTTCTGGGCGGCCAGCACACCCACCGTGCCGAACGCGCGCCGGTAGCCGGTCTGGAACAGCGCGGTGAGCGGCCGCCCCAGCCACGGGCTCAGGAGCGACACACCGACGAGGACGGCGAGCATGCCGGAGCCGATCAGGGTGAGCCCGAGGTCGCCCTCACCCATCAGTCCCACGACCATCCCGGCGCTGCCCACCACGATCAGCCCGAAGCCGACCACGACCCGGCGGCGCAGTGAGGACTCGGGCAGCGCGACGTCGTCGCGCAGCGCTGCGATCGGGGCGATCCTCGAGGCGCGCCGGGCGGGCAGGTACGCCGCCACGAGGGTGACCACCACCCCCACGACGTACGACGCCACGACCGTCCGCACGTTGACCGGGAAGGAGGCCCTGCTGAGGTCGAAGCCGAAGATGCCGAACAGCAGCTGCAGTCCACGGGCGAGCAGGTAGCCCACACCGATGCCGACCGTGGACCCGAACAGCCCGACCACCGAGGCCTCCGCGAGCACCGAGACGTTGACCTGCCGTCGGGACGCGCCGAGTGCCCGCAGCAGCGCCAGCTCTCGGCTGCGCTGCGCGACGAGGATCGAGAAGGTGTTGATGATGAGGAACGTGCCGACGACCAGCGACACCGCCGCGAACACCAGCAGGAAGGTGTTTAGGAACCCGAGCACCTCGTCCAGCGTCGCCTTGTTCGTCCGCACCATCTCGTCCCCGCTGCGCGCGACCACGCCGGCGGGGAGCACGCGCTGGGCGGCGTCGCGCACCTGCGTCTGGCTGAAGCCGGGTGCGGCGGTGAGAGAGACCATGGTGTAGACGTCCCTGCCCTCGAAGAACTCCTGCTGCAGGAACCGTCGCTCGAACACGGTCAGGGTCGACCCGTTGAGCCCACCGGAGCCGAACTCGACCAGCCCGACGATCGTGACCTGCAGGGTGGGTGGGTCACCCGGGGTGACGAGGGTGGCGCGGTCGCCGACGCCGTACCCGGCCCGTTCGGCGGTGTCCACGTCGAGCGCGACCTCACGCGGACCGTCCGGCAGGGCGCCGCTGGAGACGGTGATGATCGGCTTGCCGTTGACGGCGCGGGCGCCGGTGTGGTTCAGCGCGAGGCCGGGAGGGCCGTTGCCGCCCACCACCTTGCCGCCGCGACCGATGACGTAGACCGACTGGAGCTGGGCGACCGGATGCACCGCCGCCACCTCGGGCAGCGTGGCCAGCCGGTCGGCGACGGTGGCCGGGATCACCCTGCTGTCCTGCTGGGAGTCGAAGTCGCCGGCGCCCCGATGAGCGATCTCGACGTCGGAGGTGGACCCCTCGATGATGCCGTCGAAGGCATCGCCCATGGCATCGGTGAAGATGAACGAGCCGGCCACGAAGGCGACGCCGAGCACGATGGCGAAGGCGCTGAGAGCCAGCCGCACCTTGCGCGCGAGTACCGCCCGCCACGTCATCCGCAGCATCGCACTCCCTTCTGGACCTCCACGCTCGAGTCTGCCTCATCGCACCGACAACGACACGGGCCTCAGCACTGGTGAAGGGCGGACCGCGGGCGCTGTCGGTGGGGGTCGCTACGGTCCCGGGGCATGGACCTCTCAGACGCCTACCGGATGGGGACCAGCCTCCTGGAGCAGCACGCGCTCGAGGGCTGGTCGATCGCCTTCGACAACGCCAAGCGCCGGGCCGGGGTGTGCCGCCACGGTCGGCGGGTGATCGGGCTGAGTGCGCCGCTGACCCGACTGCACGCCTCGGACGAGGTGAGGGAGACGCTGTTGCACGAGATCGCGCACGCGCTGGTCGGGGCGGCGCACGGGCACGACGCTGTGTGGGCAGCGCGGGCCAGGGCCATCGGCAGCAGCGC
The DNA here is from genome assembly GCA_035634095.1 of Nocardioidaceae bacterium. GTDB lineage: Bacteria > Actinomycetota > Actinomycetes > Propionibacteriales > Nocardioidaceae > Nocardioides_B. The sequence continues at coordinate 71,034 of DASQDP010000134.1, read as the reverse complement.
AGAACGCTGCGTCAGCGACAGCGCGCCCAGCGTCACCGCGCCGTGGCTCGGGGTCTGTCCCGCCGGGCACACCCAGGAGCGGCACAAGCGGCCGGAGCGGGTGTCGGCCTGCGGCCGGTGCTCGGCGACGTTCTCGGTCGAGCACCTGCTGGAGTGGACGTTCCGCGGACGCCCCGCCGCGATGCACCCGAACTACCTGCTCGAGCTCGACCGGCTGCGGCGTGGCAGCCCGCTCGTGCTGGAGGACCCGGGGGCGCGGGTCCGGCTGCTGGTGCCGGGCGGTCTGCGCGGCCGGGTCGGGACCGTGGTGCGCCGCGGTCGCACCAGCTACCACGTGCAGCTGCCCGAGGGGATCTACCGGGTGGTGTTCGCCGCTGCGGAGCCCGCCGGTGGCTCCCCGCAGCAGGCCGACCAGCCCGCTGACCGGCAGGCTCACCAGCGGTGAGCCGCCGCTGGACGGTGCTGCGGGAGTCAGTCGACCAGCCGCTGGGCTGCTTCGGCGAAGAGCCGGGTGTGCAGGGCGACGTCCGCCTCGGAGGTCTCGGGGCACATCAGGGCCATGTTGTGGAAGGGCGTGAGAAGGACGCCGCGGTTGGCCAGGAACAGATGCAGGTACTCGTCGAGCTCCTCATCCGCCACTGCCGCTGCCGCCGAGCCGTCGCGCGGAGCCGGGCTGGCGAACCGGTACTCCGCTCGGGCACCGACCTGCTGCACCGACCACGGCAGTCCGAAGCGCTCGATGGCGGCGCGCACCCCCTCGGTGTACGTCGTGGCCAGCCCGACCATGCGCTCGAACGCCGTCTCGGTGAGCACGTGCTCCAAGGTGGCTCGCATCGCGGCGACGGACAGTGCGTTGCCCGCGAGGGTGCCGCCCACCCCGCCCACGTCCACCAGGTCGGCGGCAGGGTCCGCTTCGACGCGCTCGGCCAGTGAGCGGGTCAGGCCGTACGCGCCGCTGGGAATGCCGCCGCCGATGCTCTTGCCCACCACGAGGATGTCCGGCTCCAGCCCCCACAGCGCGGTCGCACCGCCGGGGCCCGCGGAGAACGTGTGCGTCTCGTCGATCATCAGCAGGGCGCCGTACGCCGTGGTCAGCTCCCGCAAACCGGCGAGGAAGCCCGGCTCGGGCAGCACGATGCCGATGTTGGTGAGCGCCGGCTCGGTGAGCACCGCGGCGACGTCTCCGTGCGCCAGCTGCGCCTCCACACCGGCGAGGTCGTTGAACTCCGCGACCCGGGTCGTCTCGGAGACGGGCACGGGGGCGCCGACCAGGCCGGGGCGCGCCACCGCAGCCCCGTCCCGCCCCGGCACGGCGAAGGCCTCGTCGACCGAGCCGTGGTAGCAGTAGGCGAAGGTGAGCACCTTCGGTCGCCCGGTGGCGAGCCGGGCGAGCCGGATCGCCCACCTGTTCGCGTCCGTCGCGGTCAGGGTGAAGGACCACAGCGGCAGCCTGAACCGCCGGGCCAGCTCGGCGGCCACCCACTCAGCGTCCTCGGTGGGGAGCATCGTCGTGATGCCACCGAGCTCGCTCACCCGTCGGGCCACCGCCGTCGCCGTGGGCCCCGGGCTGTGGCCCGCCATGGCTCCGGTGTCGCCGAGGGCGAAGTCCACGTACTCGTGGCCGTCCACGTCCCGGACCCGGTTGCCCCAGGCCCTGTCCAGGTACACCGGCCCACCGCTCCACATGTTCATCCACGTCATCGGCACTCGCGCGAAGAGGTGGTCGGCGCGCTGGTACAGCTCGCGCGAGCGGGGGTGTGCGGCTCTGAACGTCGCCCGTTCGTCGTCGACCAGGCGGGCCAGGCGGGTGCGGTCCACGACGGGCATGACGGCGACGGTGTCGACTTCCAGCCAGAAGGTCAACCCCTGCGGCGAATTCCGGCACGCCGGCCGCTCGCTCGGCGCGGTGAACGACGGTGTGCGCCTGGCCGTCGTGGACGGCGGCGGAGGCGCTGGCCGGCCGCGACCCTCACTGACCCTTGACGCGGTGCAGCAACCAGTCACGGTCGGTGCGGATGAGCGCGTAGCGGACCGACGAGGTGCGACCGTGCAGCACCAGGAGCAGTCGTCTGTCGGTGCGGTCCACCTCCTCCCACCAGCCGATGTCGGCGATGGACTTGTCCTCGTCCTCGTAGCGCAGGTGCTCGAGGTCGTGGTCGGGCACCGCGACTGCGAGCCGGTCGCGGCCGTGCGACTCCGGCAGGCCTCTGGGCAGTGCCCAGGAGCGCAGCACCCCGTTCTCCTCCAGCCGCAGGTCGAAGTGGTGGCGGGGCTTGCGGTGCTCGTGCACGACGAACGCAGGGCGCACCGTCGATCCCGCCTCTCTGCTCCTCACGCAAGCGCATGCTAGCGGCCGGTTGGGGCATTCCAGCGCCCTGATCCGCACCGACAGCTGGAGGCACGATGAGATCGATCGCCGAGCAGGACGACGCCGAGCTGGGCGGCGGGATGAGTGTCCTCGTCCGGCAGAAGCGCGACCACGTGGCGTTGGACGCCCTGCTCCACGAGCTCGGGCGCACGGAGGGCGACCAGCAGCAGGAGGTGCTCAACCGGCTGGGCCGCCTGGTCTTCTCCCACGCCTTCGCCGAGGAGGCGGTGCTGTGGCCGACCGTGCGGCGGGTGCTGCCGGACGGTGAGGCGCTCACCCTGCGGATCGAGAAGGAGCACCAGGAGATCAACGAGCTGTGGGTGCAGCTGGAGACCGCGACCGACCGGACCACCCGGCAGCCATTGCTCGACCGGCTGGTGGAGGTGCTGCGCGAGGACGTCCGCGACGAGGAGGACCTGCTGCTGCCGCGGCTCCAGGAACGCCTGGACGCGAGAGCGCTGACGCGCCTCGGCTGGACCTGGGAGGCCGTCCGGCGCACCGCTCCCACCCGTCCCCACCCCGTCGTGGCGCGCCGCCCTCCGGGGAACGCGTTGTCCGCGCTCCCGCTGTCGGTCCTCGACCGCTCGCGTGACCGGGTGGACCAGGTGGCGCGACGGTCGGGTCCGCAGGCGCGGCCTCGGCTGCTGGCGGCCAGCCGCGTCCTCGCCAAGCTCGCCGGGGCGGTCGAGCAGCTGCCGCCGATGAAGCGCGGGGAGGACCCGAGCACCCACCGCACCGGCTGACCTCCCGGCGGGACCGGTCACGCGCGTCGGCGACGAGGGTTCTCCAACGGCCGGCCCAGCAGCGGCCTGACGAGCTCGCGGATCGCAGCCGACGGCGGCAGGCCGAGCTCGTGGGCGAGCAGCCGTCGGTAGACGTGGAACTGGCGGAGCGCCTCCGCCGGGTTGCCCTCCGCCAGGTGCACCGCGATGACCTGCCGGTTGTGCGCTCTCGCGGTGCGGGTCGGCGCGCACCGCGGCCAGCGCGGCGGTCAGCGCCGTCCATGGGAGACTCCTCCCGGGTCATCATTGCCCGCGAACCCGCGATGGCCGCGATCGTGCACGCCACCTTGTTCGTGACGGGACTCGTCACCGGTTACCTGGTCGACGCCGCGTTGCATTCGGCCGGCGCTGCGGCGCACCCCCGCGCCGACCCGCCGACCCGGCGACCAGCCCCGTGCCGCCCCGGCCGCTGCCGGCCACCCGACAAGCCGGACGGGGAGGTGCTGCGAGGTGGGACGGCCCGACCGACCCGCCGGGAACGCGGGGACGCTCGCCCTGGCGACCCTGACCAGTTGGACCTGGGGGGTCGACCCCTACCTCACTCTCGGCATCTCGGGGACCGCGGCGGCCGCAGTGATCTTCGCGCGCGGCAAGGGCCGTCTCGCCGACGACACCGCCGAGTCCGCGGCAGCGACCGCTGCCACCCAGCCGTTCAGCACGGTGCTGCGACACGGCGCCCGCGAGACCTCGTTCGTGGTGGTCTGGGTGGCGGTCGCCTACGTCGCCTGGGCGCTGCTGCACGTGCTCACCGGCTTCGACGGGACGCAGCTGCCGGTGCTGGGCATGACCGGAGTAGTGGTCGGTGCCCTGGCCGGACTGGTGCCGGGATGTGCCGTGCAGATCGTCTTCACCGGGCTCTTCGTCAGCGGTGTCGTCCCCCTCCCCACCCTGCTGGCCAACGCCGTCAGCCAGGACGGTGACGCGCTGCTGCCGCTGATCGCCCTGGACAAGCACTCCGCGCTCGTCGCCACCTGCATCACCACCGTGCCCGGCCTGGTCGTGGGCACGGTCGTCTACCTGCTGGCCTGACCAGCCACCCATCCCCACCACTCGGAACACCCCTGGATCGGAGAGGCCGATGATCTCAGCACTGTCGTGCACCATGTACGCGGTGGGTGTGACCGCGGGCCTGCTGCTGGGCGACGCGCCGCAGCAGGCCGCCGCCGCGCTGGTCGCCATCGCACTCGGGACGCACACCCTGCTGCGCCGGCACCAGGCCCGCTCCCCGCGGCCCGCACCTCGGCCGCACCCGCCGACGTCAGCGCCGCGGCAGAGCCCGCCTGCGCGGTGGCGGAAGGCGCTGTCGGCACGCTGACGGGCCGCCGGGGAGCGGGGGCGGTGGCTCGTAGGCTCGCTCCCATGGTCGACCTGTCGTCGTTGCTGTCCGACGAGGACCTGCGCCGCCGCTACGGCACGCCCACCCTGGACCGGGCGTGGGACTACGTGCGCCGCGGCCAGGTGCTGTCCTGTGCCGACGAGGTCGACAGCGACGGAGACCTCGACATCCGCGGCACCGTGGCCGGGTCGACGAGCGCGCCGTACGTCGTCCACGTCAGCGTGGGGGTGGAGGGCGACCGAGCCTGGGTCTACGGGCGGTGCGGCTGTCCGGTGAGGGAGGGCTGCAAGCACGTCCTGGCGCTGCTCATCACCGTCCGCGACGAGCACGCCCGCCGCACCCCGCAGAGCGGCCGCCGCTGGGAGCGGCAGCTCGGTTCGCTGCTCGACGAGCTCGACGACCGGGTGGAGCAGGCCGCGACCCGGTCGGAGACGCCGCTCGCCCTCCAGCTGGACCTGAAGCCCCCGGCGCGCCGGACCGGCTTCCGCGGGTGGCCCTCCGACCGAGACGGAGGTCCCGACACCGGCCGCGGCGCGCTGCGGCTCCGGCCCCTGCAGCGCGGGGCCCGCGACAACTGGGTGCGCACCGGCGTCTCCTGGTCCGACGTGCCCTACCTCGACCGCCGGGGCCACCCCCCGGACCAGGTGGCGGCCCTCAACGACCTGCTGTCCGCCCACCGGGCGGCCACCCGCCAGATGTACTTCGGCGCGGACGCGCACCTGACCCTGGGCTCCTTCGGACCCCGGGAGCTCCGGCTGTTCCGGGCGGCCGTCGACGCCGGCATGCCGCTGGTGCCCGGCAGTGGGTTGACCGGCGTGACCCTGGCCGAGCCGGTGCAGCTGCAGATGGACGTCAACGCCGCGCCGGACCGGGACGCGCAGCTGCGGCTGGGGGTCTCCTGCGACGGCGAGTGGTACTCCGCCGGCGACGTCGACGTGCTCGGTGAGGGAGGTCACGCGGTGGCGCTGTGGTTCCCGGACGGCGACCGGTGGGCCGTCACGCTCGCGCCGCTGGTGTCACCTGTCGGGCCCGAGGTGCGGCGGCTGCTGCGTCTCGGCGACTCGGTGGTGGTGCCGGCCCCCGACCGCGAGGACCTGGTCTCGGAGTACCTCCCCCGGCTTCAACGGCACGTGCCCGTGGTGTCCTCCGACGGGTCGGTGGCCGTGCCGGAGGCCGTGCCGCCGCGCCTCGCCCTCACCGTGACCTGGGTGGCCGCCGACGAGGTGGCGATCGCCTGGTCGTGGCGCTACCGGGTCGGCTCCGACGACCGGGTGTACGGGTTGTCGGAGGCCCGCGGGCCGCGCGGCGTACGGCGTCCGGAGACCGAGCGGGCCCTGATGGACGAGCTGCGGCTCGACGACGAGCAGACCTACCACCTGTGCAGGTCCTCGGACCGTGCGCGGGGCCTCGAGGACTCCCGCACCTTCCGCGACGTGCACGCCATCCTCTTCGCCGAGGAGCTGTTGCCCGGGCTGCGCGAGCAGGTCGAGGTCGACGAGATCGGCGACATGCCGGACTACCGGGCCGTCGAGGGGGTGCCGGTGGTGCGGTTCGCCACCCGCGACGGCGCCGAGGACGACCCGGGCCGCACCGACTGGCTGGACCTCGAGGTCGAGGTCACCGTCGACGGCGTGCACATCGGGCTCGCCTCCGTTCTCGAGGCCCTCACCAAGGGCATGGACCGGGTGATCCTGCGCAACGGCCAGCACGTCCGGATCGACCGGCCGGAGCTGGCCCACCTCGCCCGGCTCGTCGAAGCAGCCGCCGAGCTGCGTGACCAGCCCGGCGAGGGCGTCCGGGTCGGGCACGCCGACCTCGGACTGTGGGACGAGCTGGCCGAGGTGGGCATCGTGGACGCTCAGGCGGCGCAGTGGGTGCGGGCGGCTCGCGCGCTGCGCGACCTGGAGTCGCTGCCGGAGGTCAAGCCGGTCGGCCTGGAGGCCGAGCTCCGCTCCTACCAGCTCGACGGGTTCCGGTGGCTGGCTCACCTGTGGGAGACCGGGCTGGGCGGGATCCTCGCCGACGACATGGGGCTCGGCAAGACGCTCCAGACGCTCGCACTGGTGGCGCACGCCAGGTCACTGGGCGCCCGGCCGTTCCTGGTGGTGGCGCCGACCAGCGTCGTGTCGATGTGGGCGAGCGAGGCCGCAGCCTTCACCCCGCAGCTCGAGGTCCGGGTGGTCAGCGAGTCGCAGGCGCGCCGAGGACAGCCGCTCGCGCAGGTGTGCGACGGGGCGGACCTGGTGGTGACCTCCTACACGCTCTTCCGACTCGAGCAGGGCGACTACGTGGCACAGACCTGGGGCGGGCTGGTGCTCGACGAGGCGCAGACGGTGAAGAACCACACCGGCAAGACCTACCAGGCCGTGCGCCGGCTCGACGTGCCGTTCCGGCTGGCGCTGACCGGGACACCGATGGAGAACCGGCTGATGGACCTGTGGTCGCTGCTGTCCATCGTGGCGCCGGGGCTCTACCCCTGGCCGCAGCGCTTCACCGAGCTGGTCGCCAACCCGGTGGAGAGGTCGGGTGACCGGGCCGCGCTGGAGCGCTTCCGACGTCGCATCCGGCCGTTCCTGCTGCGCCGCACCAAGGAGCTGGTCGCGGCAGACCTGCCGGCCAAGCAGGAGCAGGTGCTGGAGGTGTCGCTGACACCGCGGCACCGGGCCATCTACGAGACGCACCTGCAGCGCGAGCGCCAGACGGTGCTCGGGCTTCTCGACGACTTCGACAAGCACCGCATGGCGATCTTCCGGTCGCTCACCCGGCTGCGCCAGCTCAGCCTGGACGCCGCCCTCGTCGACCCGGCGTACGACGGGGTGGGCTCGGTCAAGACCGACGTGCTCGTCGACCACCTGCTGGAGCTGGCCGCCGAAGGCCACCGGGCGCTGGTGTTCAGCCAGTTCACCTCCTTCCTCGCCCGGGTGCGGGCCCGGCTGGACCGCGAGGGCATCACGTCGTCCTACCTCGACGGCCGGACCCGCCGGCGCAGCGAGGTCGTCGCCGGCTTCAAGAACGGCAGCGACCCGGTGTTCCTGGTCAGCCTGAAGGCAGGAGGTGTCGGGCTGACGCTGACCGAGGCGGACTACGTGTTCGTGCTGGACCCGTGGTGGAACCCGGCTGTGGAGGCTCAGGCGGTCGACCGGACGCACCGGATCGGGCAGACCCGCCCGGTCAACGTCTACCGGCTGGTGTCCTCGAACACCATCGAGGAGAAGGTGATGGCGCTCAAGGCCCGCAAGGCAGCGCTGTTCTCCCACGTGGTCGACGACGACGCGCTGATGTCCTCGCCGCTGGGCGCCGAGGACGTGCGGGCCCTGCTGGAGGAGTGAGGGCGAGCCGGGCCGGGCGCGAGGGGGTGGGCCGGCTCAGCCTGTGCAGCGGCCTCGTCCGAGACGGGCCAGCCCGGCGCGGTCGCCCGGTCCGAACGACGTGCGCGTGAGGCTCTCCGCGTGCATCAGCTCCCCGCGGTCGGCGACGTGCCCCAGCCCGAGCACGTGCCCGAGCTCGTGCAGGACGACGGCACGGGCCCGCCTCGACCCGTCCGGACCGCGTCGCAGCAGCCCGCTGAGAGCAGGGCTGTCGAGCGAGACGGTGCCGGTGACGTACCTGCGCCGGCCGGTCAGACGCTCGGCGACCGCCGCGCTGCCGCCGAGGCCGGCCACGTCGCCGGCCAGTCTCGGGTCCTGGGCGGCGGTCGTCCAGGCGACCAGCACCGGGGACCACCCGCCGCCGTAGCGGGCCGGGTCGCGGAGCGGACGGTCCGAGGCCGGCAGCTCGTCGGTACGACCGTCGCGGACGAACCTCAGGCCGGTCGCCCGGGACGCCTCGGTCAACGCCGAGTGCAGGATCTCGTCCGCGCCCGGCGGCGCGAGCTCGTCGTTGACCACCACGTGGATCGGTCGGCACGGGTCGTAGGCGACCGGCGAGCCGGGGTCACCGGCCTGGTGGGCGACGAACGCGTAGGCGCCGGCGTCCCGAACGCCTGCCAGCGGGCCGGCCCCCATCCTGCGCGTGACCCCGTCGGACCCCACCGAGTACCCCTGTTCGTGCAGCACCACCCACGTCGCTGCGAGGACCGCGACCGTGGTCAGGATGCCCACGAGCGACCCGCGCAGAGCCTCTGCTCGAGCACCGGGTGCTGCGTGCCGGGTGCGCTGGCCGGCGTACCAGCGGTCCAGGTCGCGCAGCTGGCGTGCCATCCGGCGTCGGCGTCGCGCCGGCCCGAGCGTGATGATGTCCCACCGTTTCCCCCGCACGCACCCATTGTCCCCGATGTCCGGTCGACCTCGGGGTGCTCGGCGCATCTCGGCCTCCTCGCCCGTGGGCGCGGCTCCACCCGGCGGGCCGGTCACCCCTCCAGCCGCACCACCGTCATGCCGGTGGCGGTCGCTGGGCGGCTCATCGCGGCAAGGGCGGCGGGGGCCTCGTGGAGTCCGATGACTCGGCCCACGAGCAGTTCCGGGTCCAGCGTGCCGTCCACGACCCGGCTCAGCAGGTCGGCGTACTGCCACGCCGGCATGCCGTGGACGCCGTGCACCTCCAGCTCGTGCGCGACCACCCGGTCCATCGGCAGGGGAGGGGTCGACTGCGCCCCCAGCAGCAGGCCGACCTGCACGTGCCGGCCTCGGCGGCGCAGACAGCCGACCGAGGCGACCGCGGTCTCCGGAGTGCCGACCGCGTCGACCGACACGTGCGCCCCGCCGCCGGTGACCCGACGAACCGCCGCGGCCGCGTCGGGGCCGGGAAGCGTGACCTGGGCGCCCAGCTCGGCTGCCCTCGCCAACGCGTCGGCTGAGACGTCGACAGCCACCACTCGGGCGCCGAGCCCCACCCCGACCAGCACCGCGGACAGGCCCACCCCGCCGCACCCGTGCACGGCCAGCCACTCGCCGCTGACGACTCGGCCGTGCGTGACCAGGGCTCGGTAGGCCGTGGCCAGCCGGCAGCCGAGCGAGGCAGCCGTCACCAGGTCGAGGCGGTCGGGCAGCCGCACCAGGTTGGTGTCCGCGGCGGGCAGTGCGACCAGCTCGGCGAAGGAGCCGGGCCCGGTGAAGCCCGGTTGCGTCTGGTCCGGGCAGACGTGCGTGTCACCGGCGCGGCAGCAGTCGCACCGGCCGCAGCCGCTGACGAACGGAACGGTGACCCGGTCGCCGACGGCCCAGCGCGTGACACCGGTGCCGACGGCGGCCACCGTCCCCGCCAGCTCGTGGCCCGGCACGTGCGGCAGTGGCACCGGGTCGTGCCCCTGCCAGGCGTGCCAGTCGGAGCGGCAGACGCCGGTCGCCCCGACCCGCACCACCACCCCGTCCTCGGGACAGTCGGGCGCCGGCCACGAGGACAGCACTGGCAGGTTGCCGTACCCGGAGTACACCACGGCGCGCATCCGCAGCTCGCGGCGCCTCCCGGACTCCGGGCGGTCTACTCGGTCCATCCGAAGGTCGAGGTGGGCATCTCCTGGTCGAGGCCCTTCGCGCCGGTGACGATGTGCACCATCGTGTCCAGCGGGAGCTTGGGCGCGCCGTCGGCGTACACCAGGCCGTTCGTCTCCTGGCCGGTGTCCATGAACTGGGTGTAGCAGAAGCCGACCACCTGGGGGCTGGCCCGCAGTGCGTCGAACAGCCCCATCAGCAGGTCGGCGTACGCCGGCAGCGAGGTGGCCTGGCCGTACCCCCAGGAGTCCTCGTCCTCCGAGACCGAGATGCCTCCGAACTCCGTGATCATCAACGGGCTGTCCCCGGCGAGGAACGCCTGCTTCTGCGGCTCCCCGAGGATCGGTCGGCGGCCCTGCGGACCGTGCACCGCCAGCGCCACCGCCGTGGCGGACTGCTGGTCGGCGTAGCGGGCGCGCAGGTGCTCCGGGTCGACGGTGTAGTCGTGCAGCCCGAGGATGTCGCTGTCCACGTGCTCCCAGCCCTCGTTGGACAGCACCGGACGGCCGGGGTCCAGGGCCCGGGTGAGGTTGGCCAGCGCGCGGGTGTAGGCCTGCTGGGCGACGACCGAGCCGATGTCCTGGACGCCCCAGCTCTCGTTGACCGGCACCCACGCGACGATCGAGGGGTGGCTGCGGTCCCGGCGGACCAGCTCGAGCCATTCGGCGGTCAGCAGCTCGACGGCCCTGGACGAGAACGCGTAGGCACCGGCCGTCTCGGCCCACACCATCAGCCCGAGCCGGTCCGCCCAGTACAGGAACCTCGGGTCCTCCGCCTTCTGGTGGACGCGCACGGAGTTGAACCCCATCGCCTTGATCAGCTCGACCTCGGCGCGGAGCTGGTCGGAGCCGTGCGACGCGAGGTGCGTCTGCTCGCGGTAGCCCTGGTTGAGCACCGAGCGCAGGTAGTAGGGCTGGCCGTTCAGCGCGAACCACCCTCCGCCCACCGACAGTGTGCGGATCCCCAGGTAGCTCTCGACGACGTCCACCGTGCGACCTGGGTCCAGGTCGCGCAGCACGACGGTCGCGTCCAGCAGCTGCGGGCTCTCCGGCGTCCACACCAGACGCGCCCGGTCCTGCCCGTTGCGCAGCGCGGGGACCGGGACGTCGACCCGGGTCACCTTCTCGGTGACCGTGCAGGACAGCCGGGCGATGACGTCGTCGCCGAGGCGCAGGGCCAGCTCGAGCACGTGCGTCCCCGGCGGCACTGACGCGACGGTGACCTCGGCGCGGACCGACGCCGTGGAGATGTCTGACGACCACGCGATGTCCGCGACGTGCGCGGCAGGGACCGTCTCGGACCAGACGGTCTGCCAGATCCCGGTGGTGCGCTCGTACCAGATGCCGTGCGGGCGCTCGCGCCAGTCCTGCTTGCCGCGCGGCTGGTCGAGGTCGTGCGGGTCGTCCTGGGCCCGGACGACGAGCACGTGCTCCTCCGCACCGGGGTCGAGCACGTCGGTCACGTCTGCGGTGAACGGTGACTGGCCGCCGACGTGGTGGGCCACCAGGTGACCGTCGAGCCAGACCCGGGCAGCGTGGTCGACGGCACCGAAGTGCACGAGCACGCGCCGCTGCCGCGTCCGGGCGCCCGTCCCGGTGTCCGCGCCGGTCCCGTCCTCGCCGGCCTCGTCCGCCCCGACGAGCGCGTCGTGGCTGACGGTCCGCCGGTACCACACCACCGGGTGGAACCCAGCCTGCTCGATGCCGGAGGCGGGGGACTCGGGCGGGTAGGGCACCTGGATCGTGGAGGAGAACGGGTCGGCGGAGCCGTCGTACCAGCGCTCGGCCAGCCCCTCGTCGGCGTCGTCGACGGCGAAGCCCCACGCCCCGTCGAGGCTCGTCCACCGGTCCCTGCGCAGCATCGGTCGCGGGTAGGAGCCGTCCTGCTCGGTCGCACGCACTGGTGGGTCCTCTCGGCATCGGTGAGGGGCGCCTCGGATATTTGCATCGTTGCAACCACTGTGTAAAGTCAGCGGCGTGGCGCACGTCACAGCTCCCTGCAGAGAGGCCGGACATGACCGTTTCGATGTCGCGTCGCACGTTTCTGCGGGCGGGGGGTGGGCTCGGCCTGGCCGGCGCGCTGTCCGCGTGCTCGTCGCCCGTCGTCACCAGCATCACCGGGGGGCAGCCCGCCACCGCGGACGTGATCTTCTGGCACCTCTTCGGTGGGGGCGACGGCGAGAACATGGCGGCGATGATCTCCAAGGTGCAGAAGGCGACCGGCAAGTCGGTGGAGTCGACGCTGCTCTCGTGGGGAAACCCCTACTACACCAAGCTGGCGCTGTCGGCCTCGAGCGGCCGGCCACCCGACGTCGCCGTCGCGCACCTGTCCCGGCTGCCCCTGCTCGCCCAGGCCGACCTGCTCTCGCCGGTCGACGACGACCAGTTCAGTGCCGCCGGGGTCACCAAGGACAACTTCACCCCCGCCGCCTGGGCCAAGTCGACCGTCGACGGCCGTGTGTACGCCGTCCCCTACGACACCCACCCGTTCGTGTGGTTCTACAACACCGACATCGCCGAGAAGGCGGGGCTCGTCGAGGGGGACGGCCTCAAGCCGATGAAGGGCAAGGACGACTTCGTCGCCGCCCTCAAGGCCATGAAGGAGGCGGGCGGCGGTGACTACGCGGCGGTGATGTCGATCACTGCGGACCCGTCCACCTGCTGGCGGTTCTTCACCATGGTGTACGGCGGGCTCGCCGGGCCGATCGCGACCGACGACGGCACCAACCTCGACATCGACAAGGGCGCGATGGAGGAGACCTTCGCCTTCATGCAGTCGCTCACCGGTGACCTGGGGCTGATGCCGGGCAACGCCACCAGCACCACGACGAGCACCCTCTTCAGCCAGGGCGAGGTCGGGTCGGCCTTCGACGGCGAGTGGCAGATCCCGACGTACCGCGGGGTCAAGCTGCCGAACGGCAAGCCGCTGAACTTCAACGTCGTGCCGTTCCCGGCCCTGCTCGGCGACGAGCCGGTCGCGTACGCCGACTCCCACGCCCTCGTCGTCCCGAGGAGCGACGGACGGTCGCCGGAGCGGACCGCCGACGCGATCGGCTTCATCAAGGGCCTTCTCGACGAGAGCGCGATCTGGGCCGGTGGTGGCCACATCCCGGCCTGGCTCGAGGTGCAGAAGAGTCCGGAGTTCCTGAAGCAGGACCCGCAGAGCAACTACATCCGGGCCGCGTTCAACGCGGTCTACGACCCGGTCGGGTGGTACACCGGCGCCGGGTCGGACTTCCAGACGGCCGTCGGCTCGGTGATCTCGAGCGTGCTGTCCGGAGCGACCAGCCCGAAGAGTGGAGTCAGCCAGCTCACGTCGAGCCTGCAGAACTTCTCCTCCGCCCGTCCGCCCGTCACGTAGGAGATCGCGATGTCCTCGACCGCCACAGTGGCTGCCCCGACAGCCGGGGTAGCGACCCGCACCACCCCCAAGGAAGGGCGCGACGCGCCGTCCGACCAGAACCGGGCCGGCTGGCTGCTCAGTGCCCCGTTCATCGCGCTCTACCTGGTGTTCCTGATCGGCCCGGTCCTCCTCGGGATCGTGATCAGCCTCTTCAACACGACCACGGTGACGCCGGGCCTGGGGGAGTTCGTCGGCCTGTCCAACTACGGGGACGTGCTGACGAACAAGGACTTCTGGGCGTCGATGTGGCACTCGGTGCTGTTCACGCTGCTCACCACGCCGCTGCTGGTGCTGCTGCCGCTGCTGTTCGCGATCCTCGCGGCACGGCTGGTCCGCGGCCGCTGGTTCTTCCGGCTGGCCTTCTTCGCGCCGTACGTCGTGCCGTCCTCGGCGGTGTGCCTGATCTTCGCCTTCATGTACACCCCGGAGACCGGGCTGATCACCAACGCGTTCGGCTGGTTCGGACTCACTGCGCCGAACTTCCTGGGCAGCACCTTCGGCGCCTGGTTCGCGGTCGTCTTGCTCACGCTGTGGTGGACCTTCGGCTTCAACTTCATCCTCTACACCGCCGCGATCCAGGAGATCTCCTAGGAGGTCTACGAGGCGGCCGCCATCGACGGCGCCGGGCCCTGGCAGCAGATCCGGTCCATCACGGTGCCGCTGCTCTACCCGACGATGAGCCTGGTGTTCATCCTGCAGCTGCTGGCGTCGCTGAAGGTGTTCGACCAGATCTTCCTGCTGCTCGCCGGCGGGCCGAACTACTCGACACGTCCGGTGATCCAGTACATCTACGACACCGGCTTCACCTCCTACCGAGGGGGCTACGCCGCGGCCGCCACGATGGTCTACTTCGTGGCCCTGGTCGCCGTGTCCACCGGCTGGCTCCTGCTTCGCCGCCGCAACAACGACGCCGTCCCGAACGCCTGAGGAGCTGCCATGACCGCCACCGCCACCGCCAGCGCAGCACCCCCGGCCGAGTCCCGGCGAGGGGGCGGCGACCGCTCGGACCTGAACACCAAGCTCTTCAACCGGCTGGCCGCCACCTGCCTGACGCTGTTCGCACTCATCTGGCTGGTGCCGTTCCTGTGGGCGCTGATCACCTCGCTGCGGCCCAACAACGAGATCACGTCGCACCCGACCCGGCCATGGTCGCCGAACTGGAACCTCGACGCCTACTCGAGCACGCTGAGCGACAACCCGATGGGCTGGTGGTACCTCAACAGCTTCATCGTCTCGTCGCTGTCGGTCCTCTTCACCGTCATCGTCTGCTCGATGGCCGGCTTCGCCCTCGTGCACCTCAAGTGGCGAGGAAAGTACGTCATCCTCGGGCTCATCCTCGCCGGTCTGATGCTGCCCATGGAGGCGGTGGTGCTGCCGCAGTTCATGCAGTTCCGGGCGATGGGCCTGCTCGGCACCTACTGGGCCCTGGTCCTGCCGGCCATCGCCACCCCGGTCGCGGTCTTCGTCTTCCACTCCTTCATGCGCGGCATCCCCACCGCGCTGATCGAGGCGGCCCGCCTGGACGGCGCGAGCTGGTGGCGCATCTACTTCCAGGTCTGCTTGCCGCTGTGCCGGCCGGCGATCTCGGCGGTGGCGATCCTGACGTTCATCACGACGTGGAACCAGTTCCTGTGGCCGCTGCTGGTCCTCACCCAGACCAAGTCGCAGACCATCCCCGTCGGACTCGGCAGCCTGATCGGTGGTGCCGCGATCCAGTACGCCGAGACGATGGCGTCCGCGGTCCTCGGGATCATCCCGCTGCTCGCGGTGTTCCTGCTCTTCCAGCGCCAGATCACGCAGGGTGTCGCCAACACCGGCATCAAGTGAGGGCCCGGAGCTGAGCGAACCGACGGCGGAGGGCCTCGGCCTCTCCTTCACCGAGCGGCACCGCCACCGCCCCTTCGCGCTCGTGGCGCCGGGGTTCGTCGTGGACAGCCGCTCCCCGGCGGGCCGCGTCGCCGGACCGACCCGCAGCGAGGCCTCTCCTCCGGCGCCGTTCGCGGCAGTCGAGATGGACGTGCGGTCGGCCGGGGGCACGCTGGTGGCCGGGCTCTCCTCGGGGGACGGTGACCGGGTCGTCGCGACGTACACGCCGGCCCGACGGACCGCCGCCCTCCAGGTCCGGGCCGGTGGCCGCACCTGGGTGGTACGGCGCGCGAAGGTCGCGCTCCCGGAGGCGTTCACCCTGGGTTTCGCGGTCTGTGAGAACCAGGTGACCGTGCTCGCGCGGACCCCGGCGGAGGGCTGGCGTGCGCTGGTCACCTGTCGCGACCGCGTGGCGGCGCGGATCGACCTGCGCCGGCCCGAGACGCTGCGGCGGTTCACCTACACCTGGGGGACCGACTCCGGCACCGCTGAGCTCGGCGACGTACGCGCCGGGCTCTTCGGGATGACGGGGCTGCGGGACCCGCACCTGGTGCAGCACGCCGACGGGCGGGCGTTCGTGCGCGACGGCAAGGTCTACCTGACCTGGACCTGCGCGGGCCTGGGCTCCTTCGCCCAGGCGCACTGGGGTGTCTTCACCCTCGACCTCGAGCGACCGAACCGTCTCGACCAGGTCGCGCAGCTCTACACCAGCCGGGACGGCCTGCTGCTCGGGGACCACGCCGGGCAGCTGGTCCGCGACGGGAACCGCTGGCTGGTCGCGACCTCCTCGTGGGGCGACTTCGACGAGCGTGCCCGGGGGCCGCTGCGGGACGGGGTGCACGTGCGGCACCTGACCACCACCGAGGACCTGCTCGACGGGGTGCACCTGCTGACCACCGAGCGCACGCCCCTGCCCACCGACGTGGGCTCGTGGGACCCCGGCTTCACGCGCGTGGACGGCCGGTGGGTGCTCGGGTTCGTGGAGAGCCCGTCCCAGCGGCCCTTCGACTTCCATCCCGCACTCGCGTCCACGCCGGACGACGACCCGTGGACCGGCCTGACCCGGGTGGGCGCCGCCACCGAGCTGCATCGCTGCGAGGGTCCTGTGCTCGCGTGTGTCGACGGGCGCTGGTGGCTGCTGGCCAGCGACGAGCGCGCCCGTCAGTACCCGGTGTTCGACCTGCAGATGAGGCGGGTGGGCAGTCTCGACGCGCCGTACCTCACCAACATCCCGCACCCGCAGCTGCTGCGCCGCGACGACGGCAGCTGGCTGATGGTCACGTTCGACGGCGCGCCGTACGGCGGGCGGCTGCTGGGCTACGGCGGACACGGCGACGTGGTGGTCCTGGCCGGCGACGGGTGACCGGACGGGGGAGCGGAGACCGCCGTTCCGCCCCGGGGCAGCATCGACGAGGGCTACCCTCGCAGGGCTCACCCGTTCGAGCACCGGCCGTCCCCGCGGCTGAGAGGGCTCGGGCGGACACCTTGGGAGGAACCGTGGGTCTGATCCAGGCTGCGCTGCGTCGCCGCGCGCGCTCGCTCGTCGTCGCGACCACCGCCGTCTCCGCGCTGGCGGCGTCCGCGCTGGCCTACGCCGACGGCATCGACATCTCGCACTGGCAGGGCACCGTGAACTGGACGAAGGTGCGCTCCGACGACGTCACGTTCGCCTTCCTGAAGGCGACCGAGGGCACCACCTACGCCGATCCCACCCTGGCCACGAACTGGGCAGGAGCCGAGAGGGTGGGCATCTACCGGGCCGCCTACCACTTCGCGCGTCCCAGCGCGGCGGCCGGCTCGGCGCAGCGCCAGGCCCGCTTCTTCGTGTCCAAGGCCGGCACCTTCGACGGGAAGGGTGATCTGCCTCCGGTGCTGGACCTCGAGGCCACCGGTGGCCTCGGACCCCGGGCGCTGCGGACCTGGGTGTCGACCTGGCTGACCACCGTCGAGGAGCTGACCGGCCGCACCCCGATCATCTACTTCTCGCCGTACTTCTGGATCGACAACCTCGGCAACACCACGGCCTTCACGCGCTACCCACTGTGGATCGCGCACTACACGACCAAGCAGCCGATGGTCCCGGGCGGCTGGCCGACGTGGACCTTCTGGCAGCGCACCAGCAGCGGGCGCGTGGACGGCATCAGCGGCAACGTGGACATGAACCGCTTCAACGGGACCAGTGCCGAGCTCGCTGCGCTCGCCAACAGCACGGGCGGCACGAACGAGCCGGCGCCCCCGGGACCGACCGTGCCGGTCGGGGCCGCGACGACGCTGACGCTGGAGCCGGCCGCCACCAGCGTCCCCATCGGCGCCGTCGTCACGTTCTCCGGCGAGCTGCGGACCACCACGCCGGTCGCCGAGGCGCCCGACCAGTCGGTGTCCCTGTGGGCTCGGGCGGTCGGGGCGTCCCGGTGGACGAAGGTGGCCGAGGGCCGCACGGACGATGCCGGGCGCTACCAGCTCAGCGCCCGGGTCCGCCGCACCTCCGCCTTCCAGGCCCGCTCGGCCGCGGCCGAGCGGTTCGCACCCGCCGCGTCGGAGAAGGTCCGGCTCACCACCCCTCCGCGCGCTCACGTCGGCCTGGACCTGCACAAGAACAGGGCGGTGGTCCGCGCCGGGTCGCCGGTGATGCTGTACGGGCACCTGACCACGGAGTCGACCGGCCTCGCCGGGCAGGTGGTCCGCTACTACAAGCGGGTGCCCGGGCGCTGGGTGCAGGTCCGCACCACGCGCACGCTGGCGCCCACCGGGTGGCACTCGGCAACCGTGCGGCCTCGACGGACGCGGGTGTGGAAGGTCGTGTTCCCCGGCACCGACCACTACGCACCGCAACGCAGCGCAGTCCTCCGCGTGCGGGTCCGCTGACCCGCAGCGGCGCTGGTGGGTGCCGACCTCCCTCGAAGCCTCGTCTCTGCCCCGGATGCGCAGACCGGCTCAAGTCGGGGTGAGGTCACGCCGATGCTTCGCCCACAGGCAGCGTCGCGTCCAAGGGGGCTACATCGGTGGACACCCGTCCTCTCGCACGGCTGGCGGTGGTCTCGGCTGCGGCGTCCGGCGTGCTGGTCCTCGTCGGGCACCTCGACTCGGGCGACGCCCCGCGGGTGAGCGATGCCCGGCCGGCGATCGCCGCCTCGGCGGTGGACCCCGTGACCGTTCCAGCGGTGAGGTCGACAGTCGCCCCTGAGGCTGGTCCTGTCGCCGAGTCGGCCCCCGCCACCGCGGCCGTGCAGCCGCCCGGCGGCGCGCGCGCCCGCCTCGAGCAGGCGTTGAGCCGTCTCGGGCAGGGCGTCGAACGAGCGACGACCGTCACCGACCTGGGCCCGCCTGTGGACGAGAGCAGCCCGCACACGCACCTCCCCGACCCGGACAAGGGCGGCCCCGTGCCGGCGTCCTCGATGGTGGGCGTGCTGGACGGCGTCGACGACCTCGGACCCCTTCACGTCGACCCGATGCCGCCCGGCCGCTCGGTCGACGACCCGACGGACAC
Organism: Nocardioidaceae bacterium; assembly: GCA_035634095.1. Taxonomy (GTDB): domain Bacteria; phylum Actinomycetota; class Actinomycetes; order Propionibacteriales; family Nocardioidaceae; genus Nocardioides_B. The sequence continues at coordinate 52,364 of DASQDP010000134.1, read as the reverse complement.
CGAGACCCTGCTGGAGCGCGCAGGCGTCGAGCCGAGATGGGCCGCGAACGGCGGACCGACCACAGCTCGCGCCGCGGGACCCCCAGGAACGCCGAACATACCCGGCCTGACCTCGCACGTGGCACCGTCCTGCTCCGGCACCGGGACCGACGGCAACCGGGTCCAGGTGCTCTACGTCCACGAGGAGGACACCCCCTCCCGCTACTCCACGTTCCTTCCCGCCTTCCGCAACGAGGTGGCCAACGTCGACGACGCCTTCGCCGTCTCCGCGTCGCAGACCGGCGGTGAGCGGCGGGTGCGCTGGGTGCACGACGCGGACTGCCGGCCGGTCATCAAGAGCGTGACCGTTCCGAACGGCGCGCTGGGCTCGGACTTCGACTCGACCATCAGGGCCGTCGAGGCGCTGGGTCACAACCAGGCGAGCCGCAAGTACCTGATGTTCGCGGACGCCAACGCCTTCTGCGGCATCGGCTCGATGTACGACGACCCGAGCCCGGTCGACAACGACAACGACGGCCGGGCCGCGTCGTACTCACGCGTCGACAGCAACTGCTGGTTCAGCGGCGGACACCACTCGACGGCGGCACACGAGCTGGTCCACAACCTCGGCGGCGTCCAGCCCACCGCTCCTCACCCGACGAAGTACGGCCACTGCTTCGACGACTGGGACCTGATGTGCTACGACGACGGCTCCGGGATCCCGATGCAGACCGTGTGCGCGTCGGAGCGGCAGGAGTACCTGCTCGACTGCAACCACGACGACTACTTCCACACCAGCCCACCCGCAGGCTCGTTCCTGGCGAAGAGCTGGAACACCGCCCGCTCGAGCTTCCTGGACAGCGTGGTCACCTCGCTGCCGCCGCCGGACGTGTCGGTCAGTGCCGCCGCGAACAGCGTGCTCACCGGTCAGTCGGTCCGCTTCACCGCCACCTCGTCGAAGCCGGTGTCCTGGACCTGGTCGACGTCGGCCACGGGTGCCGCCTGCACGCTGACGCCGCGTACGGCGGGAGCTGCCGACCTGGTCTGCCCCGCGACGGTGTCCGGCACGGTGACCGTCACCGCGACCGCCACCCAGGCGGGCGCCAGCTCCACCGGATCAGGACAGGCCAGCGTCACGGTGACCAGGGCTGCCGCGCCGACGGCCCAGCTGACCGCCCCCGCCTCGGCCACTCCCGGCCAGGCGTTCCCGGTCTCGGTCACGACCGGAGGCGCCGCGCCGTTCGGGTACTCGTGGTCCGCGGCGACCTGCAGCGTGTCCGCGCCGGCCGCCGCCTCGACGACGGTCGCCTGCCCCGGTGGCACGACGATCCGCGACGTCACGGTCAGCGTCCGGGTGACCCAGGCAGACGGGCAGAGCGTGCAGGTCTCGAGGGCGGTGCGGGTGCCCGCCGCGGTGGCGCCCGCGCCCAGGACCACCTCGTGGACCGCCCCGACCCTGGTCAGCGGCGTCGTCAGCGCCCGACTGCGTGACCAGGCGGGAGTCGCGCTGCCGAACCGCCCCGTGACCCTGCAGGTCAAGTGGTCGGGGACCACCACGTGGGGAACTGCGCTTCAGCTGTCGACCAACAGCACCGGCACGGCGGCGGTGCGCGTCTCGGCCAGCCGCGCCGGCTGGTTCCGCTTCGTCAAGCCGAGCGACCCGGCCTACCTGGCGTCGGTGTCGCCGGCGGTCTACGTGAAGGTCACCACCCAGCTGCGCATGTCGGCCGCGACCGGCAACCGCCTGGTCGGGACGCTGCGCACGTCGAACGGCGCCCCGGTCGCCGGGGTCCGGGTGACGCTGCAGCGACGGGCGCCCAGCAGCAGCCGGTGGCTGCCGGTGGCCACGCTGCGCACCACGGCTCAGGGACGGGTCAGCCAGCGCGTGACGCCGGCGCGCCGCACGTCCTACCGGTGGTCGTACGTCGGCGGGGCGGCACACCTGCAGTCCCGCAGCACCCAGGTGGCCGTGCGGTAGAGCGACCGAGCTGTGGCACCGCAGATCAGCCGTCGTAGCCGACCTCGGACCGCCAGGACCCCTCCTCCTGACGCGACGCCGCGAGCAGCGCGTCCGCCACCCGGTCGGGGTCGAAGGCGGTGCCTGCGGCCAAGCTGCCGTTCACGGTCAGCGACACCGCCCGCACGCCCTCGGCGCGCAGGGTGGCGTCGAGGCTGCGCACCAGGTTGCGCAGCCCGGCCTTCTGTACGCCGAGGCTGGCGGCCTGGCTCCACGGACGGTCCGCGGACCTGCTGCCGGTGGCCAGCACCCGCGATCCCGGGCGGAAGAACGGCCGGGCCGCCTGTACCGCGGTCAGCAGCGGCGCGACGCCGAGACGGACGTCCTCGAGCAGCTCTTCGGGGGACAGCGTCAGCGCGTCCTTCTCTCGGGCGATGCTCGGGTTGAAGTGCACGACGTCGATGCGCTCGTGCTGCTCCCCGAACCCGGTCACGGCCGCGTGGAACGTCTCCTGGTCAGTGATGTCGCAGGCCGTCCAGGTCGTCGGTACGCCCGTGGCCTGCAGCTGCGCCGCGAGGGTGGCCAGCCGCTCCGGCGAGCGCGACACCAGCGCGACGGCGTACCCCTCGGCGCCGAAGCGCCGCGCCACCGACGCACCCACACCGGGGCCGGCGCCCACCACCACGAGCACCGGGTTCCCCATGTCTCGACACTAGGGGCTCCGTCGAGCGACTGGGAGAGGATGGGTCCATGAGCGAGGAGGCGGTCCGCAGCTGGGTGCTGCACGTCGACCTCGACCAGTTCATCGCCGCGGTCGAGGTGCTGCGCCGCCCGGAGCTCGCCGGGCTCCCGGTGGTCGTCGGCGGGCGAGGGGACCCGACCGAGCGGGGCGTGGTGTCCACGGCCTCCTACGAGGCGCGCGCCTTCGGGGTGGGCTCCGGCATGCCGCTGCGCACCGCGGCCCGCAGGTGTCCCGAGGCGGTGTTCCTGCCGGTCGACAGGCCGGCGTACGACGCCGCGTCCGCCACGGTCATGGACGCCCTGCGCTCCTTCGACGTGCCCGTCGAGGTGCTCGGCTGGGACGAGGCGTTCCTCGCGGTCGAGACAGAGGACCCCGAGGCCCTCGCGGCGGAGGTCCGAGCGGCGGTGCTCGAGCGGACGCGGCTGCATTGCTCGGTCGGCATCGGCGAGAACAAGCTGCAGGCCAAGATCGCCACGGACTTCGGCAAGCCCCGTGGGGTGCACAGGATCACCTCGCAGACCTGGTTCGACCAGCTGGGGGACCGGCCACCGGACGCGCTGTGGGGGATCGGCCGCAAGACAGCCGCCCGGCTCGCGGACCTCGGGGTGACCACGGTCCGGGAGCTGGCCGGTGCCGACACGGCACTGCTCGCGGACCGGCTCGGGCCGACGATGGGACCCTGGTACCGCCGCCTGGGCCGGGGCGTGGACTCGTCGCCGGTGGACCCGACCCCCTACGTCCCGCGGGGACACGGCCGGGAGACCACGTTCCAGCACAACCAGTCCGACTGGGTCGAGGTCGCGGCGGCGGTGCGGGAGCTGGCGAGGCAGGTGACCGCCGACATCCACGCCGAGGGGCGGGCCGCGGTGCGGGTCGGGATGAAGCTGCGCTACGCGCCGTTCGAGACGCGCACCCGTTCCCTCACACTGCCGGCTGCCACGTCGGGGGAGTCGGACATCGCTGACGCGGCGCTGGTGCTGCTCGGCCGCTTCGACTCCAGCCGGGCAGTGCGCCTGGTGGGGGTGCGGGTGGAGATGGAGCCCCCTCCCCCGGGCTAGCGCACCTCGAACCAGGAGCGGCCCTCGGCCCCGGACTCGACCACCTCGACCCGCTCGACCCGCGCCTGGGCCGGCCCGGACCGCGCCCAGGCGACCATCGCCTCCACCGCGTCGGCGGGACCCTCGAAGTGCGCGCGCACGGTGCCGTCGTACTCGTTGGTGACCCAGCCGGTGACGCCGCGGGACTCCGCTTCGGCGCGGCAGGACTGCCGGAAGAACACTCCCTGCACCTCCCCGTGCACGACCACGTCGCGGGCGGTGTCCACGCTCACCCGCCGTCGGGCGTGGCGACCCGGCAGGGCTGCCACTGGTCGGCCTCGGTGGCGCAGTTGAACCAGTAGGGCCCCACGCGGATCGCGTGGGCCTCCGGATAGACCACACACTTGCCCCGCAGCAGGTCCACGATCCTGCGCAGCCGCCCGGGGTCGTGGTGCCGCCAGCGCAGCTCGCTTCCGTCGGCCAGGAGCAGCGTCACCATGCTGCCGTCGAGCAGCGCGTCAGAGGTGAGCAGGGAGGGGGTGCGCACAGCGGCGCCCTGGTGCTGGTAGTGGATCTGGTGACCAGGGGCGTAGAGATCACAGCTCGTGATGTCGCGGTGTGAGCGAGGAGCGGGCACGCCCGTGGTCGGCGGTGCCGTGGCGTCCGGCCGCTGGCTGCTCTCGACGGTGAACTTGGTCATGCGGGCTCCCGGGTGATCGGGTGCAACGATAACGCGTCCGGGAAGTCCCACCAGGGGCACGCGGAGCTGACCGCCGCTCGCCCGAGTCGTGGGAGGGACCCCACTGCGCCGTGGACGAGGCAAGTCCGAGCCCTGCCCCGGCCGGACGTGGGACGACCGGTCGGCCGCTGCCATACAGGCAGGGTCGACCGGTCGAGGTCGAGCGCGGATCGTCGCGCTAGCTGAAGATGCTGACGCCGCCGGGACCGACCAGAAGTCCCACGACGATGAGCAGGATGCCCATCAGCATCCCGCCGCGGACGATCGTCACGATGCCCGAGACGACGAGCACCACGGCGATGAGCCAGAGAATGGTAGTCATGACCCCCTCCTTCCGAGGGAATGGTGCCCGGGCGCCGCTGCGCTCAAACGTTCGAGACGGGCGGGATCCGCGGCGCAGCGCGTCTCCGCCGACGCATTCCGTCGTCGGGCGGAGCAGCGCCTGTCCATCCTGTGACAGGCACACCGGATCACTCGGGGTGCGGCGGGACGCTGTCCGCGACCACGGCTCCCCGCTGACCGATCGGGCGCTCCCGGCCGATGGTGGAGTCACGGCTGGTCTGGCGCTCCGCCTCCGCGTTGACCGCCGCCCCGAGCAGGACCAGCACCACGCTGATCCACAGCCAGAACATGCTGATCGCCACACCGGCGAGAGACCCGTAGGTGGACTCATAGGTGCCCAGGCGCTGCACGTAGGCGAACAGCGCCACCGAGGTGGCCAGCCACAGCACCGTGGCGCCCGCAGCGCCCCAGCTGATCCAGCGCCAGCGGGCCTGCTTGCGGTCCGGGGCGAAGCGGTAGAGCACCGCGAGAGCGCCGGCCATCAGGGCGGCGAGGGCCAGCCACACCACCAGGGGCGCGATCGTGCGTACGGGCCGCGGGGCGCCGTCCAGGGCCGAGGAGACCAGTCCAGCCACCGTCAGCACCCCGCCCAGCAGAACCGCGCCCCCCAGCACGAAGACCAGGGCCAGCCGGGTGCGGCGCAGGAAGCCACGGGTCTCCGTCTCGTGGTAGGCGACGGTCAGTGCGTCGATGAGGTACGTCGTCGCGGTCGTCGCCGTCCACAGGGCCAGCAGCAGTCCGGTCAGCCCACGACGCGTGTGCACGTCACCCGACGCGGCCGTGATGGTGGTGAGCTGGTCGGCGACCACGGGCTGCACCTGGTCCGGCAGCATCCTCGCCACGCTCGCCACCTGCTCGAGCGCCTCGACCGGTGTGGTGATCGCCCCGTAGACAGACAGGGCCGTCAGCAGCACGGGGGCGATGGAGAGGACGGCGAAGAAGGCGACGCCTGCGCTGAGGATCGGCAGCCGGGCCACCATGAAGTGTCGACCGGCGCGCCGGAGGACGTCTCCCCACTCACCTGCCGGGATCTGGCGAGGTGCCCTCGCTGCCCCCTGGCTCCGCTCCGGCATGCCGCCGCCTCTCGCTGCCGCGCCGCCCGGTATCGCTGCACGGATGCTCCGCGGGAGGGCGCACCTGCAGTCTGCCTCACGCGGGGCCGAGCACCCGTCACGGACCGTCCTGCTGGTCTGTGTCCTGCCGGTGAGCGTCGGGGGACCGCTTGGACGGGCACTCGGCGGGGCCTCCACGTGCCGGTGCGCGGCGGCGGGGCGAAGGGCGCGGGGAAGTGCACGTCCGGGTGGTCGCCGGGTGGCCGGTCGGCCGGGGCGCCTACTATCCAGGGGTCATGTCGGGGTCCGGGGATCAGCGTCGCCACCGGCCCGCCGAACGCACGTCCGGCCGCGGCTCCCGGCGCCGCCGGCCCGCCCGACGTGCGCCGGAGCGCGTCCGCCGGCTCAGCCCGCAGGAGGTGGAGCGGCGCCGCGGCCTCGTGCCGCCGCTGAGGTACCCCGACGAGCTCCCGGTGAGCCAGCGGCGCGACGACATCGCCGCCGCCATCCGCGACCACCAGGTCGTCGTGGTCGCCGGGGAGACCGGTTCCGGCAAGACCACCCAGCTCCCCAAGATCTGCCTCGAGCTCGGGCGCGGCGTGCACGGCATGATCGGGCACACCCAGCCGCGGAGGATCGCGGCGCGGACGGTGGCGGAGCGGATCGCCGAGGAGGTGGACCGGCCGCTGGGAGAGGCCGTCGGCTACCAGGTGCGGTTCACCGACTCCTCCTCGCGCGACACCCTGGTCAAGCTGATGACGGACGGCATCCTGCTGGCCGAGCTGCAGCACGACCGGATGCTCTCGAAGTACGACACCATCATCCTCGACGAGGCGCACGAGCGCAGCCTCAACGTGGACTTCCTGCTCGGATACCTCAAGCAGCTGCTGCCGCGGCGCCGTGACCTCAAGGTGGTGATCACCTCCGCGACCATCGACCCCGAGCGATTCGCCCGGCACTTCGCCGACGAGCACGGTCGCCCGGCGCCGATCGTCGAGGTGTCGGGGCGCACCTACCCGGTCGAGGTGCGCTACCGGCCGCTGCTCCAGGAGCAGGACGACCCGGACAGCCGCGACGAGGAGGGCGAGCTGGTCGTGCGCGACCAGACGGAGGCGATCGAGGCCGCCGTGCAGGAGCTCGCCGCCGAGGGGCCGGGCGACATCCTGGTGTTCCTGCCCGGCGAGCGGGAGATCCGCGACACCGCGGAGGCCCTGTCCGACACCGCGGCCCGCCCGGTCGGCGGCTTCGACGTCGTGCCGCTGTACGCCAGGCTGTCGTCCGCGGAGCAGCACAGGGTCTTCGAGCAGCACGGCCGCCGTCGGGTGGTGCTGGCGACCAACGTCGCGGAGACGTCGCTGACCGTGCCGGGCATCCGGTACGTCGTGGACGCCGGCGTCGCACGCATCTCGCGGTACTCCACGCGTACCAAGGTGCAGCGGCTCCCGATCGAGCCGGTCAGCCAGGCCTCGGCGAACCAGCGTGCCGGCCGGTGCGGCCGGGTGGAGGCCGGGGTGTGCATCCGGCTCTACAGCGAGGAGGACTACCTCGCGCGCCCGGAGTTCACCGACCCGGAGATCCTGCGCACCAACCTGGCCTCGGTGATCCTGCAGATGGCCGCGCTCGGACTCGGGGACGTGGCGCGGTTCCCGTTCGTGGACGCGCCGGACTCGCGCAACGTGCGGGCGGGGGTGCAGCTGCTCGAGGAGCTGGGTGCGGTCTCGACAGGCTCGACCGGCGGGGAGGTCTCGACCGGCCGGGACGGCGCGGGACCGACCGGGCGGGACGGCGCGGAACCGAGCGGGCGGGGGATGCGGCTGACCCCGCTGGGTCGCCAGCTGGTGCGGCTGCCGGTGGACCCTCGGCTCGCCCGGATGGTCGTGGAGGCGGACCGCCGCGGCTGCCTGCGCGAGGTGCTCGTCATCGCCGCGGCCCTGTCCCTCCAGGACCCGCGGGAGCGTCCCGTCGAGCAGCGGGCGCAGGCCGACCAGAAGCACGCGCGCTTCACCGACCCGACCTCCGACTTCGTGACCTGGCTGAACCTGTGGCGCTACCTGCGCACCCAGCAGCGCGAGATGGGCTCCAGCGCGTTCCGGCGGATGTGCCGCGCCGAGCACCTCAACTACCTGAGGGTCCGCGAGTGGCAGGAGCTGGAGTCGCAGCTGCGCCAGGTCGCCAAGCAGCTCGACCTGAGCGTCGGGAAGCCGGCTGACGAGCCGGACGGCGACGGCATCCACCAGGCCCTGTTGGCGGGGTTGCTCTCACACATCGGCCTGCGCGACCCGGAACGACGCGACTACCTCGGCGCCCGCAACGCGCGGTTCTCGATCTTCCCCGGATCCGGGCTGTTCCGGAAGCAGCCGCAGCTGCTGATGGCCGCCGAGCTGGTGGAGACGTCGCGGCTGTACGCCCGGGTGAATGCCGCCATCAAGGCGGAGTGGGCCGAGGACCTCGGCTCGCACCTGGTGAAGCGGTCCTACTCCGAGCCGCACTGGTCGAAGAAGCGCGCCTCGGTCCTGGCCTACGAGCGGGTCACCCTGTACGGCGTACCGCTGGTCGCCCAGCGACTGGTGTCCTACGGCTCGGTGGACCGTGACGTGTCGCGCGAGCTGTTCATCCGGCACGCCCTGGTCCACGGCGAGTGGGCCACCCAGCACCGGTTCCGGGCGCGCAACCGGGAGCTGCTCGATGAGGCCGAGGAGCTCGAGCACCGGGCGCGACGGCGCGACATCGTGGTCGACGAGCACTCGCTGTTCGACTTCTACGACGCCCGGGTGGGTGAGGAGGTGGTGTCGGGAGCCCACTTCGACACGTGGTGGAAGCAGGCCCGCCGCGCCGACCCGGACCTGCTGACCTTCGACCCGGCGATGCTGGTCAACGAGGCGGCCGGGCAGGTCACCGAGTCGGACTACCCGGACGAGTGGCGCGAGGGTGACCTCGTCCTGCCGTTGACCTACCACTTCGACCCGGGTGCCGTGGACGACGGGGTCACCGTCGACGTACCCGTTGCGACGCTGAACCAGGTCGATGACGCGCCCTTCTCCTGGCAGGTGCCGGGCCTGCGGCACGACCTCGTGGTGGCACTGATCCGCTCGCTGCCCAAGCACCTGCGGGTCCACTTCGTGCCGGCGCCCAACGTCGCACGGGACTTCCTGCGTGCCGCGACGCCGGGGGAGGAGCCGCTGCTCGACGCACTCGAGCGCTTCCTGCGAGCGACCACCGGTGTCGTCGTGCCCCGGGACGCCTGGGACTGGTCCAAGGTGCCCGACCACCTGCGACCGAGGTTCCGGGTGGTGGGCGCGGACGGTCGCGTCGTGGCTGAGGGCAAGGACCTCGAAGCGCTGAAGGCGCCGCTTCGGCCCCGGTTCGCGGAGGCGATGGCCGAGGCGGCGTCCTCGTCCGGGCTGGACGCGACCGGCCAGACGCGCTGGACGTTCGGCGCACTCGAGCGCACCTTCACCCAGACCCGTGCCGGTCACGAAGTGCGGGGGTTCCCGGCATTGGTCGACGAGGGCGGCACGGTCGGCGTGCGCGTCCTGGGCTCAGAGGCCGAGCAGGAGGCGTCCCACCGTCGGGGACTGCGACGTCTCCTGCTGCTGGCACTGCCCTCGCCGACCAAGGCCGTTGCGGAAGGGCTGACGAACGTCGACAAGCTCGGCCTCGCCACCTCTCCGTACCTGTCGGTGACCGACCTCCTGGACGACTGCGCTGCTGCAGCGGTGGACGCGCTCGTCGATCGGCACGGCCTGGTGTGGGACGAAGCGTCGTTCACCGAGCTGTCGCGGTTCGTGCGCGCAGGGATGGTCGACACCACGCGGGCAGCCGTGGCCGAGGTGTTGCGGGTGCTCGCCGAGTGGCGTGTGGTCGACAAGCTGCTCAGCGGCTCGGCCGACATGTCGATGCTGCCGGCGCTGGCGGACATGAAGGCGCAGGTGTCGCGGTTGGTGTACCGCGGCTTCGTCAGCGACGTCGGCGTGGCGCAGCTGCGGCACCTGCCGCGGTACCTCGCCGCCGTACGCACCCGCCGGGAGCGGCTCGTGTCGCAGCTGGCGAAGGACCGGCAGCTGATGGACCCGGTGGCGGGGGTGCAGGCGGCGTACCTGCACCGGGTGGCAGCCCTGCCGCCCGGACGTCCCCCGGACGCCGGCCTGGTCCGGGTGCGCTGGATGCTCGAGGAGCTGCGGGTGTCGCTGTGGGACCAGACGCGAGGTACGGCGTTCCCGGTGTCGGACACGCGCGTGCGCAAGGCCCTGGACGCGTTGTAGCGACTGAGGCGTCGAGTCGCCCCATCGGCCGAGTCGTCCGGACGACTGCAGGGCGACGGTCGCGTCGTCATCCCGCGGTGCCGGACCACAGCTCGCCGGCCCTCCGTTCGGGAGGCGTCGCCGTCACTTCCCGGCGGGCGCACCGTCGTCACCGTTCACAGCTCCGGGTGGAACTCGCGGGCCGCGGCGACGACGGCGTCGAACACGTCGCGGTCCAGAGCAGCACCTTCACGGCGCACCCCCGACTCGGACAACCGCAGCAGCCGGTTCAGCCGGACCTCGCTCGGCCGGTTGTCGCGGTCCCAGTCGCCGCTGCCCACGTCCATCCAGTGGCGGCCCTCGCCGGCCTCCTGCTCGGCGTCGTGGTCGTGGTCCTTGCTGGTCAGCTGCAGGCACAGCAGCTCCGCGTCGTCGCAGCCGATCACCAGCACCGGCCGGTCCTTGCCCCGGCTCGGGTCGTCCTCGAACGGCACCCAGGCCCACACCACCTCGCCCGGGTCCGGCTTCCCGTTCGCCTCCGGCGCGTACGACGACGTCATCCGAGCACCCTAGGACGGATTCGCCATCGCGTGGCCACTGCTGCCGCCCGGACGTCCCGGCGCCAGGCATCGCTCCGGCCGAGGTCGGCGCACCCCGAGGCCCGTGGGTCACTCCAGCGGCCGCCGGCGCAGCGACTTGGTGCGGCTGCGCTGCGACTTCGCGGACAAGCGCCGTTCCTTCGACCCGCGGGTGGGCCGGGTCGCGCGTCGCCTCGGCGGCGGAGGAGCACTCGCCTCGGCGAGCAGGTCGGTCAGCCGGGCCCGGGCAGCCTCGCGGTTCCGGTGCTGGGAGCGGTACTCAGAAGCCGCGACCGTGATCCGCCCGTCGACGAGCCGGTGGGCGAGCCGGGACAGCAGCCGGTCCCTGATCGGCTCGGGCAGCGCGGCGGAGCGGCGCACGTCGAAGACCAGCTCGACCCGCGAGTCAGCGGTGTTCACCGACTGGCCGCCCGGCCCGCTGGACCTGCTGAAGCGCTCGACCAGGTCCGAGGCGGGCACGGTGACGCCGCGGAACGTCAGCCCGCCCGTCACGCCGGGCCTTCCGGCTGCGCGCCGCGCTGCGCCACGCACCGCGCCGCCGCCTGCATGGCGAGGTCCACGCCTCCGACGAGGAACCCTGCGGCGAGGGCGTCGCCCGCGCCAGTGACGTCGACGACCGGACCCGGCGGTGGTTGTCGGTGGTCGGTGATGCCGTCGATGACGAAGGAGGCGCCGCGCGGCCCGTGCTTGAGGACCAGCACAGCGTCCCCGCCGGCCCCGAACGCCCCGGGTCCGGCCGCCCACTCCTCGTCGGTGGCGAACACCGCGGAGGGGCGCAGTGCTGAGCACAGGTCGGAGAACGCCGCCGCGCCGAACTCGGACACCAGGGCCGCCGAGGACAGGTCGAGGGCCACCCGGGCGCCGCGCGACCGGGCGACTGCGGCGGTGTCCACCAGCCGCTCCGGCTCCGGAGCCCGGAGCAGCGCGTAGCCGGACACGAACAGCCAGTCCACCCCGTCCAGCCATGGTCCCGGCGCGACCTCCGCGAGCCAGCCCAGGTCCCCCGGGTCCGACGCCAGCGAGCGCGCGCCCGCCGTCAGCAGCGAGACCACGGCGCCGGTCCGCCCGGTTCCCGCCGCGTAGACCTCCACGCCCCACCTGGCCAGCGAGTCGGCGACCAGCCGTCCGGGCCCCGCGTCCGGACCCGGCCCGAAGACCCTGGCCCGTCCACCGAGCGCGGTCGTCCAGGCGGCGACGTTGGCGCCCTGGCCGCCCGCGGCGAGCGTGACGACGGCGGGGGTGTCGTCATCGGGGGAGAGGCTGCCCACCGGCTCGACGACCACGTCGAGGAGCACGTCACCGATGCAGGCGATCAGCACGCACGTCCACCCTTCCTCCGTCCGAGACCACTGCCGGCGCCTGCCGACCACTGCCGGCGCCTGCCGGCGACGCGCCGCTCCGGCACAATCGCCGGCATGACCGTACGCCGGACCAGCCCGCGCTTCCTCGTCGCCGATGAGGTCTCCGACGCTATTGCATCCGGTCGAGGTGTCGTGGCGCTGGAGTCCACGATCATCAGCCACGGCCTGCCCACCGCGACCAGCGCCGGGACGGCCCGCCGGATCGAGGCCGCGGTCCGCGCAGCCGGCGCAGTCCCAGCGACCGTCGCGGTGGTGGACGGCGCGGTGCGGGTCGGGCTCTCCGACGACGAGCTGCTGCAGGTCGCCGAGGGGCCGGACGTGGTCAAGGCGAGTGTGCGGGACCTGGGGCCGGTCCTCGGGCGACGGCTCACCGGCGCCACGACGGTCGCTGCGACGGCGTACCTCGCCGACCGGGCCGGCATCAGGGTGTTCGCGACCGGTGGGCTGGGTGGCGTGCACCGTGGCGCGCGGGACTCCTGGGACGAGTCGGCCGACCTGACCGCGCTGGCCGGCGTCCCGGTCACGGTGGTGTGCGCGGGGGTGAAGTCGATCCTGGACGTCGCCGCCACGCTGGAGCGCCTGGAGTCGCTGTCCGTTCCGGTGGTGGGGTACAGCACCGACGGGATGCCCGGCTTCTACGTCCGCGACAGCGGGCTTCCCGTGCCGTGGCGGATGGACTCGCCCGGTGAGATCGCCGACCTGGTGCTCGCGCGGGCTGAGCTGGCGCTGCCGCAGGCCGTCGTCGTGGCAAGACCGCTGGACGTCGAGGACGAGATGGACCGCGAGCTGCACGAGGTCACTCTGCACGAGGGGCTGGCCGAGGCCAGGCGGCAACAGGTCACCGGCAAGGACGTCACGCCGTTCCTGCTGGGGTGGTTCCACGAGCACACCGGTGGCGCGAGTTTGCGCGCAAATGTGGGGCTGGTGCTGTCGAATGCCGGGCTCGCTGGGCAGGTCGCGGAGCGCGTGGCCGCGCAGACCACTGATTCGGAGTAGGTGCGCCGGACCGGGAGCGCCTCACGGCGCATGGCCGCTCGCAGCGGCTTATTGTGGGACCCGGGGCTGCCACGGCCCGACGCACTCCTCAGTGTACAGATCGCGTGTCCGACGTCCACCGTGGCGCTCGGGATCGTGTGGATCAGCCACTCAGGCGCACCGTGGGCGAGCACCGCGGGTCGTCCAGTCCGCGCGACCGTTGCCGCCCATGTGGACGAGAACGGCGCTCGGGTCGCGGGGCCGACGACCGTTGCCGTCCACGTGGTCTGTGACGGCTCTCGCTGCCCGGTCGAGCTCGCCGGGACGCGGCTCAGGCCAGCAGGCCCGCGAGCTCCAAGCCGGCGGCGTGCTCGAGCTGCTCGGCCATGGTCAGCATCCGGGACGCGGACAGGTCCGCGTCGTAGGCGGTCTCGGCGTGCGCACGTCCCGCGGCGACGACCCGGGCGAAGGCCGCGGCGCGGTACAGCGTGTCCGCGAAGTCGCCGTGCACCACCCCACGCAGCACGAGGTCGGTCAGCCGTCGCACCTCGTCCGGCCCGGGGGGGTCCACGACACCGGCCACCACCTCGTGCACCGGGGTGTGACGTCGGCCGGAGTCGAACTCGTGCGCGGCGGCCACCGGGTCGGCGTACACCCAGGACCGCAGCAGGTAGAGCCGCCACAGGCACCCGGCGAGCGAGTCCGGGGACGAGCCGGACCACAGGTCCGCGAGCGTGTCGAGGCCCTCGGTGTCCGCGAGGTGCACCACTCGGGCCACCACCTGCTCGTCGTCGGTGTCATGGGCACCGCGCACCAGCAGCGTCGCGCAGCGGTCGGCCGCCTCGCTGCGGACCGCCGGGTCGACGTCGCCCGGGATCGCCTCGAAGCGGCCGGCTCCGGGCAGGAGGGGGCGATGGTGCCGGGGTGGTCGTTGCTCGGACATCGCGCTCCAGGGTACGTGCCTTCAGGCATGCTCGCCCCGGCTACCGGCCATCTCGGGGCTGCTCAGCCGCGGGGCGGCGGGAGGGAGTCGGTCGCCTCCAGGACGTCCATCCCGGTGACCTGCAGGAGGTCCACGACGATCGAGCGGATCTGAGCCAGCACCACGTCCGCGGACAGGTCCGCGACGCGCTGCACGTGCGCGGTGGCGGTGCCCACCCGCAGCAACGTGCCCCGGGCCTGCTCGGCCGTCCGGTTGCCCGTGAGCTCGCCGGCCAGCTCATCGACGGCGTCGGCGAGCTGCTCGCACAGGAGCACGTAGTCGGCGGGCAGCGGCTCGTGGCGGTAGCTGGACAGCGCCATCCTGCGCACCAGGACCCGAGTGTTGCGCAGCGCCCGGTCGAGCGGCTCCACCAGCTCCGCCACCGCCTGCACGTCCTCGCGGTGACCACGGCGGAAGGGGGAGGACGCGATCACGGACAGCCCGTCCTCCGCGGCCCCCTGCAGCTCCCGTAGCTGGCGCTCGCTGGTGCGCGCGTCCGCCAGCACCTGCAGGCTGCCGTCGACGTCGCCGTCCTTCACGCTCAGGGTGCCGGCGCGCAGCAGCTCCGCGATCCGGCGTACGACGAGCGCGGCCTGCTCCCGCGGCCGGCGCAGCGGGGCACCCGGCACCACCGACGCGGCGAGCAGCGCGATCCCTCCTCCGATGACGGCGTCGACCCACCTCGTGAAGGACTCACCGGGAGTCGCCGCGAAGGTGACCACCACGATGCCTTGGACGGCGGCCTGGGTGACGAACAGCGTGCCGGCGTTGAGCAGCAGCGTCACGCTCATCGCCAGCGCCACCAGGAGGCCGACCTGCCAGGCGCCGGTGCCGATCAGCAGCAGGAGCAGGTCGGCCAGGAACACCCCGACGGCCACGCCGACCGTGACCTCCGCGACCCGGCGCACCCGCTGCCCGTAGGACGTGCCGAGGCAGATGACCGCGACGATGGGTGCGAAGAAGGGCTGTGGATGGCCGACGACGTCGTGGGCCAGGTACCAGGCTGCGCCGGCGGCCACGGCGCACTGCCCGATCTGCCAGGTCTTGCTGCCCAGCCGCTGCACCCGCGACGCGAACGACACCCGGCTCCGGGTGCGGATCCTGTCGAACGGGTTGGCGGGGGCCACCGCCCAACGCTACCGACGGGTCAGCGCAGCCGCTCCGCCGCCCGCCGCACCGCCGTGACCATCGGCTCGCGTCCCGGCTCGTAGTTGTAGTCCTGCCCCGCCAGCACCATCGAGACCAGGGCGATGCGGGAGCCCACCACGGCCATCCCCTGGGCGTCGAAGAACTGGGACTGCGGGTCACCGGGCACGGGGCCGTAGGTGAGGAGGTACCACCCGCCGCTGCCTCCCTGGACGGGGACCGGCTGGAGGCTGCCGATCTGGGACCTCGCGTGCTGCCTCAGCCGGTCGGCGCACTGGGCGCGCCACGCCGTGAGCACCCCGAACGCACGCCGGGCGGTCATCTCGTCCGGGAACTGCGCGACGAGCTCGCCGGCTCGGTCGGCGCCCGCAGCCGCCACCGCTGGGCGGTAGCGCCGCACCAGGGCCCGCTCGGCCCCGATCGAGGTGACCGAGAAGCGTTGACACGTGCCGAAGGACGAGCTCGGGCTCTCCGGTCCGACCGGGCCGGCGGTCCAGCGGTACTCCGCGTTGAAGCCCGGCAGGTCGCCTGCGCCGAGCAGCCGGTCGGCCAGCCGCGCCGGCCTCGCGGTGGGCGAGGCGGTCGGACCGGACGTCGGCCCGGAGGAGGACGACGTGGCCGACGCCGTCGGCGTGGACGTCGTGGTCGGTTCCGCGGACTCCGTCGAGGTCGGGCTGGGAGCCGTCTCGGTCGGTGAGGACGACGGCTCGGCAGTCGGGGAGGCGGTGGGCTCGTCGGTGCCCGTTGCGCTCGCGCTGGTGGTGTCGCTGGCGGTGGCGTCAGGCGCGCCGGTGTCGTCCGACGCGCCGCACCCGGTCAGGACGGCGAGGCTGACGGTGACGCTGGCGACCAGCTGCGGCAACCGGCTCCGGCGGTCCGGTGCGGGGAAGGGCATCGGCGTTCCCTTGCTTGGGGTGGGGGTGCCGGTCCAGCGTAGGGTGGCGGGACCGGCAAGCCGGGACCCTTGGGTGGCGTGTCCCGATACGGTGGCGGAACCCTTCGGAGCGCTCTGGGACGTGCGCCCGACGGCCGGAGCGAGGAGGCCCTGCGTGCACCCACGGCGTGGACGACCCCGTCGTACCCGTCTGGGTGTCCCAGCGCTGGCCGCGGCGGCGATGTGCGTCGCCTCGGCCTGCACCGCCGATGACCGGCCTGCATCCGAGCCGTCGTCGACGCCTTCCTCGTCGAGCACGTCGTCGGCCGCGTCGACGCCGCCGGGCCCGGTGACGCTGCGGTTCGCGGTGTACGGCGACCCGCACGAGGTCGCGGCGTACCGGGCGGTCGCGCGGGTCTACATGCGCGAACGGCCGAACGTCTCCGTCCGCGTGGAGGCCACCGGTGACCAGAACACGGCCGAGGTGAAGCTGGACCGCCAGTTCGCGGCCGGGACGGCTCCCGACCTGTTCCTCACCAACGCCGCCGCGACCACGTCGCTGGCCTCCTCGGGACGGGTGCAGCCCGTGGACGAGCTGCTCGAGGAGCGCGACATCCAGTTCGCCGACAACTACGAGCGGCTGGGCCTCGAGGCCTTCGCTGCGGACGACGCTCTGCAGTGCATGCCGTCCGACGTCTCGCCGCACGTGATGTTCTACAACCGCCGGCTGTTCGCCGCGGTGGTGCTGGGCGAGCCAGGCGAGGAGCCCCCGACCCCGCAGACCGGGTGGACCTGGGAGGAGTTCGTGTCCGCAGCGCAGCAGATGTCCGGTCCCGGGGTCCGCGGCGTGCACCTGGCGCCGGACCTGACCACCCTGACCCCGCTGCTGAGGTCGGCGGGGACCGACATCGTCGACGACCCGCGACAGCCGACCACGTTGCAGCTCTCGGACGGTCCCACCCGGACGGCGCTCGAGCAGATCCTCGCCGTTGCCCGCAACCCTCGCCTCACCCCGACACCCGCCCAGCTCGCCGCGAAGGACGCCTTGACCCGCTTCAGGGAGGGCAGCGTCGCGATGGTGGTCGGCACCCGGGCGTTGGTCCCCGAGCTCCGGACGCATCCGGGCCTTGCCTTCGACGTCTTCCCGCTGCCGGCGCTGGGTCGCACCCAGACGATCGCCGACGTGCGGGGGATCTGCATCTCGAGCGCCTCGGCGCGCATCGCGGACGCGGCGGACTTCCTGGCCTTCGCGAGCGGCCAGCGCGGGGCCGCGCTGACGGCCCGGTCCGGAGGAATCGTGCCGGCCAACCTGGAGGCGGTGCACTCGGAGGCCTTCGAGCAGCGCGGGAGGTGGCCGCTGAACGTCGAGGTCTTCACGACCGTCATGCGGCGCGCCGACGTGATGCCGAGCCCGCCGGCCTGGCGGCGGGTGGTGTCCGCCACCCAGCCGCTGGTCGACCGGATGTTCTATGCGCCCGTGCTGAACCTGGACACCCTGCTGCCGCGTATCGACAGGATCTCGGCTGCGCTGCTGGTGGAGCCGACGCCCTCGCCGTCGGAGTCACCCGCAGGCTCGCCCACCGGGTCTCCGAGCCCGTAGCCGGGTCGCACCGGGCTCTCAGCCCGCGACCGACGGCTCCTCGTCGTCGTCCACGTCGGGCCGCGGCACCACCGGTGCTGACGGGGGAGAGGCGATCGCCTCGGCCAGCAGGTCCCGGGTCAGCTCGACCTGCCAGGGGCGCGCACCGAGGTCGACCAGCCGGTCCGCCACTGCGGTCCTCAGGTCGGCAGCGTCGGCCAGCGCAGGCGGCTCCCACATCAGCCGACGCACGAAGTCGGGGGTCACCAGGTTCTCGACGGGCACCGAGTGCTCGTCGGCGAGGGCCTTGAGGTCGGTGCGTGCCTGCACCAGCCGCGCCGCCGCCACCGGGTCACGGTCTGCCCAGGCCCGCGGCGGTGGGGGCCCGTCGTACCTGCCCGCGACCGGAGGCAGGTCCTCCTCCGGCAGGGAGCGAGCCACTCGGAGCGCCTCCAGCCACTGGGCGGAGTAGCGGGACGCACCGCGACCGCGGAAGCCCTTCAGGCCGAGCAGCGACGCCTTGTCCCGCGGCATCGCGTTCGCCGCCTCCACGATCGCGGAGTCAGGGATGATGCGCCCGGGCGTGACGTCACGGCGCTCGGCGATCTCGTTGCGGGTCTCCCAGAGCTCGCGTACGGCGGCGAGGGCGCGCCGTCCGCGGGCGCGGTGCATGCCCGAGGTGCGCCGCCACGGGTCCAGCCGGGGCCCGCTCGGCTCCGCACGCACGAGGTGCTCGAACTCCTGCCGCGCCCACTCGGCCTTGCCCGACTCGTCGAGCTCGCGCCCCAGCTCCTCGCGGAGCTCGATGAGGGCCTCGACGTCCAGCGCGGCGTACTCCAGCCAGGGCCGGGGCAGCGGACGCGTCGACCAGTCCACCGCTGAGTGCTCCTTGCGCAGCCGCCGTCCCACGACCGTCTCGACGAGGGTGGCGAGCCCGACGCGGGGGTAGCCGAGCAGCCGGCCCGCCAGCTCGGTGTCGAACAGGGAGCTGGGGCGCAGGCCGACCTCGGCCAGGCAGGCCAGGTCCTGGGTCGCCGCGTGCAGGATCCACTCGGTGCCGGCGAGAGCGTCGTCGAGTGCGTGCAGGCCGTCGAACGCGATCGGGTCGACCAGGGACGTGCCGGACCCCTCGCGCCGCAGCTGCACCAGGTACGCCCGGGCGGAGTAGCGGTAGCCCGACGCCCGCTCGGCGTCGATGGCCACCGGTCCGCTGCCCGCCGCGATGGCGGCCACCGTCTCGGCCAGCGCGGCCTCGGTGTCCACGACCGGCGGGAGCCCGTCGCGGAGCTCGAGCAGCGGGACCGGCTCGTGTGGGCTGTCGATCGGCGTGTCGACCGGGCCGTCGACGAGGGGAGCGGCGTCGACGTCGGTCCCGACCGTGCCGTCCTCGGGTCGGCCCATCAGCCCCGGCCGCGCTGTCCGCGCCGGCTGGGCAGGGGCGCGACCCCTTCCGGCACCGGCGGCAGCCCGGACGCGGTGCACAGCAGCTCGCCCCACGCCTCCACGTGCGGTGCCAGGTCGAGCATCCCGGAGGCGTCGCCCACCGGGGTCCAGGACGCACGGATCTCCAGCTGGGCGCTCGCCTCCTCGTCAGCCATCCCGCCGAAGCTCTCGGAGGACACCTTGGTGACCGTCCCGGACGGGGCGACGTAGCGGGCGCCGTGTGCGGCGAGCGCTTCGCCCAGCCACGACCATCCGACCTCCGCGAGCACCGGGTCGTTGGCCATCTCGGGGTCGATCTCCGCCCGCGCGTAGGCCACGCAGCGGAAGGTGCCCGCCCAGGCGTCGTTGCCGGCGGGGTCGTGCAGCAGCACGATCCGCCCGGTGCTCACGTCCTCGCCGTCCACCGTGACGTCCGCGGACAGCGCCGAGGCGAAGGGGGCGATCCGCTGCGGAGCCGGCATCTCCTCGCAGAACACCTCGGGCCGCAGCCGGGCGGCCCGCAGCTGCGAGACGGCGAGCTGGAACTCCGCCGGCGCGCCGGACGGGTCCACACGAGGCTCGTGACGTGTGGCCATGTGGTCACAGTAGGGGGGAACCAGTCGCCGGGCCGGTCGACACGCTCTGCGACGCCGGCCGCTGGGACCCGTCGTGCAGGTGACCTGGGAGGATCGTCGGGTGCCGTCCGCCGCCTCGACCGACCCCCGTGTCCACGACTCCGCCCTGCTGCGCGCAGCGCGCGGCGAGCGGGTGCCCCACACTCCGGTGTGGTTCATGCGGCAGGCCGGCCGCTCGCTGCCGGAGTACCGCCGGGTGCGCGACGGCGTGGCGATGCTGGACTCCTGCATGCGCCCTGACCTGGTGGTCGAGATCACGCTGCAGCCGGTGCGCAGGTACTCCGTCGACGCGGCGATCTTCTTCTCCGACATCGTGCTGCCCCTCAAGGCCGTGGGTGTGGACCTCGACATCACGCCGGGAGTGGGGCCGGTGGTCGCGACGCCGGTGACGACGCTCGCGGACGTGGAGGCGATCCCGACGCTCACCGCGGAGCACGTCCCCTACGTCTCCGAGTCCGTGCGCACGCTGGTCGGCGAGCTGGGAGCCACGCCGCTGATCGGGTTCGCGGGTGCGCCGTTCACCGTGGCGTCGTACCTCGTCGAGGGCGGGCCCTCCAAGGAGCACGCGAAGACCAAGGCCATGATGTACGGCGCACCGCAGGTGTGGGACGCGCTGATGTCACGGATCGCGGAGATCTCGGCGGCCTACCTCGCCGTGCAGGTGGAGGCGGGCGCCTCCGCGGTCCAGCTCTTCGACTCCTGGGCGGGCGCCATGTCACCCGCCGACTACCGGCGCTACGTGATGCCCTACTCCACCCAGGTGCTCGACGCCGCCGGTCGGCTGGGGGTCCCGCGCATCCACTTCGGCGTGGGCACCGGCGAGCTGCTCGGGTTGATGGGCGAGGCGGGCGCCGACGTGGTGGGCGTGGACTGGCGGGTGACGCTGGCCGACGGGATCCGGCGGGTGGGCGGCCGGGCGGTGCAGGGCAACCTGGACCCGTCCCTGGTCTTCGCGCCGACCGACGTGCTGCTGGGCCGGGCCACCGAGGTCGTCGAGGCGGGCCGCGCGGCGCCGGGGCACATCTTCAACCTCGGTCACGGGGTCCTGCCGTCCACCGACCCCGACCAGCTCGCCCGGTTGACCGACCACGTCCACTCCCTGCCCGCCGCCGCTGCCGGGTAGTCCGCGACGCGGTTCCGACGATCCGGGCAGGGTTCCAGCGTCCCGTCACGGACTGTCAGGGGCGGGGGTGGGGTCACGAAGCTCACGTCGGCGCAGCAGCGCGCGGAGCGCCAGCCAGAGCGGGACCCCCACGAGCGGAAGGGCCACCAGGAACGGCAGCACCGCCCCCAGCAGCGTCAGCAGCACCACGCCGAGGTCGACCAGCGCGTTCCAGCCGCTGCGCAGGCCGGTCAGGAAGCCGGCGTCGTCCAGGGCGGCCGGGGGCGCGGCGTCCGGGGTGGACAGCTCGACGGTGATCGTCGACATCGAGGTCAGGTCGGACAGGTAGGCCTGCTGCGCGGTGAGGGACTGCAGCTCCGACTGCCTCCGGGTGATCTGCTCCTCGAAGCGAAGCAGGTCGTCCACGTCCGTCGCAGCGCGCTGGAACCGCTGCAGCCGGTCGAGGCTGTTCTGCAGCGTCTGCACCCGCTCGGCGGTGTCGATCACCTCAGTGCTGACGTCCTCGGCCGACTCGGTCGACGACCTCAGCGTCCCCAGCCGTTCCAGTGCCGACTTGGCCGCGTCGAAGCGTGCCACCGGCACCCGCAGCACCAGCGTCGAACGGTCGACGCGGCCGTCCTTGCCGGTGGTGGTCCGCTCGTCGTCGACCGTGCCGCCGACTGCGGCGAGCAGGTCGTCGATCTCCGCCCGGGTCGCGGCCAGGTCGGTGCCGGTCAACGACACCATGCCCGTGCGGCCGTGTCGGCCGAGCCCCGCTCGGGGGCTCGCAGGCGGCGGATGTCGCCACCGGCCGCATCCGTGGCCGGCTCGGCGGCGCCCGCGTCTGTGCCCGAGGGCTGGCTCGAGAGGTCCCCGCCACTGCAGCCCACCAGCGCCACGGCGGCGAGCAGGGAGACCGCGCCGGTCACGAGCCCGGCGCGAAGCACGCCGAGTGGTCGATGTCGTCGAGATCGCATGTGCTGCTCCGTCCGTCGTCGCGTCTGTGCCTGCCCGTCCGACGCAGCGCTGACCCTCCCGGTTCCGTCGGTGAGGTGCGTGACGCTTGACCTGTTTGCCACTCTGGAACGGTGACCGCCGACCAGCAGAGCGAGGAGCGTGCCGCCCGCCGGGTGGTGGTGGTGGGAGCCGGCATCTCCGGGCTCGCCGCCGCCCACGCCGTACGGCGGACAGCCCCGGGCGTCGAGGTGGTGGTGCTCGAGGCCTCGCCGTCCGTCGGCGGCAAGCTGACCCGCGCGGAGGTCGGTGGAGTCGTCGTGGACACCGGCGCCGAGTCGATGCTCAACCGGCGTCCCGAGGCGGTCGCCCTGGCCCGCGAGGTGGGGCTGGCGGACCGGCTGGTGCATCCGGCCACGATCTCCGCGAACCTGTGGTCACGCGGCCGGATGCGGCCGATGCCGCGCACCCTGATGGGCGTTCCCGCCGACGGGGTGCAGCTCGCCGAGTCGGGCGTGTTGTCCGAGGCCGGCCTGGCGCGCGCCGCCGCGGAGCCGGACCAGCCGGCCACCCACCTGGTCGGGGACGTCAGCATCGGCGCTCTCGTCGAGGAGCGGTTCGGGCCGGAGGTCGTGGACCGGCTCGTGGAGCCGCTGCTGGGCGGTGTCTACGCCGGGCACGCCCGCGAGATCTCGGCGCGGGCGGCCGTGCCGCAGGTGGTGGCCCTGCTGGAGCAGGACACCTCCTTGCTGCGAGCCGCTGCTGCTGCGACGGCGCAGGCGTCCGGCGTGCCCGTCTTCGCCGGCCTGGTCGGCGGCCTCGCGCAGCTGCCGGAGGCCCTCGCAGCCCGGCTCGACGTCCGCACCGGCAGCACGGTCCGGGACCTCGCCCGCTCGGTCGAGGGTGGGTGGGACCTGGTTGTCGGGTCGACCCGCGACGCCCGGGTGCTGCACGCCGACGCGGTGGTCCTGGGCACCCCCGCCGCACCGACCGCCCGGCTGCTCGCCGACGTGGCGCCGGCAGCGTCGCACGAGCTGGTTGCGGTCGAGTACGCCTCGATGGCGATCGTCACCCTGGCGTTCCGGGCGTCCGACGTGCCTGCCACCGAGGGCTCGGGGTTCCTGGTGCCTCCGGTCGACGGACGGACGGTCAAGGCCTCGACGTACTCCTTCGCGAAGTGGGACTGGGTCCGCGACGCCGGCGCAGCCCGAGCCGGCGGGGAGGACCTGCTGGTGCTGCGCTGCTCGGTCGGCCGGCACCGCGAGGAGGCGACACTGCAGCGTCCCGACGAGGAGCTGGTGCAGGTCGCGCTCGCCGACCTCACCGACGCGGTCGGGCTCGCCGCCGCGCCGGTTGACTGGCACGTGCAGCGTTGGGGCGGCGCGCTGCCGCAGTACGCGGTGGGGCACCTGGACCGGGTCCGCCGCATCCGTGACGCTGTGGCGTCGCAGCCGGGTCTGGCGGTGTGCGGCGCCACGTACGACGGGTTGGGCCTGCCGGCCTGCATCGCCTCCGCCGAGCTCGCCGCGGCGTCGGTCCTCGGAGCCTTTGCGGCACCAGCGACAATGTCGCCATGACGGAGAGCACGCGACCCAGCAAGGTGCCCGGCAAGGGCAAGCTCGCGAAGGACCTGAACGCCGCCATCCGGTACACGATGTGGTCGGTGTTCCGGCTGCGCGACCTGATCGGGGAGTCGGACAGAGAGGCAGAGGCGGCTGAGGTCGAGAAGCTGTTCGGCGAGCTCGGCTCCGCCGACGTCACGGTGCGCGGGCTCTACGACATCGCCGGTCTCCGCGCCGACGCGGACCTGATGGTGTGGTGGCACGCCGAGACCGCCGACGAGCTTCAGGACGCCTACCACCGCTTCCGGCGCACAGCCTTCGGAACGCGTCTGGAGCCGGTGTGGTCGCAGATGGCGCTGCACCGGCCTGCAGAGTTCAACAAGAGTCACATCCCGGCGTTCCTCGCCGACGAGGAGCCGCGCTCCTACGTGTGCGTGTACCCGTTCGTGCGCTCCTACGAGTGGTCCCTCCTCGAGGACGCCGAGCGTCGCAGGCTGCTCGCCGAGCACGGGATGATGGCCCGCGACTACCCCGACGTCCGGGCCAACACGGTGTCGTCGTTCGCGCTCGGTGACTACGAGTGGCTGCTGGCGTTCGAGGCAGACGAGCTGCACCGGATCGTCGACCTGATGCGCCACCTGCGCGGGTCGGAGACCCGGCGGCACGTGCGCGAGGAGGTGCCGTTCTACACCGGCCGGCGCCGTACTCCCCGCGAGCTGGTCACCGACCTCCCCTGACGACCCGTGGGAACACCGTCGTGGGCAACACGGCGGGCCGCATCGCGTGGTGCTCGCCCCGAGCCTGGGTGGAGGCGTCACGCGCCGAGCTGGGTGCGCTCCTCGGCGAGCCACTCCTCGCTCGGCTGGGGCGCGCCGGCGACGCCGCGGTAGCCGTCGAGCTCCAGCCAGCCCACGGCCCGTGCGCCGCGCGGGAGGAGCTTGGCGGCGTGGGTGGAGCCGAAGCGGTGCGGCTCGGGGATGAGCGTGCTGCCGTCGGACAGGCCGCTCAGAGCACGCAGCCGGGCGGCGACCCGCCGCGTGGACTCCGAGGTGTCGGCGTACACGCCGAACACCGAGCGGGCGTCGTGGACCTGCTTGGTGAGTCGGGCCCGCTCCGCGCCGACGGTGGTCGAGGCGACCCACACGACGAGGGCGTCGTCGCACTCGGTCCGGGTGAGGGGCATGGGGGTGAGGATCGACATGGCTCTTCCACTTCTGCCGCCGCGGGTGTCGCGCCCGGGATGGGTGCGATGGGTGACGCCTGCGGGGCCGGCACCTCCACCGTCGCAGGAGTGGCGCGCGGAGGACAGCCGAGCGGGGGCGACCTCACTCACACGGCGGTCTTGTTCCCTGACCGGGCGTGCGACCTGTCACGAAGCGCCGGATGATGCCGCGAGGTGCGTCACTCCGCGGGCTGCGGGGACGGCACCTCGGCGGGCTGAGGGGACGCCACCTCGGCGGGCTCCAGCGTCATGCTGATCGAGTTGATGCAGTAGCGCTGCCCGGTCGGGGTGCCGTACCCGTCGTCGAAGACGTGCCCGAGGTGCGACCCGCAGCTCGCGCAACGGACCTCGACACGCTTCATGAACAGCGAGTTGTCCTCGATGTACTCGACCCGGTCCTCCGCCAGAGGCGCGTAGAACGAGGGCCAGCCGCAGTGGCTGTCGAACTTCGTCTCGGACCTGAACAGCTCGGCCGAGCAAGCGCGGCAGCGGTAGACCCCCACCGTAGTGGTGTCGGTGTACTCGCCGGTGAACGGCCGCTCGGTGCCGGCCCTGCGGAGCACGGCGTACTCCTCGCGTGACAGCTGCTCGCGCCACTCAGCGTCGCTCTTCTCCACCTGGTAGCTCATGTGGCCAGCCTACTTTCGAGGGCCAACCCGGCTCAGCGTGCAGTGAAGGCGACAGCGTGCCGTGGCGCCGCGTTCATCGCACCGGCGCGGCCACGTCCCGGTGCGGCGCGGGCCACCGCACTAGAGTCCGTCGCATGGCCACGAGCACCAAGGCGACCGAGGTCGACGCCGGCGGGCGGGCCGTGCGGGTGACCAGCCCCGACCGGGTGATCTACGAGGCCACCGACCGGACGCCGGGGATCACCAAGCTGCAGGTCGTGGAGTACTACCTGGCCGTCGGGGACGGGATCATGCGGGCGCTGCGCAACCGGCCGACGGCGCTGGAGCGCTGGCCCAAGGGTGTCCGGAAGGGCATCACTCTGGCCACCCGGACCGGTGAGCACGGTGACGCCTTCTACCAGAAGCGGGCACCCAAGGGCGCGCCACCGTACCTCGAGACGGCCGCCATCACGTTCCCGTCCGGGCGCACCGCCGACGAGATCTGCCCGACCGAGATCGCGGTGCCCGCATGGTGCGCGCAGATGGGCACGCTGACCTTCCACCCCTGGCCGGTACGCCGCGACGCACCCGACCACCCCGACGAGCTGCGCCTCGACCTCGACCCGCACGGCTCGACCGACTTCTCCGACGCGGTGCGGGTCGCCGGGGTGGTGCGCGAGCTGCTGCGCGACCTCGGCATGGTCGGCTTCCCGAAGACGTCGGGCAACCGGGGCGTGCACGTCTACGTCCGGATCGAGCCGCGGTGGGACTTTCCCGACGTGCGGCACGCCGCCATCGCGTTCGGGCGGGAGCTTGCCCGTCGTACGTCCGGGGTGACGACCAGCTGGTGGAAGGAGGAGCGCGGCGACGCGATCTTCGTCGACTACAACCAGAACGCGCGGGACCGGACCATCGCCTCCGCCTACAGCCTGCGCCCCAAACCGGGGGCACCGGTGTCCACGCCGATGGAGTGGGAGGAGCTGGCGGAGGTGGCCGATCCCGCCGACTTCAACCTGGTCACGGTGCCGCAGCGGTTCGCCGAGCGGGGTGACGTGCACGCAGCGATCGACGACGTGGCGCACTCGATCGAGCCCCTGCTCGCGCTGTACGACGAGCAGGGCGCCGTCGACCTGCCCTACCCGCCGGACTACCCCAAGATGCCCGGCGAGCCGCCGCGCGTCCAGCCGAGCAAGAAGAACCCTCGGAACTGGGCAGACGGCCGATAGAACCGTGCCGGACGGGGTAGCACCGATACCGGGGCAGATGGCCATCGTTCGACGCCGCGGAGGGGTGCCAGTGGGATCGTCCAGGGTACCTGAGGAGCCCGCGGGCTCAGGGCTGATGCTGCCTCCCGGTGTGAGCCGGTCGCGGTGGTGGACCTGGTTGCGCGGGACGCGGGGTCGCCACCAGTTCCTGCGCGCCGGCGTCTTCGTCGCCGGGCTGTTCATGATGCTGCTGGGTGCGTTCATGTGGTTGTTCTCGTTGCTCCTGGCCGTGCCGCCCCTGTTCGTCGGGTTGTGGGTGTGGTCCCGCGAGTTCCACTGGGGGCACCGGCTGTACCGCGCCTTCCTGCGCCGAGCCGGATCCCTGTGGGCTCGGATCAAGCTCCGACCGGCGAGGTGGGGACTGCTCACGGCCGCCGGGCTGGCCGCGGCTGTGGCCGGCTACTGGGCGTGGGGGTACTTCGGGCTGCCCGGTGTGACCTGAGGGCAGGCGGTGCGGCACTGACTAGACGCGGTCGGCGGCCCGGGGCGGCGGGATGACGCGGGTCACCACCAGCTCGGCTGCGACGTCGCGGATCTTGGTGTTCCGCACCGAGGAGATCCGGGTCAGCAGCGCGAACGCTCTGACGGCGTCGATCTTGTACCGTTCCATGACGATCCCGCACGCTTGAGAGATGATGGTCCGGGAGTCCAACGCTGACTCGTACTGATCGAGTCGTTGGGCCGCCAGCACAGCGATAGCGATGTGCGCTGCGAGCGCCAGGCCCTCCGCCTTGTCGTCCGCGCTGAACGCGTCCGCCTCCGTGGAGTACATGCTCAGCGCCCCGATGACGTCCTTGACGGTGAAGAGGCGGAAGGTCAGGACGCTCAGGGTCCCCGTTGCCTCGGCCAGCCTGGGCCCCCACGTCGGCCAACGGGTGTCGGTGCCGAGGTCCGGGACGTAGACCGTCTCCTGGTCCGACAGGGTGTCCAAGGCCGGTCCCTCGCCGATCTCCTCCTGCAGCTTGTCGCCGGTGACCGCCATGTCGCCGCTGGCCGCCGGTGTCTCCACCTGTCGCCTGCCGTAGACCAGCGAGATGCTGGCGGAGTCACACCCATCAACGTTCCGAACCAGCAGGTCCACGGCGCTCTTCACCGTCGCGACGGGATCGTGCTGGTCTTGCAGCTCACGCGCAGCGGCGGCCATGCGCTCCGCGATCGACTCGGCACTCATGGCCACGAGTCTCCCATCTTTCTGCAGTCCCCCCCGGTGCCGCCTTGCCCAAGCATGAGGCGGTCCACAAGGCCGCGGTCTCGACCGAGTGGACCTAGCAGATCTCCAGGGCGCGCCCTGGAGGCGTCTGCCTGGTGGCTCCTTACCCGCAACGCCGAAGCGCACGCCCTCCGCGCAGTCCGGCCGTCCCCCGGCGCGACGCAGGACCATCGGCAGAACGGCGCGCTCGCCCGACCCACGCATGAAGAGCTCTGTACCGGGCACGTGTGGCCGGCGGCGCGGACAGGCTCAAGCAGCGGGTCCGACGTGTGCATGACCCCCCGGTGACTCGGAGGCCGGGGGCGTCCAACGCGTCGGGTCCGCGTCGCCGCCCCGTTGACCACGTGCTCTCACCCCGGTCGAGGAACTGCATCGGCTCGTCGGGCGAGGTATGGGTCCGGGGACGGACAACGGCCCCCGCATGCGTGATGTCGGGGGCCGTTTCCGTCCTGATCACTCTCGTTGGGAGGGCGAGAGTGACTTTGCTCTCGTCGAGAGTAGCCCGCCCCGTCCCGTCTTGTCACTGGCCCGACCGTGCAGACTTCTGCATTGCGCGAACGCGTGGCCGCACGACGCGGCGCGGCGCGTTGAAGTAGGGAACCATGGCGTGCAGAACGTCGCGGGCCCGGCCGCCGTCACCTCCCTGATGACGGCGACCTCTCAGCCGGCCCTGCTCACGGTGGGCTCCGCGCGTTCGTCCACGCAGGAGTCCGCATGGGAGGGGACTGGCTGCCCGCCTCGCGCTGCGGGGCGGCCGGACCGCCCCCGGCTCCCCCGGGCCGGGGGCGCTCCGCGTCGACGTGGAGCAGAACCGCCCCCGGGGCTGACAGCCGACGCCGAGGGCGGTTCCGTCCCAACCGGCCTCTCGTCCATCGGCCGGGGCAGCGCGGCCGAGGCCCCCCTTGACGCGCCTGCCACCCGGTGTTCGGGCTCGGCGGCGCCCCGGATGGGTGGACGGCTCAGGTTTTTCGGTGACAGCCCCTCAGAGGCCGGTGATGCCCTCCCCGCCCATCCGCTCGGCTTGCTCGTCGAAGTTCTCGTGCTCGAGGAGGTGCAGGATGGGCACCCCCAGGCGGCGCCGGGCGCGCGAGGTCCAGTCGAGGTGGAAGAACTCGGCGATCACGTGCGGGCGGGTCAGGATGATGACCTCGGCGGCGCTGACCTCGGCCACCTTCGCGCTCAGCGCCTCCACGGGCTCGGTGCTGACCACCTCGCCGGTGACGTTCGCGCCGCTCTGCGCAAGCTTGTCCACGCACCCGTCGCACTCCGTGCGGGCCCGCGACAGCAGCTCCTCCTGAAGCGCCCGCACGTCCTGGTCGTTCATCACGAGGGCGGGAGCCGCGAGCACCTCGCTGGCCGCGATCGAGCCCATCGCCGACTCGACCCGCGCTGCGGCGTTCTCGACCGGCAGCAGGACGTGGTAGCGGACCGGCTCCTCGACCTCCTGGTGCAGGCTGCGCACCTGCGCGGCATCCTCCACGGACAGCGGCTGCTCGACCAGCAGCACCACGTCGTACGTCGCGATCTGGCTCATGCCGCCAGCGTAGACCCGCCAGCTCCTCCTGAACCCCCCGGAACTTCAGCCGCTGAGAACCTCCCGCAGGTCATAGCTCACCGGCTCCTCGAGCTGCTCGTAGCCGCAGGAGCGGGGGTCCCGGTCCGGCCGCCACCGCTTGAACTGCGCGGTGTGCCGGAAACGGCTGCCCTCCATGTGGTCGTAGCCGACCTCCAGCACCAGGTCGGGACGCAGCGGCGTGAAGGACAGGTCCTTGCCGGCGCTCCACCGGCTCTGCGTGCCCGGCACCCGGTCCGGGTTGGCGATGGCCCACTCCGACCACTGCCCCCACGGGTGCTCGGACAGGTCCGTCACGACCAGCGGCGCGAGCTCCTCCACGAGCTCGGCGCGGCGCCTCGCCGTGAAGGACGCCGACACGCCGATGTGGGCGAGCCGGCCCTGGTCGTCGTACAGGCCGAGCAGCAGCGACCCGAGCAGCGGCCGCTCGGGTGTGGAGGTCTTGTGCAGGCGGTAGCCGGCCACCACCACGTCGGCGGTGCGCTCGTGCTTGACCTTGAGCATGGTGCGCACCCCCGGCTGGTACGTCGCCCGCAGCGGCTTCGCGACCACGCCGTCGAGCCCGGCGCCCTCGAACCGGCGGAACCACTGCTCCGCCTCGTCGGGGTCCGTCGTCGTCCGGGTCAGGTGCACCGGGGGTACGGCGCCCGACAGCGCCTCGACCAGCCGGGCCCGCCGAACCTCGAACGGCTCGCCCATCAGCGACGCGTCGCCCACCGCGAGCAGGTCGAACGCGACGAACCCCGCCGGCGTCTTGTCGGCCAGCATCCGCACGCGGGAGTCCGCCGGGTGGATGCGCTCCTGCAGGCTCTCGAACTGCAGCCGCCCGTCGAGCGCGACGAAGATCTCCCCGTCCACCACGCACCGCGGCGGAAAGGACGCCGTGACCGCCTCGACCACCTCGGGGAAGTAGCGCGTCAGCGGCTTGGTGTTGCGGCTGGCGAGCTCCACCTCGTCGCCGTCGCGGAACACGAGGCACCGGAACCCGTCCCACTTGGGCTCGAAGCACAGCCCGCCGTGCTTGGCAGGGTCGGGGATTCCCGGCACGGACTTGGCGAGCATCGGCGAGACCGGGGGCAGCACAGGCAGATCCACCCCGGCAGCCTAGGGCCCGTAGGCTGGCCGGGTGCCGATCTCGCTGACCGACCGCGATCCGCGGGTGGCGCTGGACCGGCTGGTCGGGGAGCTGGTGCCACCGCCCCGGTTCGCCGACGTCAGCTTCGACTCCTACCGGCCCGACCCGGGCCAGCCCTCGCAGCAGCAGGCGGTCGACGCACTGCGCGGCTTCGCGGGGACGGTCGGCCAGAAGCCCCGCAAGCGGTCGCGCTGGCCGAGCCTCTCGAGAACCGGGAGGTCCGAGCCGGCACCAGGCTCCGGGGGCGTCTACCTCGATGGTGGCTACGGCGTCGGGAAGACGCACCTGCTCGCCTCGCTGTGGCACGCCGCCCCGGGGCCGAAGCTGTTCGCGACCTTCGTCGAGCTGACGCACCTCGTGGGTGCGCTCGGCTTCCACGACGCCGTGGCCGCGCTGTCCTCGTACACCCTGGTCTGCGTCGACGAGTTCGAGCTCGACGACCCGGGCGACACGGTGCTGGTGTCCACGCTGCTGACTCGGCTGCGGGAGTCCGGGGTCCGGCTGGCCGCCACCTCCAACACCCTCCCCGGCAGGCTCGGCGAGGGCCGCTTCGCCACCGACGACTTCCTGCGCGAGATCCAGGGCCTCTCGGCGCACTTCGACTCCGTGCGCATCGACGGCGAGGACTTCCGGCACCGCGGCCTTCCCGAGGCGCCCGCCGCCCCCGACCTGGACACCGTCAGGAATGCCGCGTCGCGCGACGGCGCCAGCCTCGACCACTTCGTCGACCTGACCCGGCACCTTGCTCGGGTGCACCCGTCGAAGTACGGCGCCCTGCTCGACGGCGTACGCCTGGTGTGCCTGGAGGACGTGCGCACCGTCGAGGACCAGGCGGTCGCACTGCGACTGGTGGTGCTCGCGGACCGGCTGTACGACCGCGACCTCCCGGTCGTCGCCAGTGGCCGCACGTTCGACGAGCTGTTCGCGCCGCCGCTGCTGGAGGGCGGCTACCGCAAGAAGTACTTCCGAGCAGTCAGCAGGCTGGTCGCCCTCGCCCGAGACGGTGTCGAGTCGGTGGCCCGGCCGCGGAGTGCGTGAGACTGCCCGGCATGCCGACCCCCGACCGTCTGGACCGCTCAGGGCTCCGGCTGGTGCTCGATGACCGCTTCGACGGGACGCTGCCCGAGCACTGGCTGCCCTACCACCTGCCGCAGTGGAGCAGCCGTGCCCAGGCCGCGGCGCGCTACCACCTCGACGCCGGACTGACGCTGCGCATCGACCACGACCAGCAGCCGTGGTGCCCAGAGGTGGACGGCACCACCCGGGTCTCGTCGTTCCAGACGGGTGTGTTCGCCGGCCCCCTCGGCTCGACCACAGGTCAGCACCGATTCTCCGAGGATGCCCGGGTGCGTGAGGGGCAGGCCACCTTCCGCGGCTTCACGCCGACCTTCGGTCTCGTCGAGATGCGGGCCGCCGCCTGTCCCGATCCGGACGCCATGGTCGCGCTGTGGATGATCGGGTTCGAGGACGAGCCGTCCCGGTCCGCTGAGATCTGCGTCGCTGAGATCTTCGGGCGCGGAGTTCGGCGAGAGACGGTCGACGTCGGGATGGGCGTCCACCCGTTCGGTGACCCGGACATCGTCGACGACTTCTCTGTCGAGACGGTGGCGGTGGACGCGCGCGACATGCACGACTACGCAGCGCTGTGGACGCCGGAGGGGGTGGC
This sequence comes from Nocardioidaceae bacterium, assembly GCA_035634095.1. Classification (GTDB taxonomy): domain Bacteria; phylum Actinomycetota; class Actinomycetes; order Propionibacteriales; family Nocardioidaceae; genus Nocardioides_B. The sequence goes on along the minus strand of DASQDP010000134.1, from coordinate 20,405 downwards.
GTTCTACGTCGACGACGCGCTGGTGCGACGGGTGGACCAGTCCCCGGGATACCCGATGCAGCTGATGCTCGGCATCTACGACTTCGCCGACCCGGGGGCGGCGAGCCCGTCGTCGTACCCGAAGACGTTCGCCGTCCAGTGGGTCCGGGCGTGGTCGCCCGCTCCCTGACCGAACCGTCGGTCGAAACCCGCCCGGTAGGGTGCCCGCGTGCTCCGGACCGTCGCCGCGACCCGCTACGTCGCCCCGCTGCGGGAGGGCGGCTCGCTGCCTGGCCTGGTCGAGGCCGACGACCTGGGCACCTACGTGTGCAAGTTCCGGGGCGCCGGCCAGGGGGTCAAGGTGCTGGTCGCCGAGGTCGTCGTGGGGGAGCTCGCGCGCCGACTCGGCATCCGCACACCTGACCTCGTCGCCGTCGAGCTCGACCCAGTCATCGGCACCTACGAGGCCGACGAGGAGGTGCAGGACCTGCTCACTGCCAGCGTCGGGCTGAACCTCGGGGTGGACTTCCTGCCCGGCTCCTTCGGGTACGACGCGGGCTATGCGCCCGACCAGGAGGTGGCGGCGTCGATCCTGTGGCTGGACGCCCTCACGGCGAACGTGGACCGCAGCTGGCGCAACCCCAACCTGCTGGTGTGGCACTCCCAGCTGTGGGCCATCGACCACGGCGCCTGCCTGTACTTCCACCACGGCTGGCCCGGCGGCGTCGGACCGGCGGAGCGCTTCGCCCGCCAGCCCTACGATGCCTCCGACCACGTGCTCGCCGGGCACCGGCGTGCGCTGCCCGAGGTCGACCGGGCGCTGGCGTCGCGAGTGACCCGGGAGCTGCTCGCCGAGGTGGTCGACCAGGTGCCCGACGAGTGGCTGGAGCCGGTGCCCGCCGCTCCCACTCCCGCTGACCTGCGCACCGTCTACGTCGAGTTCCTGCACAGCCGGGTCAGCGGGGAGCGGCCCTGGCTGCCGGTGGCAGGCGCCGCGTGAGCACGGGGTCTCCCGCCAGGCGGGGCTTCCAGTACGTCGTGCTGCGGTGCGTGCCTCGAGTGGACCGGGAGGAGTTCCTCAACGTCGGCGTGGTGGTCTACTGCCAGGCCGCGGACTTCCTCGCCGCGCGCTTCCACGTCGACGAGGACCGGCTGCTCGCGATGGCTCCCGGCCTGGACGTGGACCGGGTGCACTCGGCGCTGCGCGCAGTCGAGGCGGTGTGCCGTGGAGACGCGTCGGCGAGGGAGGCCGGCCGGGCCCCGCTGGGCACGCGCTTCGGCTTCCTCAAGGCCCCCCGCAGCACCGTCGTACAGCCGGGCCCGGTGCACGGCGGCACGACGACCGACCCCGCCGCCCAGCTCGAGCACCTGGTGGATCGACTGGTGCGCTGAGGAGCGCTCAGTCGGCGGTGACGGGGTCGCCGGCCGTCTGCGGGAGCGGCGTCTCGGCGGCCAGCGACACGGCCGGCGCGGCTCGCCGCCCCGCCTCGATGGCGCCCAACGCAGCGGCCGTTCCGAGGGCGAGCGCCCCCAGTCCCCAGGCGGGACCGGTGCGCTCCAGGCCCAGCGTGGCGTCCAGGCTGACCGGACCCGGCCCCTGCTCGGCGAGCAGCGCCAGCGCGGCGATGAGCACCGCGTTGAACTCCCAGCCACCGTTGGCGTTCCAGGGGCCGTTGGCGAGGTGGACCTTGCGGATGGCGACCACCATGTTGCCGATCAGCGCGGCGCTGGCCAGGGGCGTTCCGAGCCCCACCGCCAACAGCGGACCGCCGATGGACTCCACGGCGCTCGAGGCGATCGAGTTGCGCCGCGGCGGGTGCATGTCGAGCGAGGCCATCATCCCGTCGGTGCCCTGCAGTCCGGGGCCGCCGAACCAGCCCGTCCACTTCTGCATGCCGTGCCCGAAGAACAGCCCTCCGATGAGGACGCGTGCTGTCAGCTTGCCAACGCTCATGACCTGCGCTCCTTGTCCGTGGTTCTCGTTGTCGTTGAAAACGAAACTTCCTCGGCGAGCCTAACGGCCTCGCCGGAGGTTCCGCCCTGGCCGTCCGCCGGCGAACGGCAGACCGGCCCCCGACGCGGTCGCGTCGAGGGCCGGCCGCTCACGCCTCAGCGGGAGGACAGCAGCAGCACCAGCACGACGGTCACCGCCGCAGACAGCAGCAGCGATCCCAGGCACCCCAACCGGTTGCTGAAGAAGAAGAACACCGCTCAGACACCGGTCCGGGGGGAGCCGTCGTTGCGGTCGGTGGCGCCGGGCAGGTCGCTGTCGAGCTGCACGTCATCGGTCAGCGGGTCGGCCTGCGAGCCGCCGACCGTCCTGTCGGACTCCACGTCGTCGACCACCACGACGACGTCCGGCTCCACGTCGCCCGCCACCGGGTAGGCGGCTGCCTCGTCGAGCCCGGCCGACGGCCGGGACACGTCCGGAGCCGGTACGGCCGAGACGTCGCCGGTGTCTGGCACCGTCTCGGTGTCGTCGGATCCGCTGCGCGCGGCGGCCGCAGCGGCCACGCCGACCGCGGCGGCCGCGGCCACCCCGGCGGCCGCAGCCTTGCCGGAGATCCCGGCCTTGCCGCTGTCGCCCTGCGAGGTGGTCGCCTCCACTCCCGGCGTGCCGACCGCGAACCCCTCCACGTCACCGCGCCATGCGCCGGTGGCGTCGCGCCGCCCCTCGATGAACTTCTTGAACCTCTCGAGATCGGACTCAGCCTGCTTGCCGACGATGTTGAGCGCGTCGCCGACCTTCTCCACCAGGCCCTCCGGCTCGTACTCCAGCTCGAGGCGCACCAGGGTCTGCCCGGTGCCGGACGGCGCGAAGTACACGGCGCCGGCGTTGGTGGCGCCCTCGGTGGCCGCCCAGGCCACCTTCTCGTCCGGGCGCTGCTCGAGGACGGTGGCGTACCACTCGCGCTTGACGCCAGCGATCTCGGCGACCCAGTGCAGACGCTGGTCGCTGAGCTGCTCGACTTGCTGCACCCCGCCCATGAACTGCGGGAAGTCCTCGAACTGGGTCCACTGGTTGTACGCCGTGCTGATCGGCACGTCGACGGTGATGCTCTTCTCGACCTTCGTGGTCATGGCTGTGCTCCTTCGTTCGGGCGCTGTCGTCGTTGACCGGCCTCCACGGGGCCTGTCGCACCCGGCGGGTGCACAGGCGGGGTCGTTGCACACCCCGGGCCCCCTGGGCATCCGTCCGTGCCCGTGGTGCGGACGGCTCACACGGCTGTCTGGACCGGTGGGGGACGAATCGTCCGGGGATGGCCGCTCGTGCGGGCCGGACGGACCGCCCGGCACCCATTCCCTACGGCAAACGCCGGCGCCGCCGGCTCCGCGCGCCGCATCTCCAGGGAGAGCGGCGGCGCGCCGGGTGCCCGGGCGGGTCCGTCAGAGGTTGATCATGTGCCCCGCGATGCCCTCGACGGCTTCCTTGACCGCCTCGGACAGGGTCGGGTGGGCGAAGATGTTGCGCGACACCTCGTCGGCGGTCAGGTCCCAGCGCTGTGCCAGCGTGAGGGCGGGAAGCAGCTCGGTGACGTCGGGGCCGATCATGTGCGCGCCGAGGATCTCGTTGTACTTCGCGTCGGCGACGATCTTGACGAAGCCGACGCCGTCACCGAGACCCTGAGCCTTGCCGTTCGCCGAGAAGGGGAACTTGGCGACCTTGACGTCGTAGCCCTTGTCCTTCGCCTGGTGCTCGGAGTAGCCGAACGAGGCCACCTGCGGCTGGCAGTAGGTCGCCCGCGGGATGAAGTCGAAGGCCACCGGCATGGTCTCCGCGCCGGCGATGGTCTCGGCGGCGACCACGCCCATCGCCTCGGCGGTGTGCGCCAGCATCAGCTTGGCGGTGCAGTCCCCGATCGCGAAGATGTGCTCGACGTTTGTGCGGCCGACGTCGTCGATGGCCACGGCGCCGCGCTCGGTCAGCTCGACCCCCGCGGCCTCCAGCCCGAAGCCCTCGACCCGAGCGGCGAAGCCGATCGCCTGCATCACCTTGTCCGTCTCGATGACCTGCGAGTCACCGCCGTCGGCGGGGGAGACGGTCACCTTCACCGGTTGCGAGGTGTCCTCGGGGTCCTCGATGCTCTCGACCTTGGTCTTGAGCATCACGTTCACGCCGAGCTTCTTGTAGTGCTTGAACAGCTCCTTGGACACCTCGGCGTCCTCGGTCGGCACCATCCGGTCGAGGAACTCCACGATCGTCACGTCGACGCCGAAGTTCTTCATGATGTAGGCGAACTCCACGCCGATGGCCCCGGACCCGGCGATCACGATGCGGTCCGGCAGCTCGTTCTGCAGGATCTGCTCCTCGTAGGTGACCACTCGTTCGGACAGCTTGGTCCCGGGGATCAGCCGCGTGTAGGCGCCGGTCGCGATGATCAGGTTGTCGAAGGTGACCTGCTCGGTCTCGCCGCCGTGCGTCTTGACGTCCATCGACTTCGCGTCGGTGAGCGTCCCCCAGCCGTTGATCTCAGTGATCTTGTTCTTCTTCATCAGGTAGTGCACGCCCTTGACGATGCCCTCGGACACCTTGCGGCTTCGCTGGTGGGTGACCCCGAAGTCCATGGTCACGTCCCCGCTGATGCCGAACAGGTCCTTCTCGTGCTGGAGGATGTGCGAGAGCTCGGCGTTGCGCAGCAGCGCCTTGGACGGGATGCACCCCACGTTGAGGCAGACACCCCCCCAGTACTTGTCCTCCACGACGGCCACGCTCTTGCCCAGCTGCGAGGCGCGGATGGCAGCGACGTACCCACCGGGTCCGGCACCGAGGACGACGAGGTCGAAGTGTTGGCTCATGTCGCCAAGCCTATGGCGTCGTGCGCACGCCCGGTAGCCGGAGCAGCTGCGGACCGTTGTCTGCTACGACACGTGCGCGAACGCCGACGGTGACTCAGACCGGGACCAGCTCGACCGCACCCACGGCGTAGCGGGCGAGCACCGTGCGAGCCACCTGCGGGTGTGCACCCAGCGGCTCGGAGACCGCGACGGCTCCGGCCTCGACGGCCAGCTCTGCGGCCCGGTCGGGCAGCAGGCCGGGGGCGAGGAACATGGAACCGACCGCGATGTGCCGGCGTCCCTCGGCGCGGAACTGTCGCACCGCCTCACCGGTGGCCGGCGGGGCGGCGGACGCGAAGGCTGCGACGGTCGGCAGCCGATGCCGAGACCCCCACAGCCGGGCCAGCCGGGCCACCGCCTGGTTGGCGAGCTGGTCCGAGGAGCCGGCCGCCGCGAGGACCAGGGCGTCGAGCTCGCGCACCCGCGCGTCCCGCAGTGCCGAGCGCAGCCGCTGGTCGAGGACCTCCAGGAAGGCCGCCTCCAGGCCGAGCACGGCGGTGGCCCGGATCTGGAGGCCCTCGTGCCGTGCGGCGGCCGCGGCGACCGCCTGTGGGACGTCCACCTTGGCGTGGTACGCCTCGGTGAGCAGCAGGGGGACGACGACGACCTCGTCGTGCCCGGCCCGCACCAGGCGGTCCACGACGCTGGGGAACGTCGGCGTGCACAGGTCCAGGAACGCCGGCTCGACGCGCAGGTCCGGGCGCATGCCGCGCACCTCGTCGACCAGTGCGGTGACGGTCTGTGCGGAGCGCGGGTCACGGCTGCCGTGCGCGAGCGCCACCAGAGCGGGAGCGGTCATGGGCGGGGCCTCCTGTCGAGGGATGCGGGGTCAGACATGGATGCCGCACTCGGTCTTGGCGCTGCCCGACCAGCGGCCGCTGCGCGCGTCCTCACCCGGTGCGACGCGGCGGGTGCACGGCCAGCAGCCGATCGACGGGTAGCCGTCGTACGCCAGCGGGTTGACCAGCACGCCGTTCTCGGCGATGTACCGGTCCACGTCGTCGGCAGTCCACCGGGCGAGAGGAGACACCTTCACCTTGCGCTTGCCCTCGTCCCAGCCGATGACCGGTGCGATCACCCGGTTGCGGGTCTCGTCGCGGCGCAGACCGGTGGCCCAGGCGTCGTACCCGGCGAGGGCGTCGCGCAGCGGCGCGACCTTGCGCAGCGCGCAGCACAGGTCGGGGTCGCGCGCGAAGAGGTCCTTGCCGTACGCCGCGTCCTGCTCGGCCACGCTGAGCTCGGGACGCACCGTGCGGAGGTTGACCGGCAGGGTCGCCTCGACGGCGTCTCGGGTGCCGATCGTCTCCACGAAGTGGTAGCCGGTGTCGAGGAACACCACGTCGATGCCCGGGGCGACCGTGGCGGCGAGGTGGGCGAGAACCGCGTCCCCCATCGAGGACGTCACCGCGAAGCGCTCGCCGAAGGTGGCGACGGCCCACTCGACGATGACCTCGGCCGGCGCGAGCTCCAGCTCGGCCCCGGCGTGCCGGACCAGCTCCTGGAGCTCGGCCTCGCTGCGGCCCTCGGTGCTGGTGCCCTTGAAGGCCCGGGCTGCCTCGGTGACGGCTGTGGTCATGAGGACACCTCGGTGCCCGGGGTGGGCGGTGCGGTGATCGTCGGTCGGGTGACCATTCCGAGCATCTTCAGCGAGAAGAGCCTCAGGCAGCTGCGGCACTCCCAGGCGCCCCTGCCGTCCGAGGGCCCCTCCTCGCTGGGCCGGAGGTCCTGATCACCGCAGTACGGGCAGTGGAAGGGGATGCCCCGTGATGACCCGGCGCTCATCGCGCGGCCGCCAGCTGTCGGCCGACCTCGCCGCGCAGCGACGAGTCGTCGGCGCGCGACACCCACACTGCGAAGGACTCCTCGCCGTCGCGCTGGTCCAGGAAGGCGGCGACGACGTTGGTGACGTAGTCGTCCAGCCCGGCGCTGGTGACCTTGTGCGCCCGGAGCTTCCGGCCGAACTGCGGGTCCAGACCGAGGCCGCCGCCGAGGTGCACCTGGAACCCCTCGACCTGGCGCCCGTCCGCCTCCGTGACCAGCTGGCCCTTCAGGCCGATGTCGGCGACCTGGGTGCGCGCGCAGGCGTTCGGGCAGCCGTTCACGTTCACCGTGATCGGCACGTCCAGCCCGGGGAAGCGCTGCTCGAGCTCATCGACGAGGTCGCTGGCCCGCTGCTTGGTCTCGACGATCGCGAGCTTGCAGAACTCGATGCCGGTGCAGGCCATGGTGGACCGGCGCCAGTTCGAGGGCCGTGCGGACAGTCCGAGTCCGTCGAGCGACTGGACGAGGCTCTCGACATGGTCCGGCTCGACGTCGAGGATCAGCAGCTTCTGGTACGGCGTGGTGCGGACCCGTCCCGAGCCGTGCTCCTCGGCGAGGTCGGCCAGCCGGCTGAGCGTCGTACCGTCCACGCGACCGACGGTGGGCGCGACGCCGACGAAGAAGCGGCCGTCCTTCTGCTCGGTGACCCCGATGTGGTCACCGGTGCGGGCCGGGACAGGCGGCGAGGGGCAGTCGACCAGTGGGCGGTGCAGGTAGGTCGTCTCCAGGACCTCACGGAACCGGGCGACGCCCCAGTCCTGGACGAGGAACTTGAGCCGCGCGCGCGAGCGCAGCCTCCGGTAGCCGTAGTCGCGGAAGACGGAGATCACGCCCTCCCAGACGTCGGCGACGTCGTCCAGCGGGATCCACACGCCGAGCTTCTGCGCCAGCATCGGGTTGGTGGAGAGCCCACCGCCGACCCACAGGTCGAACCCGGGACCGTGCTCGGGGTGGGTGGTGCCGACGAAGGAGACGTCGTTGACCTCGGGCGCGACGTCCTGGCTGGGGTGGCCGGTGATGGAGGTCTTGAACTTGCGAGGCAGGTTGGCGTACTCGGGGTCGCCGATGTAGCGCCTCCGGATCTCCTCGATCGCGGGAGTGGGATCGATGATCTCGTCCGCCGCGATGCCGGCGACGGGGGAGCCGAGGATGGTGCGAGGAGAGTCCCCGCAGGCCTCCATGGTGTCCAGGCCCACGGACTCCAGCCGCTCCCAGATCGCCGGCACGTCCTCGATGCGGATCCAGTGGAACTGCACGTTCTGCCGGTCCGTGACGTCGGCGGTGTTGCGGGCGTAGGTGCTGCTGACCTCCCCGATGGCGCGCAGCTGCTCGGTGGTGAGCTGTCCGCCGTCGATGCGCACTCGCAGCATGAAGTACTCGTCGTCGAGCTCCTCGGGCTCGAGGGCGCCGGTCTTGCCGCCGTCGAGACCCGGCTTGCGCTGGGTGTACAGCCCGAACCACCGGAACCGGCCCCGGAGGTCGGCGCCGTCGATCGAGGCGAAGCCCCGGTGGGCGTAGATGTTCTCGATCCGGGCCCGCACGTTGAGCGGGTTGTCGTCCTTCTTCGCCTGCTCGTTCTGGTTGAGCGGCTCGTGGTAGCCCAGCGCCCACTGGCCCTCGCCGCGCTTCTGCCGCGGTCGGCCGGACCTTCCCGGGCTGCCCGAGGGAGTGCCCGAGGACGTGCCCACGGAGGTGCCCCGTGTCGGGGCCGTCACGGGGCTGGGCTGGGTGCTGGGGGCTGTCACGGGGCTGCGCTCCTGGGATGAGAGACGCACGAGGCGCTGGACCGGCTCGACCTCAGGGAGGGAGCAGGCTGCCGGCGACCGCGCGTCCGGCGTCGATGCTGGACGGTCAGGCGGGGGAGGGCAGACAGATCATGCTGCGCGTGCGACCCAGGTCCACGTGGCGTCGTACCACGAGGTGCATCGTCGTCGCAGCGCTGACCATGGCAAGAGTCTCAGCGATCGGACGGCCGCCCCACAAATGAACGTCTTGTGTGGTGAGACGGCTGTCCGGATGCTGGGACTCGACGTCAGGCCATAGGCTGTCGGCATGACCGACCAGAGGACCGATCTTCCCGCCAGCCTCTCCGCGTCGCCAGTCGACCGGGAGCGCCTCGCCAAGACCACCAGCGCGGCGTACGACGCTGCGCTGGAGGTCATCGCGTCGGTGGAGCCGCGGATCGCCGAGGCCACCCGGGCCGAGCTCCGCGACCAGCGAGGCTCGCTCAAGCTCATCGCCAGCGAGAACTATGCGAGCCCCGCCGTGCTGCTGACGATGGGCACCTGGTTCAGCGACAAGTACGCGGAGGGCACGGTCGGGCACCGGTTCTACGCCGGTTGCCAGAACGTCGACACCGTGGAGGCGCTTGCGGCCGAGCACGCGCGCGAGCTGTTCGGCGCGCCGTACGCCTATGCGCAGCCGCACTCCGGCATCGACGCCAACCTCGTCGCGTTCTGGTCGATCCTGGCGCACCGCGTGGAGTCGCCCGCACTGGAGCGGCTGGGAGCCAAGAACGTCAGCGAGCTGTCCGAAGCGGACTGGGAGACGCTGCGTCACGAGTTCGGGGACCAGCGGATGCTGGGCATGTCCCTGGACGCCGGTGGGCACCTGACCCACGGCTTCCGGCCGAACATCAGCGGCAAGATGTTCCACCAGCGGTCGTACGGCACCGACCCCGAGACCGGGCTGCTCGACTACGACCTGGTGCGGGCAGCGGCCAGGGAGTTCAAGCCGCTGGTGCTGATCGCGGGCTACTCCGCCTACCCACGGCGGGTCGACTTCGCCACCATGCGGGAGATCGCCGACGAGGTGGGGGCCACCTTGATGGTCGACATGGCGCACTTCGCCGGCCTGGTCGCAGGCAAGGTGTTCACCGGCGACGAGGACCCGGTGCCGCACGCGCACATCACCACGACGACGACGCACAAGTCGCTGCGCGGGCCCCGTGGCGGGCTGGTGCTGGCCACCGAGGAGTACGCACCCTCGGTGGACCGGGGCTGCCCGATGGTGCTGGGCGGTCCGCTGTCCCACGTGATGGCCGCCAAGGCGGTGGCGCTGGCCGAGGCGCGGCAGCCGGCGTTCGCGTCGTACGCCCAGAGGATCGCCGACAACGCCAAGTCCCTGGCCGAGGGCTTCCTGTCCCGCGGCGCGAAGCTGGTCACGGGCGGCACGGACAACCACATCGTGCTGCTCGACGTGACCTCGTTCGGGCTCACCGGGCGCCAGGCGGAGTCGGCGTTGCTCGATGCCGGCGTCGTCACCAACCGCAACTCGGTCCCCGCCGACCCCAACGGCGCGTGGTACACCTCGGGCATCCGCTTCGGCACGCCGGCCCTGACCACCCGCGGCTTCGGAGCCGACGAGTTCGACACCGTGGCGCAGCTGGTCGTCGACGTGCTGTCCTCGACCACCCCCGGCACCACCAAGGCGGGAGCGCCGTCCAAGGCGACCTACATCCTCGCCGACGGCGTGGCGGACCGGACGCGGGCCGCGTCCGCCGAGATGCTCGACAAGCACCCGCTCTACCCCGGCCTCGAGCTGACCTGACCCCCCGCCGCGCAGGTCGACTGGCACATCGGTGGCTCAGGCCGCGCGGCGGCGCGTGGCAGCAGGTTGTGCCAGTCGATCTGCGTGCGTGGCCCGTCCGAGCACGTCGCACACGTACGCCGGGTCGTGCATGACGTCCTCCCAGGTGAAGCGGAGCACGACCCACCCCTGCAGGACCAGGGCGTTGTAACGACGGCAGTCCCGGCGCAGCGCCCGTCGGCTCCCGTGCCACTCGAAGGAGTCGGCCTCCACCACCAGCCGGCGGTTCGCGTCGACGAGGTCGGGATGCAGCGTCCGGCCGGCCGTCGTGATCGGCACCTGAGGGACCAGCCGCAGGCCTCTCACCGACAGCGACAGCGCGCGCAGCACCGACTCGAAGGGGTTGGCCGCGCGCGCGTCAGCCAGGCCGGCCACTCGCCGGCACTTCGCGGCGCCGGGCCCCGCCACCCCTGCGGCGAGCGCCACCAAGCCAGCCGAGGTGAGGGAGCCGTGCCGCAGGGCGGAGTCGGCGATGGCCAGGGCCTCGTCGAACGGCAGCCGGCGCAGGCAGTCGACCAGCGTCCGCTGCGGAGTGGTCACTGGGCCGTCGACCTGGCTGTCGGACAGGTCGGCCCAGTGCACGGTGAGGCCGCGCCGGCGGTCCGGTCGGACCTTGCGGTGCCGCGGGACCGTCACCTCTGGGTCGTGGTCGGGGCACTTCTGCTCCCACCCCCACCAGGTCGCGGCGCTGCGGTGGGACGCGGTCCCGCTCAGCGCGCCGGCCGCCCGCACGGCCGCGGCGGCCGCCGGGACGGCGTACCGGCCGTGGGCGTCGCGTACGACGGTGCCGCGGCTCAGCGCCCGCTCGAGCGCGGGGCGTGACGTCCGCTCCACGAGCGCACGGCGGCTCGCCACACCTCCGAGCCGGTAGATGGCAGTCAGCACCTCGACGTCGTCCCTCATGCCGCCAGCATCCCGAAGTCGGGCGCGGCGTGGCTCTCATCGTCCACAGGCCGCAGGTCGACTGGCACAACCGCCGCGGAGAGGCCCGTGCGGCGTCGGCGCGCCCGTTGTGCCAGTCGATCTGCGTGCTCGGTCGATACCGTAGGACGATGCCGGCCACCGCGACGAGCGTGCCCCCGCTGTGGGTGGCGCGCTGGCGTTCCGCACGGCGTACGGCGTGGCGGCTGGTCGTCTCCACGGTGGGCACCTGCTTCCGCAACCGGGTCACCGGCCTGGCGGCCGAGGCAGCCTTCTTCGCCCTGCTCTCGCTGCCTCCGCTGCTGTTCGCGCTCGCAGGCTCGATCGGCTACGTCTTCGACAGCTTCAGCCCGCAGCAGGTGCAGGACGTGCGGAACTCCATCATCGAGGTGTCCTCCCGGGCCCTGACCCCGGACACCGTCGACGCCATCGTGCGGCCGACGCTGCGCGACGTCTTCGACGGCGGCCGCTTCGACGTCGTCTCGCTCGGCTTCATCCTCGCCCTGTGGTCGGGCTCGCGGGCACTGAACGTGTTCGTGGACACCATCACGATCATGTACGGCCTCGGCGGCCACCGCGGCATCGTGCGGACCCGGGTGCTGTCCTTCTCGCTCTACGTGCTCGGTCTGCTCACCGGGGTCGTCACCATCCCGCTGGTGGTCGCGGGGCCGGGGCTCGTGAACCGGGCGCTGCCCCGCCGCCTCGACCTGCTCAACGAGCTCTACTGGCCGGTCGTCGTGCTGCTGTGCGTGTGCTTCCTCGCCACGCTCTACCACGTGTCGGTCCCGGTGCGGACCTCGTGGCGCTACAACCTCCCCGGCGCCGCACTGACCATCCTGGTGTGGGTCTTCGGCTCGTACCTGCTGCGCTGGGTGCTCACCACCACCGCTTCAGGATCGACCTCCATCTACGGGCCGCTGTCCGCGCCGATCGTGGTGATGCTGTGGTTGTACCTGCTCTCCATCGCCGTGCTGATCGGGGCCGCCCTCAACGCAGCCTTCGACCGGCTCTGGCCCGAGAACGAGACGGCCCGCGCGCGGCGCGAGGTGGTCCGGAGGCTGCGGATGAGCGTCCTGGTGCCGCGGCTGCGTCGCGTCGAGGAGGAGCTGGCCCGGTTCCCCGACGCCGCCGACGACACTGTCGTGCTGCAGCAGCACGACGCAGGGCAGCCGCCCGAGGCGCCGGCTGACGCCGGGCGGACGGAGGAGCGGCGGGGCTGAAACCACGTGCACGGGCCAGGGCGTGCGCCGTACATTGCCACCGTGCTGGAGACCATCGGCTGGACCCCCGACCTGGCCCGCGCCGCCGCGGACGGGGGCTCGGTGGGCCGGGTGGCGCGCGTGGACCGGGGCTTGGCGTCGGTGCTCACCGAGGCCGGGCCGCTGTGGGTGAGCTTCGGCGGCGCGGTCCTCTCGGGGATGGCCGAGAGTCCGCTGACCGGCCCCTGCACGGGGGACTGGGTGCTCATCCGCGACTGGCCCGACCGCCGCAGCACGCTCGAGCGGGTGCTCCCGCGCCGGACCACCGTGGTGCTGGCCGCGGGCGGCGGGCAGAGCCACGGCGAGCTGCTCTGCGCCAACGTGGACGTGGTCGCACTCGTGGTCGCGGTGCACCCGCTGCCGGTGCTGTCGGAGGTCGAGCGGCTCGTCGCCCTCGCGTGGCGCAGCGGCGCTCGCCCGGCTGTCGTCCTGACCAAGGCCGACCTGGTCACCGACGCCCGTCAGGTCGCCCGCGACGTCTCCTCGGCCACGCCGGGGGTCGAGGTGGTGATCGCCAGCACCCGCACCGGGGAGGGCGTCGACACGGTGCGGGAGTGGGTGGACAACCGGCTGACCCTCGCTCTGCTGGGCGCGTCCGGCCACGGCAAGTCCACCCTGACGAACGCGCTGGTCGGGGTCGGGGTGCTGCGCACGCGCGACCTCCGTGCCGACGGAAGGGGCCGACACTCGTCGGTGCGCCGTGAGCTGGTGCCGCTTCCGGGCGGCGGGGCGGTGATCGATGGGCCGGGCCTGCGGGGCGTCGAGCTCGTCCACGGCGGGCCGGCGCCGGCGGAGAAGCGGCTGTCCCGCCGGTGACCGGGTCGACCGTCCGCGAGGAGACCCCTGACGACATGGTCGTCGTGCGCCGGGTGGTGAGCGGTGCATTCGGCGGCGAGGACGTGGCCGATCTGCTCGACGCGGTGCGGGAGTCCGTCGCCTGGCTCGGCCTGTCCTTCGTGGCCGTGGAGACGGACGGGTCGGTGGTCGGGCACGTCAGCTACACCCGTGGCTGGCTGGATGCCCCGGCCCGGCTCGTCGAGGTGCTCGTGCTCAGCCCGCTGTCGGTGCGGCCGGACCGGCAAGGAGCCGGCGTGGGCACGCGTCTGGTGATCGAGTCGCTGCGCCGGCTCAGGACCCGAGCGGAGCCGTTGGTGTTCCTCGAGGGCGACCCGGGCTACTACTCGCGGCTCGGGTTCGTCCCGGGCAGCTCGCTGCGCCTCACCGCGCCGTCGGCGCGCATCCCGGAGGGCGCCTTCCAGGTGATGCCCCTGCCCGGCTTCGAGCCGCGCTGGATGCACGGCGCGCTCGTCTACCCCGACGTCTGGTGGCGGCACGACGCGGTGGGCCTGCGTTCGGAGGGCTGAGGGCGAGCCGGCCGGTACTCTCACCCTCGTGCCGGACGACGTAGCGGGGGAGACCAGGGGGCGGGTCCGGCTCCCGGCGAACCGGCGGTCCCCGGTGTTGGAGCTGCTGCTCCGCGTCCTGCTCGCGCTCGCTCTGCTGGGGCTCACCGTCGCTCTCGTGTACTTCGACAAGGACGGGTACGTCGACAACAACGACCCCACCGGCGAGGTGGGTTTCGTCGACGCCATCTACTACGCGACGGTCACCCTGAGCACCACCGGCTACGGCGACATCACCCCGCGGGAACCAGGCGCGCGGATGGTGAACGCGTTCGTGGTCACCCCGTTGCGCATCGCGTTCCTCGTGCTGCTGATCGGCACCACCTTGGAGGTGCTCGCCGCGCAGGGCCGCGAGCTGGTCCGGATCGCCCGATGGAGGAAGCACATGGACGACCACGTGGTCGTGATCGGCTACGGCACCAAGGGGCGCAGCGCCGTGCACACGCTGCGCAACAACCGGGTGGCCACGGAGCAGATCGTCGTGGTCGACCCGAGCGGCAGCGCGCTCGAGGAGGCCCATGCTGACGGGTTCGCGGTGGTGGTGGGGGACGCCACCCGCCGCGAGGTGCTGCGCCGGGCCGGAGTGGAGCGGGCCCGGCAGGTCATCATCACCACCGACCGGGACGACTCGACCGTGCTCGCCACCCTCAACGTGCGGCAGCTCAACCCGGACACCTACGTGGTCGCGGCGGTTCGCGAGGGCGACAACGTGCAGCTGGTCCGGCAGAGTGGTGCGGACTCGGTCATCACGTCCTCCGACGCCGTCGGGCGGCTGCTGGGGCTGTCGTCACTGAGCCCGTCCCTGGGAGCGGTCATGGAGGACCTGCTGTCGAGCAATGAGGGGCTCGAGGTCGCGGAGCGCGACCTGCTGGTTCCCGAGGTCGGCAAGCAGCCCCAGTCGCTTCCCGACCAGGTGCTCGCGGTGGTGCGCGACGGCACGGTGCACCGCTACTTCGACCCGGCGGTGACCCAGCTGGTGCGCGGCGACCGGCTTGTCGTCGTACGCCCGGCCGCGGAGCTGCCCTGGGCCCCGCGGCCGGGGACCCATGGTGAGGCCGTGACCGTGGACGAGGACGACTGACACTCGAACATCTGTTCGACGCATGTGGGATGCTGGCGGGGTGGCTGGCGGCATGGGCTCCGGACGCGGCATCCCGATGTCGCGGCGGGTGCAGCTGACCGCCGGCATGGACGACGGATGTCCGGCACGCCACTGCTGGGTGGCCGGAGCGGCGGACGAGGTCGGGGTCAAGCGGCCGGGACTTCTGGTGGAGTGGCGCGCGAAGGGCGCTGGGTGGGAGGGACGGGTGCTCTACGCAGCCGAACTTCGGGCAGGCCAGTGGGCGGTGGTCGAGGAGTGGCTCTCCGCGGACCTGCTCACCCCGAGGTGAGGAGCCGCTCGGTGGTGAGATGGCCACACCCGATGGATCCGTGAGGGACACGACACCTCCAACGGTCGCCATTCGTCGCCGAGAGGGCCACACTGGGGGAGACACCCCGGCCGATGAGAACCTCCCAGCTTCTCGGCCGGGGTGTCCCCATCACGTGAACGCCGCCTGCTCTCGGGGTCGCGCTTCCTCCCCACGCGCTCGAGTCGGCGAAGGCTTCGCCCACCCTCTGGCCGCAGCACGGGCAAAAGCGCATGATGTCCGGTATGGAACGAGACGCGGCGACGTGCCACCGGTGTGGCGCACTCGTGGCGAGCATGTCCGCACACCTGGCCTGGCACGTGGAGCTCGAGGGTCTCGAGGAGCCGACCAGCGAGGTCGGCTTCTGGGATCCGGAGGGGCACTGGGTGGCCGACTCGGCCGACTGGTGAGAGCGGCCAGGAGCCTCGGCATCAGGCCAGGCTCAGACGGAACCAGATGCGCAGGGTGTCGGCCGGGGGTGCCGACTCCTCGTCCAGGCCCCACTCGCTGGCGAGGGCGTCGACGATCAGGAGGCCGCCTCGCGATCCGGCGACTTGGGGAGACACGAGACGGCCGACGGGGTGGGGAAGGCTCGCAGTCACCTCGACATGCAGCGTGTCGCGGCTGACGGCCACCTCGAGCCACAGCTCGTCGGTGTGGCCGCGCAGCAGCGCCGCAGTCACGACCTCGCTCGTCAGGGAGCGCGCGTCACAGGCGAGGTCGCTGTCGAGATCGCCGGTGGCCGCCGCGACGTGGCCGCGAGCCGCGGGGCCGGCCGGCGTACCGCTGGGCAACGGCCAGAGCATCCGCCTGACCGGCATCGTCGTCTCGAGCGTGGCGGCGGTGCTGCGTGTGGCCCGCTCGCGGAGACGGGCGACCACTGCTCGAGGCACCTGAGGAGGCGACGTCATGCCAGCAGGATCGCCCCCTCGGTCGCCAGTTGCACGTATCGCGGTGTGCGAGTGAGTGCACTTGCACGTTCCTGCATGTCCCGTCAAGAGTTCTTCGGCTGTGCCGGGACACGGGCCGGGCGCTGGTGGCACCAGCCCGCCGGCCAGCCCGAGCAGGTCGGCTGTCGCGGGGTCGTCGAAGGCGTCGAACTCGTAGGACAGCCTGCCCGGCGGACCTCTCCCTCGGTAGGCGCCCCGACCAGCACGGTGGCGCCGGTCAGTGCCGCGGCCACCTCGGGTCGATCAGCGAGCTCCCCGGGGCCTCAGGGGCGTCCTTCCAGCGGGCCTCAAAGACCTCGTGGGCCGAGAACGGCCGGCCCTGGTCCAGCAGCTCGATGGCGAACCGCACCGTCTCTAGGGGCGGTAACGGGTCTTCGGAGACCGGCTCGACCCCCTCGGCGCCGTAGGGCAGCGGTCGTCCGAGCTCGTCGCGCGGCCTGGCCTGGCGTGGCCGACCCTCCTCGTCGCGGTCCCTGGTCACCATGGGGCCAGCGTGTCGCCCCGCGCGCGCAGATACAACCTAGAGCCGAACCTCAGGTGTCGAACGTGCTGCGGGTCGTCCGCACGGCTTGCTGGCTCCTCGAAGTCGGAAGCCACTGTCATCCCGCAAGGGATCCGCCGCCGGCACGCTCCGCGTGACCATCCGCCCTCCGGGGCGGACGAACACGTCGCACGCGGCGCTGGCGAACTCGTGGAAAACGGGCCCAGCGGCGCCCGAGCGAGCGGCCCAGGTCGAGCGAAGTCGAGGTTGGGATCAAGGGTTCTACTCTGCGGTGTGACCAGGTCTGCAGGCTCAAGATGGCCTCGCGGTCACCCTGTCAGGCTCGCCTCCCAAGAGCCTGGCATGGCCTCGGCCCATGACGAGGCACCCCAGCGCCTGCGAGACGTCAGCGTGTGGAGGCGACAAACGGAGGGGTGGACCGAGGAGCGCCCGGTCGGATCCGGCGCAGCAGGGCCGCCGCCTGCACAGGTAAGTGTCCTGTCGGAGATCACGACTATTGGCGCGGCCGCGCAGGCGGTGCGGCTCTCATTCCGCGCGGGTAAGGGAATCCACGATTTGCTGCGCCACCCGGGTAAGCACCTCCGCGTCGTCGTCGTCCAAGTGGCGCAGGAAGTTCTGACGAACCCACGCGACGTGACCTGGCGCCGCGGCGCGAAGGGTCTGTCGACCCTGTGCGGTGAGAGCGACGAGGGTTCCGCGCGCGTCGACTTCGACGCTGGTCCTGGTCACGAGTCCGCGTTGCTCCATGCGCCGGAGTTGATGGGACACGCGGCTCCGATCCCAAGCCAGCTGGTTTCCGATGTCTCGAGGACGGAGGGGATGACCTGCTTCCTCGAGCGTCACCAGCACCTGGTAATCGGCGCCCGACGAGCCGGCGTCGGCGAGCTGGCGCTCCATGCCCGACGCCAGGACTCGCCAGAGGTCGAGGAAGGCGCCCCAGATCGCCAGCTCCCTCGGGTCGAGTTGCTGCGACGACATGGGGAGCTCCTCCTTGTTGACAGGTCAGTCACACGAGGATCATGCTGACACATCAGCAAAGTTATCCCGAGATGGTCGCCTGACACGTCTTTGGGGGGCGTGTCACTGAACAGAAGCGCATTCCGAGGAGGTCACGCATGTTTGCTCTGCACACAGTCGTTCAGTTCGGAGCCGGTGGCCGTGAGGCCGCTGTGGCGGTGCTGGAGAACGAGCTCATCCCGGGCATCAGGCAGGCCGCAGGTTTCGTCCGCGGCACCTGGTTCGGGGACGAGTCAATGGGGCACGGTGTGGTTCTTTTCGAGACCCGGGAGCAAGCCGAGTCCCTGCAGCAGGCCCTGCCCACGGTGACCGAGACCATGAGCGTCACGGAGAGCAAGGTCTACCAAGTCGACGGGGAGGCCTGAGCCCGACGCCGCACCCGCCGAGCCGGCGTCTTTGAGGTGGAGTGACCCATTGATCCGGGTGGGGGTTGCGCGTCAACGTTACCCGTCAGCGTCCCCCACTATCTCGGCCGTGCGCCGATCCGCTCGGTGGCTTCGGCTTCGATGAGATCCTCCATAATCGGACCGACTCGCGGATCAGGTCCACACCGTGGAGGATGCGGGCTTCGGCATCGCCGCCCCCTTGGTCCTCCGGGTCGAGGGACGTAACAGCGTCGAGTAGGAGGTGGGCGGCTGCGGCGCGTCGGTGCGGGTCGACATACTTGCTCGTCAGGTTCCCCTGATGCACCGACACCGACGGGGATCGCAAAGAGGGCGCAGTGTCGGTCACCCCGCGGCACGGGGTTATGGAGCGGGGTCAGGGGTCGTTGCCACTGCAGCTCATATCGCCAGAACGGGAGGCGGCGCACCCTCACGTTAGGCCACACCGGAGCGGCCCGTTCACGGACCTGCCGAGTGGGGAACAGGGGGTCCTGCATCCGCATCACTCGCACACTCGCCTCATCGCGTATCGCTCCGGCCGGTCAGCGCCTGCTCGAGCAAGAACGCAGCGCCCAAGAGCCGGTGCCCACCGGCGCTCAACGCCTCGAGCCGTAGGTCGCAAGGCAGGTCGATCTTCGGATCTTCGGCATCGCCACGGCGAGCAGGAGGCCGACTCAAGCTGAGCAGCGGCGATCACGGAGCTGAGCTCGTCCCCCAGCCGTACCGGACCTCGACCAGTCCCATACGGCGAACCGCGACCGGAGCAAGGTGGCCACGCTTGGACGGATCGGTGACGAGCGACTCAGCCGTCCCGCAGGGGATGGTCACGCGGAGCGTGACCTTCCGCCACCGGCACGCTCCGCGTGACCATCGCTCATCGGCGAAACCTTCGCTTTAGTTCACCGTGACCGCACGATCGCTTGCGACGTCTCGAGGCCGGGGACAGCCAGTCAGCCACGCTTTCTGTTAGGAGGTCGGTCCCAACCTCGCTGCTTGACGATGTCTGCGGTCCGTTCAGGCAAGTCGATGGGGCCGTAGTCGTCGTCAGTACGGTTGAAGATGCCATCTACCAGGTGACGCTCCGCGAGTTCACTGTGGCCGGTGACGGCGGCGACCTGGATGAGGTCGAGCCGTGCGACCTCGTCGTACGGCGCGGCGGTGTAGGTCTTCTCGACCGCCGCCCGAGCTAGGTCGAGGTCGTCGGCGGCCAGGGCGTGGGTCTTGACGATGTGGCCGACGTCGACGATCGCGCAGGTGATGGTGTGGTCGACCCGTTCGCCTTCGAGCAGCCAGCTCCACCCGGGCTCACGCAACCGAGTGAACGGTTCACCGGTCACGAGAACGAGTGCGGCAGCCAGGTCCGTCATTCCCTTGGCACCTCGGGCTTGACCGCGAGCGCGAAGCCGGCGGAATAGGTCGTAGTCGCTGAGCACCCCCTCCACCCAACAACGAAAACGGCGCCTGTCGCTGGAAGACGTGAAAGACGTTTTCGCAGGTCAGGCGCCGTTTCAGGCACCTATGCGCAGGTCAGCGAGAACTGCGGACCAGATGTCGTAGTAGAGCTCGAGGTCGGAACCGGGCTGGGGTCGGCGGAGTGGATTCGATCCTTGTGCCTCAATGTGCGCTCACACCGGCCTCGTCGGGATCAGCTTGGAGATCCAAGACGTTGGAGACGGGCGATTCCCCCCGCAACTAAGTGGCTGGGTAGCGAAACGTGGTGGAGCCTGAGAGGTCCGATCACGCCTGAAGCAGGGGGTCCCATGTCCTCCAAGAAGGAAGTCCCGATATACCTCAGCCTTGAGGAGGCCGCAAGAGTGCTGTCAGTGTCCACGCGCACGGTACGCAGGCGAATCAGCGACGGCACGATCCCGGCGTACACGATTGGGCGGCGCGGCACAATCCGCATAAGACTCGACGAGCTTGAGGCGGCGATGCGGCCGATGGCACATGCGCGACTTCGTCCGGTCCGCAGTGGTCGCGGATAGTTGTGGGCCAAGCGGAGCCATTGGACACATAGTGGACACGCGCCGCGGACGGAGAAGGCCCCATTCCTGCGTTTTCGCAGGTCAGGGGCCGCCTCGGGTTGGTGGGCGATACTGGGTTTGAACCAGTGACCTCTTCCGTGTCAAGGAAGCGCGCTACCACTGCGCCAATCGCCCGTGACGACTCGTAGCCCCACATGCGGAGCCCGAGCAATCGAGGTGGAGACGGGATTTGAACCCGTGTAGACGGATTTGCAGTCCGTTGCCTCGCCTCTCGGCCACTCCACCGTGGAGGCTGCGACCATCTCCGAGCGGACGACGAGGCTCGAACTCGCGACCTCAACCTTGGCAAGGT